>NZ_JBSTYM010000016.1:0-103079 GCF_054052445.1 Aeromonas crassostreae | reverse complement strand
CGCATAAAAAATCCGAAACCAAATCAACAGGTTTCGGATTTTTACACATCAGGAGGATCGGTCAATGGATCCTTAACTGATCGGCATTACCGCCGAGGCGGGGTCTTTTTTTGGCCCATGCAGGCCGCCTTACTCCGGCTGGCTCGGCACCTGGGGAGGCGATTCCAGCCGGCGCACCGGTTTTTGCAGGATCAGGTTGGCCGGGTAGGTGACCAGGTCGCCATTGTCGTCCCGCACCCTCAGATAGAAGAGGCCAATCTCGGTGATGACGCCGGTCACGGAATCATCCTTGTCGAGGATGCGGATCCGGTCGCCTATCCGGTAGGGGAAGGCGAAGAAGATGGTGATGCTGGCGGTGATGTTGGAGAGGATCGACCACTGGGCCACCATGGCGACCCCGAGCACGGCGAAGAAGGAGGAGGCGAGCACCACCAGCCGGGAGAAGTCGAGGCCCCACACCCCCGCCAGGATCAGCAGGGTGGCGCTGCCGAGCAGGAAATGGAACACATGCTCCACATAGAGCACTCGATTCTCGCTCACCTGCTTATGGCGCCCCAGGGCCAGCAGGCTGCGCCTGATGATCCGCCTGATGATGCCATGGCCCAGCAGCACCAGCAGGGTCAGCCCGAACGATTGCCATAAAGTCATGGTCACCACCAGCGTCTGTGTTTGAGCCAGAGGGCCAGCGCCAGCGCCAGGCCACCCAGGCTGGCGCAGAACACCCAGAAGGCGACGGGGCTCTGTGCCCCTGGCATGCCCCCCAGGTTGATGCCAAACAGGCCGGTCAGGAAGCTGGCTGGCAGGAACAGCAGTGCCATCACCGACATCTGGTAGGCGCGGCGGTTGGTCGCCTCGGCCACCATGTTGTTGATCTCGTCCGCCAGCACGGCGGTGCGCGCCACGCCGGCATCCAGATCGTCCAGCCAGCGGCGCAGCCGGTCGGCGATGTCCAGCAGGCGGCGCCTGTCATCCTCGTCAAACCAGCCGATCTTCTCGCTGGCGAGGCGGGCGATGAGATCCCGCTGGGGGGAGAGGTAGCGGCGGATCATGATGAGCTGCTTGCGAATGCGCGCCAGGCGGCCCATGGTCGGCAGCTCCCGCTCCAGCACCTGCTCCTCTATGGTCAGGATCTGATCGTGCAGCTCCTCCACGAACTCCCCCGCCCTGTCGGTGAGGGCGTCGCAGATCTCCACCAGCCAGTCCGCCGGGTTGTCGGGCCCGGCCTCCAGCCGCAGCTGCTCATAGACATCTTTCTCCGACAGCAGGGGGCGACGGCGACTGCTGATGATGAGGTCCGGGGTGATGAAGATGCGCAGGGCCACCATCTCTTCGGGCCTGTGATCCTGGTTGTGATTGATGCCCCGCAGGATCAGCAGCACCGTCTCCCCCATGCGCACCAGCTTGGGGCGATTGCTCTGGCCGAGCAGGGCCTCCCGGGCCGCCTCCCCCAGCAGGGGGGTCTGCAACAGCCAGCGGGCCGCCTCGGGGTTGCCGTAATCCAGGTGCAGCCAGCTCGGCTGGCTCGCGGGCAGCTGCGCATCGGCCGCCAGGGGTTGCATGCCCCCCTTGCCGTCCAGACTCAGACCATAGATAAGCTCACTGGGTACCCGATCCACGCCACCTCCTTGATTGATGAGATGCCTCGGCGGGGCCGGGGCAGCAGTGGCCCAGCTTACACCAAAGCCGGGACCGTCTCAGCCCTGGCCGTGGTAAGATGCGCCCTCATCACTGCCTGGAGATACCACCATGCCCATCTGGGTCGATGCCGATGCCTGCCCCCTTCCGGTCAAGGAGATCCTCTACCGCGCCGCCCACCGCGCCCGGGTCGTCACCACGCTAGTGGCCAATCAGGGGCTGAGGGTGCCCCCCTCCCCCTACATCAAGACCCAGCAGGTGGCGAAGGGATTCGACGTGGCGGATCATGTCATCGCCCAGCAGGTTACACCGGGCGATCTGGTGATCACCGGGGACATTCCCCTCGCCTCCTGGGTCATAGACGCCGGCGGCGAGGCCCTCAATCCCCGCGGCGAGATCTACACCCGGGAGACCATCCAGGCCAGGCTCGGCATGCGCAACTTCATGGAGGAGCTGCGCTCGGCCGGGGTGCAGACCGGCGGCCCGCCCCCCTTCAACGCCGCCGACAAGCAGCGCTTCGCCAACGCCCTCGACAAATGGTTGCTCAAGGGCAAGTTGAGCTGACCCCGAGGCTGCACGCTTCCTTGCGTCCTGACGCCTGGCGCTGCCGCCCTTCAGGGAAGCGAACAGGATGGAGGAGGCCCAGGAGATCCTCGTCACTGCCCTGAGGGGTTTACACCGCTAGCGCATAACACCGGGCCCTGGTGACCCTGAGGCACAGGCTCATCCACTGCTATCGGCTGCGCGCCATGGTGCGGGGTAACACGGGGGTCATGGGGATAGAGGCGGCAGATCCCAGCCGCGAATGACAGGGTCGGCCCGATTTTTGCTGCAATGGCCCACGACACTGGTAAGATGCGCCGCCATTTCCCCATGCCGTAACCACCATGACCGCCCAAGGGCATCTGCTGTTTGCTGTGACCTGCGCCCTGCTGGCTCACAAGCTGCCACTCACCCCAGCCCTGGCCGATGCCAATCTTGGCCAGACCGTGCTGGCCGCCCTGGCCACCTCCCTGCTGCCGGACCTCGACCATCCCAAATCGGTGCTGGGACAGAGGGTGCGCTGGATCTCTGTGCCCCTCTCCCGCCTGTTCGGCCACAGGGGGTTCACCCACAGCCTGCTGGCCGTCGCGCTCTGTGCCTGGGGGCTGGGCAGCGATGCCATGACCGGCCTGATGCCCGCCGCGGTCAAGGATGCCCTGATCCTGGGCTACCTGAGTCACCTGCTGGGGGACTGGCTCACCCCCGCAGGCATCCCCTTGTTCTGGCCCATGAAGCGACGTTTTCGCCTGCCCGGCTGGCCCCTGCCCAGCGGCGGAGCCATGGAGACAGGTTTTTGCACCCTGAGCCTGCTGATCGCGGGTTACTGGACTTACTGAGGGGGACCAACCTCTATTTCCCACCCTGCTCGCCCGCCTGCATGGCCATAAAGGGACTCCATCAACACCACTCTGGATCTATTATCATCTGGGTAGCAGGCTTCCAGAAAATCACTAATTTTTATTATATCAATAGCAATTGGACAGATATCCCCCTCTCACCTAAACATATAAATCACTCACATTAATATATAACTCAATAGATATTGCTTGATGAGGGCATTGCTTATGTAAATAGGGGTACAAGGACGAAATCCTTATTCTTTGTGCGGCTTAATGCCTATGGAGCTGCCCTCTCAAGCGGCGGCGCTCGGTGACGCAATACTCTGCCGCTATTAAAAAACACATGGACGATACAGCCGCCATTAATTCAAGAGGATGGTGATGGGATATTTTTGCCCAAAAAAATGCGCACTCATATTAATTGATTCCGATTGAACAATGACAAGGAGAAATACCATGAGCAGGATGCTGAATATATTACTCCCATTTCTTTTCACACTCACCTTATATGCCTGCGGCGGCGGTAGAGGAGGGGGAGGCGACGATGCCAGCACCCCGAGTCCAGGCTCAGCCAAGACATTGAGCAGCCTCCAGATCACCGCCGATGACACAGGATCCGGGGCCCGCGGGGCCGTGGATCCCCGGGTCCCCATGGGCATCAACAGCCAGTATCAGGCCATCGGGACTTACAGCGATGGCACCACGGCGGATCTCACCAAAGAGGTGACCTGGGCCAGTTCAGACACCGCCATAGTGACGGTCGATGAGGCCGGGATGGCCAAGACCCACGGTCTGGGACAGGCGATCATCTCGGCCAGCCATCAGGGCAAGACAAGCAATGAGTCCAGGTTCGAGGTGACCAATGCCATCGTCACCCGGATCCAGATCAGCACCTCCCCTCCCACCCTGGCCAAGGGGCTCAAGCAACGGCTCACCGCCAGGGCCACCTTCTCGGATGGCAGCGTCAAGGATGTCTCGTCCCAGGCCAGCTGGACCAGCAACAAGCCCGAGGTGCTCACGGTCGACAACAAGGGAGAGGCGACGGGCAAGGCCGTCGGCGTCGCCACCGTCACCGCCGGATTGCAGGAGGTGACCGGGCAGATCAGCATCTCGGTCACCAATGCCACCATCAGCCAGATCCAGATCCTCCCCTCCTCCCTGACCCTGGCCAAGGGCATGAGTGGCCAGCTGGTCGCCATGGCCCAGCTCAGCGATCAGACCACTCAGGACGTCTCCAGCCAGGTCGCCTGGCTCAGCAGTGCCACCAACGTTGCCACCATCAGCAACCTGGGGCTCGTCAGTGCGCTGACCCCCGGAGCCAGCACCCTCTCGGCCAGCCTGCTGGGGGTCACGGGCAGCATCAACCTGACCGTCACCAATGCCACCCTCAATAGCGGTGGCCTGACCATTACCACCCCGCCCCTGACCCTGGCCGCCGGCCTGACGGCCCAGCTCGCCGCCACGGGCAACTACAGCGATGGCAGCACCATCGACGTCACCGCCAGCGTCAGCTGGACCAGCAGTGACCCCCTCGTTGCCAGCGTGAGCTTGACCGGTCTGGTCAGCGCCGTCGCTCCCGGTACAGCCACCATCACGGGCACCCTGGACGGTGAGAGCACCAGCCTCCAGGTCACGGTCACCAGTGCCACCCTCAATGCGGGCGGGCTCACCATCACGGTCCCCCCGCTGACCCTGGCCGTCGGTCTGACCGGACAGCTCACTGCCAACGGCAGCTACAGCGACGGCAGCAGCCGGGATGTCAGCGCCGATGTCAGCTGGAGCAGCGACGATCCGTCCGTCGCCACTGTCAGCGCCACCGGTCTGGTCACCGCCGTCGCTCCGGGTACCGCCATCATCACGGGCACCCTGGGCGCCGAGAGCGCAACCCTGCTGATCACCGTCACCAGCGCCACCCTCAATACGGGAGGCCTGGCCATCACCACCCCGCCCCTGACCCTGGCCGCCGGCCTGACCGGCCAACTCGCGGCCAGAGGCAGCTACAGTGACGGCAGCAGCCGTGATGTCACTGCCAGTGTCGCCTGGTCCAGCAGCAATACCGCCGTGGCCACAGTGAGCCCCAGCGGCCTGGTCAGCGCCGTCACCCCCGGCACCGCCACCATCACGGGCACCCTGGATGGCCAGACGGCGACCATCCTGGTCACGGTCACCAGCGCCATCCTCAACGGGGGCGGCTTGACCATTACCACCCCGCCCCTGACCCTGGCCGCCGGCCTGACCGGCCAACTCGCGGCCAGAGGCAGCTACAGTGACGGCAGCAGCCGTGATGTCACCACCAATGTCAGCTGGACCAGCAGCAATGGGGCCGTTGCCACCGTCGGCTTGCATACCGGCCTGGTCAGCGCCATCGCCCCGGGTACCGCCACCATCACGGGAACCCTCGGCGGACAAAGCGCCACCATACTGGTCACTGTCACCAGTGCCACCCTGGTCAACGATGGCCTGGAACTGAGCACGACAGCCCTGCTCAACACCCTGCCCGTCGGCACGACCACCCAGCTGACCGTCAGCGCCACCTTCAGCGATGGCAGCAGCCAGAACGTGACCGCCCTGTCGGCCCCCAACAGCAGCAATACCGGGGTCGCCACCGTCTCCCCCAGCGGGCTCATCACCGCCGTGGCACCGGGGAGCGCGAGCATCACCGCCAACTACGCAGGGCAGTCTAAGGCACTGACCATCGCGGTCACGTCCACCGTGCTGACCGGTATCCAGCTCACCCCGCCCGTCATCAGCCTGATTGAAGATCTGACCCAGCCCCTGGTGGCCGTCGGTCTGTTCGATAACGGCACCACCTCGGACATCACGGATCTGGTGGCCTGGACGGTCGCCCCGGTCGATGCCGCCCTGGTGAGTGCCGACGGTCTGCTGACGGCCCTGCTGCCCACTGTGGGGGGCACGGTCAAGGCCACCCTGAACGGCATCGACAGCAACCTGGCACAGCTGGATATCACCTCAGCCACCCTGGATCACCTCGATATCCTGGATGTCCCCGTCAACCTGGTCGCCGGGCTGCTCTCCCAGCTCAGGGTCAATGCCGTCTATAACAACGGTCTGGTGGTGGATGTCACCAGTCAGGCGAACTGGAGCAGCAGCAATCCGCTGGTGGCGACCGTGGTCAATGGGCTGGTCACCAGCCTGTTGCCCGGCTCCGTGACCCTGACGGCCGAAGTAGGGGGGATCAGCAACACTGTCACCCTCAACGTCGGCAATCCCAGCCTGGACAGCCTGACGGTACAGGGGGATCTCAGTGACCTGCCCTTCGGGATCCAGCGTCAGCTGAGGGCCTTCGCCAAATACTCCAACTCGGCGACGCCGGTCGATGTCACCGATCAGGCCCAGTGGAGCAGCAGCCACCCGAGCGTGATCGCCGTTGGCAACCTGTCGAACAAGGGGCGGATAGAGGCCAAGGCCAGCAGCGGCACGGCCACCATCAGCGCCAGCCTCAATGGCATCAACAGCCTGCCGACGGCCCCCATCACGGCGGCCCCCTCTGTGGTCAACACGATGGCCATTGCGGGCGGCAGCTCGGGCACACTGATCGTCGGCACCAGCGTGCAACTCTCCGCCCAGGCCGGCCTGAGCGGCGTGGGCACCCCGCAGGACGTGACCAACCTCACCAGCTGGGTCAGCAGCAACAGCAGCGTATTGACCGTGACCCAGCAAGGCCTGGTCACCGCCGTCGGCCCGGGCGCGGCCACCATCACGGGCACCTACTCCGGCGTCAGTGGCAGCCAGGCATTTACGGTGTCTGCCGCCTCGCTGAGCAGCCTGACGGTGACCTGCACCAAGGGGCTGGTGGTCGAGTTGCTGGGGATCCCGGTCGCCAACCTGATCAGCCTGCAGGCCACGGGTCTATACAACAACGGCTCGAGCCAGGATCTCACCAACGTGGCGAGCTGGACCCAGGACGGCGCCCCCATCAGCGTCAACCTCGGCTCGACCAGAACCGTGCTGTTGAGCGATGCCGTCACCTATGGCGCCAGCAAGGATGGCTTGAGCGGCACCGTGACCGCCCTCGCCGATTGCCTCTAGCGCCCCCTCACTTCCCACTCGAAGGGCTCCGTTACGGAGCCCTTTTTCATGGCGCTGGCGCCAAAGCCGGGCCCCATTCCTCTCTTCGGCGCAAGCGTTCAAAAATTCACCGCATCCCGCACCGGGTTCTGGTACAATGCGCGCCCTTAGCGCATGACGCATCCCCGTTTTCTCCGTAAATAGAGTCCTTTTGTGAACAACAGCGAATTTAGCAGCCTCAATCTCTCCCCCGCCCTGCAAGAGAACCTCACCAGCCTGGGTTACCTGCAGATGACCCCGATCCAGGCCCAGAGCCTGCCCCTGGTACTCGAAGGCAAAGACCTGATTGCCAAGGCAAAAACCGGCAGCGGCAAGACTGCCGCCTTCGCCCTCGGCCTGCTCTCCCGCCTCAACGTCAACCGTGTCGACGTACAAGCTCTGGTGCTCTGTCCGACCCGCGAACTGGCAGATCAGGTGGCTCAGGAGATCCGTCGTCTGGCCCGCGCCCTGCCCAACGTCAAGCTGGTGACCCTGTGTGGCGGCACCCCGACCGCACCTCAGTCCGCCACCCTGAGCTTCGGCGCCCACATCGCCGTCGGTACCCCGGGGCGCATCCTCAAGCACCTGGAGCAGGGTACCCTGGAGCTCTCCAGCCTGGAGACGCTAGTGCTGGATGAAGCGGATCGCATGCTGGACATGGGCTTTGGCGAAGACATCAACCGCGTCATCAGCCATGCCCCCGAGCGCCGTCAGACCCTGCTGTTCTCCGCCACCTACCCGGAAGGGATAGCCCAGATGAGCCGCGGTGTGCAGCGCAACCCGGTGGAGGTAAGCGTGGAGTCCCTGCACGAGGGCAGCGCCATCGAACAGAAGCTGTATGAAGTGCCCGCCGGTCAGCGCCTCGACGCCCTCACCTGGCTGCTGAGCCACCATCAGCCGAGCTCCTGCGTGGTGTTCTGCAACACCAAGCGCGCCTGCAACGACGTGGCCGATCACCTGGCCGCCAAGGGCTTCTCGGCCCTGGCGCTGAACGGCGATCTGGAACAGCGGGAGCGGGATCAGGTGCTGGTGCGCTTTGCCAACGGCAGCGCCACCATACTGGTCGCGACCGACGTAGCGGCCCGGGGCCTCGACATCAAAGAGCTGGGCGCCGTCATCAACTACGAGCTGACCTATGACCCTGAAGTGCATGTGCACCGCATCGGTCGTACCGGTCGTGCCGGCCAGCAGGGCCTGGCCCTGAGCCTGTATCAGCCCAACGAAGCCCAGCGCGTCAACCTGATCGAGGAGTACCAGCAGGCGCCGATGCCGCTGGGGGATCTCGACACCATTGGCCGCGACATCAAGCCGATAGCACCGCAGATGGTGACCCTCTCCATCGATGCGGGTCGCAAGACCAAGGTGCGGGCCGGTGACATCCTGGGCGCCCTGACCGGCGAAGGTGGCATTGCCGGCGCCGATGTGGGCAAGATCCAGATCTCCGAGCAGTACTCCTACGTGGCGGTCAAGCGTCAGGTGGCGAGCGCCGCCCTCAAGCGGCTGCAGGAAGGCAAGATCAAGGGGCGCACCTACCGCGCCCGCAAACTGGGCTAAGGTTCTTCACAAGCCCTTAGCCAGACCACAGGCGCCTGACAGGCGCCTGTTTCATATATTTCGATGCCGCCATGCGGCAAGACAGGCACCATGACCCAAGCAATCCAAACCGACGTGAGCTGCCAGAACTGCGAAGCCTGCTGCTGCCGCCTCGAAGTGATGCTCTTTACCGATACCGGCGTGCCGGATCGCTATGTGCTCGACAGGGAAGGGGAAATCCCCGTGATGCGCCGGCTGGAAGATGGCTGGTGCGCGGCCCTCGACCGCAACACCATGATGTGCCGCATCTACGAGGTGCGGCCGCTGATCTGCCGCGAGTTCGAGATGGGCGAGCCCGACTGTGTCGACGAGCGGGACAAGTGGTTTATCAAGCTGGCGTGAGGCCCAGATGCCGCCATCTGCTCGCCCCGTGAGGTGCGGCCACTCATCTGCCGTGAATGCGAGATGGGCGAACCAGGTTGCGTCGACGAGCGGGACAAGTGGTTTATCAAGCTGGCGTGAGGCCGTTCGACTCAGCCCCCAGCTGTTGCTCCAGCCAGCGTAATGCCTCATCGGCCCTTTGCGTGTAATGGATGGCCTTGAACGGCAAGGCACCACACACCTGCTCGGCCAGATAGCGCTTGAAATGACCCGATAGCACCACGGCCAGGTATGCGCAGCCATGGGCGGCACACCAGGCAAACTGGTTACGAAAATGCGCCAGCACCTCGGGCCCTGCCCCCTCGAACTCGGTGGCATCTTCGAGCACGGCCCAGGCAGCACTACCCAACCCCTGCACCCTGGCCTGAAAATCGGCCTCATAGGATCTGGCTCCGGCCAGATTGAAGGGCCCCTTCGGCCGACATATCAATATCCGCCCCACCTGTTCCATCTCGAACTGACCATGCACCTGCACCCTGCATCCCTCTCGCGGCTTGTTTCGGTCGCCATTCTGATGATTTTGACACCAAGATGCCAGCCGTGCGGTGCCCGCGCCTTTCTCATCCGTCAGCGGCCCTGGCTGCCGCACCTTGTAACATTGCAGTTAACAAAACCCTGCTGCTATGATGCGCACGCCAAACCTTCCACCAGCCATAAGGTTTACCCTCTTCCCCAGGAGTGTCGTGTGAATAATCAGGATGTCAGTCGTTATCAGAGAATATGGCGTTGGCACTTCTATGCCGGTCTGTTTGTGGCCCCCTTCCTGATCCTGCTCTCCCTGACCGGGATCATCTATCTGTTTCAGCCCCAGCTCGATCGCCTCATGTATGCCGAGCTGCAGACCGTCACCCCTGGCCAGCAGCGCATGGATGCCGACTTCCTGGTCAACAAGGCTCACGGCTCCCTGCCCGGCAGCGAGATAGTGAAATACATCCCCGCCCCGGCGCCGGATCGCAGCGATCAGCTGGTGGTTCGCCATCAGGGCCAGGAGTTGACCCTCTTCATCGACCCCATCCGCGGCACCCTGCTCGGCAGCCAGGACAATCGCTACAACCTGCAGGCCATGGCGCGCGCCCTGCACGCCGACCTCATGCTGGGCACCACAGGGGATCGACTGATCGAGCTCGCCGCCGGCTGGGGCCTGGTGCTGGTCGGCACGGGTCTCTATCTGTGGTGGCCCCGCAAGGGGCCCGGCATGCAGGGGCTGCGCTGGCCGAGGCGGGATCAGAAGGGCCGCCTCTGGTGGCGCGACATGCACGCCGTGGTTGGCTTCTGGGGCGCCGGTTTCCTCATACTGCTCTTGCTGACCGGCATGACCTGGACCGGTTTGTGGGGGGACAAGTTCGCCGGGGTCTGGAACCGCTTCCCGGCCCAGATGTGGAACCAGGTCCCCACCTCCACCCCGCTCACCCGTACCCTGAATCACGCCCATGAACAGACGGTGCCCTGGGCAGTGGAAACCCTGCCCATGCCGGAATCCGCGACCCATGACCACAGTGCCATGGGCCATGCCGCCGCCCCGGCCGAACCCGGCCGCATCAGCTGGCAACAGGTGGTGGCAACCGCCTCCGGTCGCCAGGTGCAACCCGGTTACAGCATCACGCCGCCAGCGGGATCCAGAGGGGTATTCACCCTCTCTGTCTTTGCCGACGACCCGCGCAACGATGCCACCCTGCACCTGGATCAATACAGCGGCAAGGTGCTGGCCGATGTGCGCTGGCAGGATTACGGCCCGGTCGCCAAGGCGGTCGAGACCGGCGTCATGCTGCACATGGGCAAGATGTACGGCTGGCCCCATCAGCTGGCCATGCTGCTCATCTGCCTGATGATCTTGCTGAGCTCGGTCAGCGGCCTCTGGATCTGGTGGCGCCGTCGTCCGGCGGGTCGCCTCGGGGTGCCTCCCCTGCCCAGTCCGCTGCCCTCCCTGCGTGGCGCCCTGGTGTTGCTGATCCTGCTTGGCCTCGCCTTCCCCCTGGTCGGCGCCTCCATGCTGGTGATCTGGCTGCTCGACAGCCTGCTGCTCACCCGCCTGGGCGCGCCCCTGGCTCGGCTGAGGTAAACCAGCCGCCATCAAAAAGGGCCCCATTGGGGCCCTTTTCTGTTCATAGCAAGGCTCGGCTACTCCAGCCGCAGCAGGCGTCCGGTGAGGGGCGGCAGATCTACCGTCAAGCTGCTGCCCCCCATGGCCAGGCGCTCGCCGCTCTGCAGGTCCACCAGGGCGCTGCCGCTGCGCAGCTTGGCCAGAGGCAGGCTGTAGCTCTGGGGCGTGGTGGAGACGTTGAGCAGGTAGACGATTTGCTCCGCCGCCGTCTGCTTGATGTCGCCATAGACGCTGCCCTCGGCCACCAGCTTGACCCGCTCCCCCCGATAGAGGGCCGGGTGCTTGGCGCGCAGGGCCAGCAAGTCGCTCAGCCACTGCCTGAGCTCGGCCTGCTCGCTGCTCGGCACGAAGCCGGTGACGCCGGGCACCTTGCCGTCGCTGCGGGCCACGTGATCGTCGCACAGACCCTGGGCCGCACAGTCGCCGCTCACCTGGGCAGCAAAGCCCGGCACCTCGTCGCCAAACTCCTCGCCATAGTAGAAGGTAATGGGGCCGGAGCGGGCCGCCAGGAAGCTGAAGGCCGCCTTGTGGCGCTGCCAGTAGTCCGCCTGATTGAAGTTGCCGCGCTCCAGCAGATCGCCGAAGCGCACCAGATCATGGTTGCCCAGCATCAGGTTCGGCATGGCGTGATTGGGGTAGTTCTCCAGCTTGTTCCAGCTGGCGTCGAGCACGCCGGCCCCCTGGCCGCCCTTGCCGGACTCCTCCACCGCCAGCGCCTGCACGATACCGTAGCGCAGCGGGAAGTCGAACGCCGAGGCGAGCGCCGGGTTGTCGCTGCTGCCATAAGCCTCTGCGCGGATCTCGTCGGCTCCCTTCCACACCTCCCCCACCATGTAGCCGAGGGTGCCCCACTGCTGGCCGGCGGCCTTGCGCGCCGCGCTGGCCCGCTCCACCTCGGTGCGGATGGCGCGCCAATCGTCCAGCCCCAACTGATAGGCCTGATCGAGGCGCCAGCCATCGATGCCGACCTGCTCTATCCAGTAGCGGGCCACCTCCTTGAAGTAGGCCAGACTCTCGGGCTGGTCGTAATCCACCAGCTGACCCGGGTAGCCGGCGCCGCCGCTCTTGAGGGCGGGCAGCCGGCCCTCGGGGGAGGGCTTGCTCACTCCCGCGCTGTTGACGTGGCCGAACACGCCGTCGAGGAAGACATAAAGCCCGCGCTGGTGGGCCGCGTCCACCAGCTGTTTGAGCCGGGCGTTGCTGCCGAAGTGGGGGTCCACGTTGAAAAAATCGCAGGCAAAATAACCGGTGGCATCCAGCCTGTCGTCCCCGCCCTGACCGGCACAGGAGTCGAACACAGGGGTCAGCCAGATGGCATTGACGTTGAGGCTCTTGATGTGATCCAGGCTGTCGATGATCCCTTGCAGATCGCCGTTGTGCCGGGAGGGGCCGTAGCCGACGCCGTAGTCGGCGCTGCCGTCGCCATCGACGAAGGACTCCACCATCACCTGATAGGTGCGCAGGTTGCAGGCGGGCTGGTCATCGCCATGGCAGGCGCGGCTGGCGGTGGCCGGCAACGGGTTGGTGACGAGGGGCTGGGGCTCGCCGCCGGATCCCCCGCCGCCACACGCCGACAGTAACAGGGCGGCCCCGATGAGGCCGCCACGACGCAACGTTCCATGTTTCATTGTTATCTTCCCGCTGTGGTGAGATTGGCGCAAAATGCGCCACCCTGAGGCCATGATAGCGGCCTCGCCAAAGCGGGTCTGTGACTGAAAACGTTACCTGACTCAAGGCGTTAGCCTGCCACACTCAGCCTGGACTGCGATCGGGGAAGGCCTCGCGCTCGTCGATGGGCTTGATCAGGTGGTAGACATCATGGGCCGACAGGGTGCAGCCAGAGGGCCACTCCAGCTGGTGACGGCGATTGATGAAGACCCGGGCACAGCGCCGATCCGTATCCAGCGTCGCGAACAGGGGCTGGCTGCGCCAGGGGGTGAGATCCAGCACCCCGGTGGTGCCGTCTGACAGCACCACGAACAGGCGCCCGCCCTGCACATACTCCACATCGATGAAGACCGGCATCCTTCGGCTCCGATTGAGAAAATTCGGCGCCATTATAGGCAGGCCCCCCTCCTCGCTGTACAGGCGGGATCACAGTTTTCCCAGTCGTTTATGCTGCCCGCCCCCCTGATCGCCAGGCGCGACAAACCGATGCTCAGGGCAAAAGATCCATTTAAATGACAGGGACACGCAACCTTTCCCTTTTCCCCATGTCTTACCAACGACAATAAAATAATGCCTGAGGAAACAGGCATATACAGACTCATATCAGGAATCCAAATGAATCAGCTCAAACGATGGCTCGGCCCTTTCTGGCCGTTTGCCTGTTTTTCCTTGCTCGCCCTCTGTCTGTTCAGTCTCTCCCGCCTCGGCCTTGCCCTCTGGCAGGCGGATCGCGTCAGCGCGGTCGATGGTTGGGGCACCATAGTGCTGCAGGGGCTCAGGGTCGACTTCGCCACCCTCTGCTGGGTGTGGGGCATTCCCGCCATGTTCACCATGCTGCTGGCCGGCCCCCACGGCGCGGGCCGGGTCTGGCTCTCCCTGATGCGGGTCTGGCTGACCCTGAGCCTCTGGCTCATGGTGTTTCTGGAGATCTCCACCCCGGCTTTCATCACCGAATACGGGGTCAGGCCCAACCGTCTCTACATCGAATACCTCATCTATCCGAAGGAGGTGCTCTCCATGCTGTGGACGGGCCGCAAGGGCGAACTGCTGCTGGCGGTCCTGGTCAGCCTGTTGACCCTCTGGGGTGGCTGGCGTCTGTCGGGGCGCCTGCTCCGCGGGCTGTCGCTGCCGCGCTGGACGCTGCGCCCGGCGTTTGCCCTCTTGATCCTGGCCATCGGTTTTCTCGGCGCCCGCTCCAGTCTGGGGCACAGGGCCCTCAACCCCGCCATGGTCGCCTTCGCCGACGATCCCCTGGTCAATGCCCTGACGGTCAACTCCTCCTACTCCCTGTTCTTTGCCATCAAGCAGCTCGGCAACGAGGAAGATGCCGCCAGCATGTACGGCACCCTACCGGATGAGCGGGTCATCGAAATAGCCCGGGCCGAGAGCGGTCGTCCCGCGGCCGCCTTCGACTCGGTCAGCCTGCCGAGCCAGAGCTTCAACCCCGCCAGCCATCAGGGCAAGCCGAAAAATCTGGTGATCCTGCTGCAAGAGAGCCTGGGGGCCCAGTTCGTCGGCTCCCTCGGCGGCCTGCCCCTCACCCCCAACATAGATGCCCTGTCCCGGCAGGGCTGGGCCTTCGAGCAGCTCTATGCCACCGGCACCCGCTCGGTACGCGGCATAGAGGCGGTCGTCACCGGCTTTACCCCGACCCCGGCCCAGGCCGTGGTCAAGCTTGGCAAGAGCCAGACCAACTTCTTCACCCTGGCGGATCTGCTCAAGCAGCGCGGCTACAGCACCAGCTTCATCTATGGCGGCGAGAGTCACTTCGACAACATGCGCAGCTTCTTCCTCGGCAACGGCTTCAGTCAGATAGTCGAGCAGAAGGACTTCAAGGATCCGGTGTTCGAGGGATCCTGGGGGGCCTCCGACGAGGATCTGATGACCAAGGCCAACGACACCTTCGAGGCGCTGCACCGGGAGGGCAAACCCTTCTTCAGCCTGGTGTTCAGCTCCAGCAACCATGATCCGTTCGAGTTCCCGGATGATCGAATCGAACTGTACGAGCAGCCCAAGGCGACCCGCAACAACGCCGCCAAGTATGCCGACTATGCCATCGGCGAGTTCTTCAGGCAGGCCAAGCAATCCGAATACTGGCAAGACACCCTGTTCCTGGTCATTGCCGATCACGACAGCCGGGTCGGGGGCGCCAGCCTGGTGCCCATCCCCCGCTTCCATATCCCCGGGGTCATAGTGGGGGACGGCATAGCGCCGAAACAGGACAGGCGCATCGTCAGCCAGATAGACATGACGCCGACCCTGCTCTCCCTGATGGGCATAAGCGCCAGCTACCCCATGCTGGGCCAGGATCTGACCCGCACACCGGACGACTGGCCCGGACGCGCCATCATGCAGTACGACAAGAACTTCGCCCTGATGCGGGGCAAGGATGTGGTGATACTGCAACCCGAGCAGGCGGCCGAAGGCTTCGTCTATGACGCGACCGCCCAGACCCTGCGGCCGGCCCCCCAGTCAGATGCCATGAAGGAGCAGGCGCTGGGGCTGGCGCTGTGGGGGAGCATGGCCTACCAGCAGGGGCTCTATCGCACCGCCGACCCCGCCGATGCCGCCGCCAACCAGCAGGGGGGCCATAGCACCGCCGACCCCGCCGATGCCGCCGCCAACCAGCAGGGGAATCATCGCACCGCCGACACCACAGAGACCGCCGCCAACCAGCAGGGGGGCCATCGCTCCCCAGAAGACGCCGATACCGCCGTCAGATAGTGCCCGCCATGTACCATGAAAAAACCCGCCAACAGGCGGGTTTTTTCATGGTCTGCGAGGCGGTCAGGTGGTCAGAAAACAGGGCAGGGATCGGCTGAATCTGTGCTCGAACACCAGGGAGGTCTCGAGGTGCACCACCTCCTCCCGGGAGGTGAAGTGATCGAACACGAAATTGCGCAGATGCTCGGTGTCGGCGACGCACAGATGCACCAGGAAATCATCCTTGCCCCCCATGTGGAACAGGCTGATCACCTCGGGCAGCAGCAGGATGGCATCGCGAAACTCGTCGATGATCTGGCGGCTGTGGCGCGCCAGTTGCAAGGAGACCATGGCCTGGATATGACCGCCGAGGGCCTGGTGATCGACCTCGCAGTGGGCCCCCTTGAGCACCCCATCCTGCTGCAGCTTGCGCACCCGCTCCAGGCAGGTGGAGGGCGCCACCCCGACCAGGGCCGCCAAGTCCTTGTTGGTCATGCCTGCATCACGAAACAGGTGCGCCAGGATATCCAGATCCAGCTGATCCAGGTTTCTCATCTCTACTCCTTGAACCGATCAAATTGTCCCAACTCTGCCCGACAAGCGCCGCAAACACAACGCGCAAGACGCCAGGGGCCGCGACCTGACACCGCTGCGAGCCGGGCTGGCCGGCATCATGGCGATTTTTGTCAATAAATGTTTGCTTTTTGCCCAGGTTGCCGCCATAGTGTGCGCCGGCTAGTCAATCAGCCCTGTTTATGTTCGCAATGCTTCAACGTAAGATGAATCCTGCCAGTACCCACATAACCTTCTTCTGATTTACTCGCCTTGAGAACCGTCAGGCTGTCTGCCTGCGTTGCCCGGCTCTCACGGTGCAGACCCGATCTGCCCACCCAAATTCACTATGCAACCGCATAGTCCTTGGCGCATTCCTTGAAACAGTGCAGACGCCCCTGACAGGGCTGGGTATTCCTGCGTGGATCTGACCACGCCCATTGACCTGACATTTGCAAATACAAGGAGCAAACACTTAATTTATATAGAGAAATACCATGATGAAAGCCATACAGACACACAAACCCCTGCGTCGCAGCAAACCCATCAACCTGCCCCCGCAAGAGCAGGATTCCGATGCGTTCCTGATCCAGTTCAGCACCCGCTTCAGCGGCGGCTTTGCCATCTCCTGTGATGGTATCGCCGGCGAGTTCTCCATCGAAGACCTCAACTGATCCCGCCTGCCCTTCGGCAGCGCACGATGCACAAGGGCCGCAACTCACGGCGGCCCTCCTTGTCCAACCACTCGCCTTCTACCCGCAGCCTGCCAGTGCAGCCTGTCGCCATCTGGCTCAGACCAGACTGGTTTCAGCTCCGCCAGCCTCCAGTAGCAGACACGCGTCCCCATCCTCGCTCAATTTCACCAGACGACTCTGCACCAGCCCCAGCTTGGCCAGCAGCGCCAGCGAGCGGGCATTGCCCGGGGTGACGATGGCGATGACCCGGGCGATCCCGAGCCGCTCCCGACCATCCCGCAGCGCCGCCTGCGCCGCCTCGATGGCATAACCCTGGCCGCGCCAGGCGGGCAGGAAGGCGTAGCCAATGTCTTCGCAGGGCAGGCTGTCGCGCCTGATCAGGCCGCAGATCCCCAGCTTGACGCCGTCACTGCGGCGGGCGACCAGATAGAGGCCGTGGCCGTGATGGGCATAGCTGACGGCGGGCCCCTGCTGTATGTAATGCTCGGCATCGGCCAGGGTGCGTACCCCGCGATCGCCGATGTAGCGGTGGAAGTCGGCGTCGCTCAGCAGGGCGAGGATGAAGGGAGCATCGGCGCAGGTCAGCTCGCGCAGGATCAGGCGATCGGTAACAATCATGGGGTCTCTCACAGCAGGCCATGGATGGGGCCACTCCAGACTGCCCCCGGAAGGGGTCGATGGCAAGGGCCCGCACTCGGATCGGACGCTTCCCCTTGGGCAGGCTATACTGGTCGCCCTTTTCTGAGATAGCCCGAGATGATCCCATGAACGACATTCCCCATGACGATGCCAACGACACCGAATTTTTCGACGAGAAGACCCTGCTGGAGATGGTCGACAACCAGCTGCTCGACGGCCACCCGCTCCAGGTCAAGGCGACCCTGATGCGGCTGGTGATGAAGGGCACCCCGCGGGAGGAGGCGCTGCAGTACATCGCCTGCGCCCTGGGCGCCGAGCTGATGGCCATGGAGGTGGATCAGGGCCCCTTCAACGTCGAGCGTTACGCGCAATTCCTCGACACCCTGCCCGAGATGCCCTGGGCCGAGTGAACCGGGACGCCACCTCGTTCAGGTAGGATCCCGCCACAACCGTTATCATTAACCCCCACCGGATTGAGGAGTATCGAACATGCGTTGGCAAAACCGTCGTGAGAGCAACAATGTCGAGGATCGCCGTCAGCAGGGCGGTGGTGGCGGGGGCCTGCCCCTGGGCGGCAAGGGGCGCCTGATCCTGCTGGTGGTGGTCATGGTCGCCGGTTACTACGGTGTGGATCTCGGCCCCCTGCTCAATGGCTCGGATCCGGGTCAGTCCATGTCGCAGCAACCGGCAGGCCAGCCGGGCAAGTCCGCCGCGGATGACGAGCTGGCGCGTTTCACCTCAGTGATGCTGGCCTCGACCGAAGACACCTGGGGCGCCATCTTCCAGAGTGCCGGCAGCCGGTATCAGCCCCCCAAGCTGGTACTCTACCGCGGCGCGACCCGCACCGGCTGCGGCCAGGGGCAGGCCGTGATGGGTCCCTTCTACTGCCCCGCCGACCGCTCCGTCTACATAGACCTCTCCTTCTACCAGGACATGAAGACCAAGCTCAGGGCCGATGGTGACTTCGCCCAGGGTTACGTGGTCGCCCACGAGGTGGGCCATCATGTCCAGAACCTGCTCGGCATCTCCACCAAGGTGCGCCAACAGCAGCAGGGACTGAGCCAGGCGCGCCAGAACCAGCTGTCGGTCAAACTCGAATTGCAGGCGGACTGCTTCGCCGGGGTCTGGGGACACCAGATGGAACGGGAGCAGGTGCTGGAGCGCGGCGATCTGGAGGAGGCCCTCAACGCCGCCCAGGCCATCGGCGACGATCGCCTGCAACAGCAGAGCCAGGGGCGCGTGGTGCCGGACAGCTTCACCCACGGCAGCTCGGCCCAGCGCCTGGAGTGGTTCAAGCGGGGCTTTGACAGCGGGGATCCCGCCCGCTGCGACACCTTCGCCGCCCGCTGACCCCACACAACGGGGCCGGATCCTGCATGGAGCGGGCCCCTTTCGTCACAGGTTCCCCCTCGGCGCCGAGGGATCCCCATCCGATCGCCCTCGTCAGGCGGGCGCGCAGGCCGCCCCCTCCTCCGGGTCTGCCGGCAGCAGATCGGTAAACAGGAAGTCATCCCGCAGCACGCTCTCCCCCACCCGTATCGCCAGCGGCCGCCGGAACATGGGGCCATCAAAGGCCAGGGTGTGGAATTCGCCGTTTTCACCGCAGGGATCCACCCCCGCGGGCAGGGCCGCCAGCAAGGCGTCATCGAAGGCATGACCCCCCAGGGTGGCCGGCAGCTTGCGAGGATCCAGGCAGCTGATGCGGGCCCTGAGCCCGGCGGCCATCATCTCCCGGGCGAGTTGCGCGGTATCGCTGCCCCAGAGCGGGAACAGGGGGCTGATGCCCGTCCCTTCGAGCTGTTTCTCTCGATAGGCGCGCACGTCCTCGAGGAAGAGATCGCCAAATGCCATATGGCGGACTCCACTGGCCACCACGCCCGCGATGAAGCCCCTCATGATCCGGCCATACTCCTCGTTGCTGCAGGGCCAGGGCAGATCGATGCAGTGCAGTGGCAGCCCCACGCACTCGGCCTGCTCCATCAGCAACTGCTTGCG
This sequence comes from Aeromonas crassostreae, assembly GCF_054052445.1. Classification (NCBI taxonomy): domain Bacteria; kingdom Pseudomonadati; phylum Pseudomonadota; class Gammaproteobacteria; order Aeromonadales; family Aeromonadaceae; genus Aeromonas; species Aeromonas crassostreae. The sequence continues at coordinate 83,667 of NZ_JBSTYM010000016.1, read as the reverse complement.
TACCCCGTGCATGGCCACCCGCTCGAACGCCTGGTTGAGGGTGGTAAACAGGCCCACCACCTCGATGTCCGGATCCTGGCGCAGGCGATGCAAGGCCCAGGCGCTGTCTTTGCCGCTACTCCAGGAGAGCAGGACCCGTGTGGGGGCGACATCCCGTTGTTTCATTCGTTTCTCTCCTCATGGCACCACAGGATTGCAAGACTGTGTTGCACATTGCGCGATTTACACCCAGGGACACAAAAGCATACTCTCGAGGGTGAGCGTACCCCAGTACAAGGGGGAACAATAATGAAAAAATAATGGGGAAACATAAGGATATGACAACAGTCGCCCAATCAGATGGCCATGCCCGTCCACTCAACCGGCAGGATTACAAGACCCTGAGTCTTGCCGCCCTCGGCGGTGCCCTCGAGTTCTACGACTTCATCATCTTCGTCTTCTTCGCCGTAGTGATAGGCGAACTCTTCTTCCCCGCCGACATTCCCGAGTGGCTGCGCCAGTTCCAGACCTTCGGCATCTTCGCCGCCGGCTACCTGGCCCGCCCCCTGGGGGGCATCATCATGGCCCACTTCGGCGATCTCATCGGCCGCAAGCGCATGTTCACCCTCAGCATCATCATGATGGCGCTGCCCACCCTGCTGATCGGTCTGCTACCCACCTATGCCGCCCTCGGCATAGCGGCGCCTCTGTTGCTGCTGCTGCTGCGGATCCTGCAAGGGGCCGCCATCGGCGGTGAAGTGCCGGGCGCCTGGGTCTTCGTGGCCGAACATGTGCCCGCCCGCCGCATCGGGGTCGCCTGCGGCACCCTCACCGCCGGGCTGACCGCCGGCATACTGCTCGGCTCCCTGGTGGCCACCGCCATCAACCGCGGCATGAGCCCGTTGGAGGTGAGCGAGTGGGGCTGGCGCCTGGCCTTCATCCTCGGCGGCGTGTTCGGCATCGTCGCCATGTACCTGCGCCGCTGGCTGCACGAGACCCCGGTGTTCGCCGAGATGCAGGCCAACAAGACCCTGGCCGAGGAGCTGCCTCTCAAGACGGTGCTGCGCGAGCACAAGGGCAGCGTCATCGTCTCCATGCTGCTGACCTGGCTGCTCTCCGCCGGCATAGTGGTGGTGATCCTGATGACCCCCACCTATCTGCAGAAGCTGCACGGAGTCAGCCCGGCCGATGCCCTGACCGCCAACTCCCTGGCCATCCTGGCCCTCACCCTGGGCTGCATCTTCTACGGTCGCCTCATCGATGCCCTTGGCAGCGGCCCCACCTTCGTGCTGGGCTCACTGCTGCTGGCCGGCGCCTCTTACGCCTTCTACCACGGTCTGCAGGCCGGCACCGAGCAGCTGGTTCCCCTCTACACCCTGGCGGGCTTCGCGGTGGGGATCGTCGGCGCCGTGCCCTATGTGATGGTCAACGCCTTCCCGGCCGTGGTGCGCTTCTCCGGGCTGTCGTTCTCCTACAACGTGGCCTACGCCATCTTCGGTGGCCTCACCCCCATGCTGGTCACGCTCTGGATGAAGCACGACGTACTGGCGCCCTCCCACTATGTGATGGCCCTGTCGGCCCTCGGCTTCCTGCTCGGCCTCTTCCTCTGGTCCCGGCAGCGCAGCCAGCGTCAGGTCGTGCCACAGGCGGCCTGATGCACCCAGGCATGGCCCTTTGGTTGCGGCAACGCAGTCAGCGGCAACGCCAGTCTCAATCCGTCCGATAACGCGCGTCCCGACTCCGGTCGGGGCGCGGCTATATGGCCTGTGTTCAGCATGGCCGACATAAGCTAGCCTTCCCCTGAGCCAGGCGCTGCCGGGCTGGTCCCCATTCAACTCATTCGAGGCTCAAGATGTTCTTTCAGGTCGTATTTCTCGCCTTGCTGGCGCTGCTGCCCATGGTCAACCCGCCCACCACGGCCACCCTGCTGCTGGGGCTGAGCAAGGGGATGTCGCGCGAACACCTGCGCCGCCAGATCAACCTGGCCGCCCTCTATCTGTTCGCCACCCTCTGCGTCAGCTTCTTCATCGGCTCCTCGATCCTGGATCTGTTCGGGATCTCCATCCCGGGCCTGCGCCTGGCCGGTGGCCTCATCATCGCCTTCATCGGCTTTCGCATGCTGTTCCCCGCCCCGACCCAGGGGGGAGACGCCGACATCAACCAGAGCATCGCCTTCGTGCCCCTCACCATGCCCAGCATGTGCGGCCCGGGTACCATGGCCCTGGTGATCAGCGGCGCCGCCCAGATCGCCGAGCTGCCCGCCGACGACAACCGCGTCGTCATCTACGGCGCCGTGGTCACGGCGTTCGCCCTGATGAGTCTGATCAGCTGGGGCGTGCTCAAGCTGGCGGATCCGGTCTGCAAGCTGCTCGGTGCCACCGGCATCGACGCCATGACCCGCATCATGGGTTTCCTGCTGGTGTGCATGGGCATGCAGTTCTGCATCAACGGGGTCAAGGAGGTGGCACAGGATCCCGTGTTCCACGGCGCAACCATGACCCAGGCGGCCCCTTCCCTGCCCCAGGTCGCCGGGGCTCTCGAACAGCGGCAAGAAGCCCGCCACCCCTGACTGAAGACGGTGTCATGTCACCCCGGCAGCCATCGCCACGGGTGCGCCCGATCACATTATGGGCACGCCGCTCACTCGGCTCATTTTTCATACAGTGGCGGTTCAGGGAGCGGCTGTTAGCGTTGCACCCGGACCCCAGTCACTCCAGGAGAGAGATAAATGGAAAAGACGCTGACCGAGATTGGCAGTTACAGCCTGTTTCATGAATATCTGAATGTGGTCGGTGCTGCCAGTCCTGCCCTGACCCGGATCCAGACCAGATGGGAGTACAAGCGATCCAACCGTCTGCTGGCCCAGATCAGGGTCGATCCCCAAGGCAAGGCGCGGTTCTACATAGATGCCAAGGCCATCTCGGCCAACTGACCCGCCGTCACCCCGGCTCGCCCATCCCGGTCAACTGACCGGGTTTTTTGTTGGCTCGGCGCCAGCCAGATAGGACAACCCCGGCACCGGCCGGGGTTTGACTGCCACTGACTTTGTCGGATTCCGCTACGCGGCTGACCCAGGCTACTGGGTGCCACCCACGGTCAATTGATCCAGCTTGAGGGTGGGCTGGCCGACCCCGACCGGCACGCTCTGCCCCTCCTTGCCGCAGACCCCGACCCCGCGATCCAGGGCAAGATCGTGACCCACCATGGAGACCTGGCTCATGGCCTCGGGCCCGTTGCCGATCAGGGTCGCCCCCTTGATGGGCGCTGTGATCCTGCCGTCTTCGATGAGGTAGGCCTCGGAGGCGGAGAAGACGAACTTGCCTGAGGTGATGTCCACCTGGCCGCCGCCGAAGTTGGGGGCATAGATCCCCTTCTTCACCGAGGCGATGATCTCCGCCGGATCGTACTGACCCGCCAGCATGTAGGTATTGGTCATGCGCGGCATCGGCAGGGCGGCGTAGGATTCGCGCCGGCCGTTGCCGGTGAGCGGCACCCCCATCAGGCGGGCGTTCTGCTTGTCCTGCAGGTAGCCCTTGAGGATGCCGTTCTCGATGAGCACGTTGTAACCCCCCGGCGTCCCCTCGTCATCGATGGAGACGGAGCCGCGACGCCCCGGCAGGGTGCCGTCATCGACTATGGTGCAGTGTTTGGAGGCGACCTGCTCGCCGATGCGCCCCGAGAAGGCGGACGAGCCCTTGCGATTGAAGTCCCCCTCCAGGCCGTGGCCCACCGCCTCGTGCAGCAGTACGCCGGGCCAGCCGGCGCCGAGCACCACCGGCATGGTGCCGGCCGGGGCATCGATGGCGTCGAGGTTGACCAGGGCCTGGCGCACGGCTTCACGCACATAGCCAAAGGCCCGGCTCTTCAGGCCATCCAGCTCCAGGAACCAGTCGTAGCCAAAGCGGCCACCGCCACCGGCGCTGCCCCGCTCCCGCCGCCCGTCCCGCTCCGCCAGCACGGTGACCGAGAGCCGCACCAGGGGGCGCACGTCGGCGGCCAGGGTACCGTCGGTGGCCGCCACCAGTATCTCCTCGTAGACGCCATTGATGGAGGCCATCACCTGGCTCACCGCCGGATCCAGACTGCGGGCGAACTTGTCCATCTGCTCGAGCAGGGCGATCTTCTGGTGCTTGTCCAGGGTCTGCAGGGGATCCAGCGCCGGGTAGAGCAGGTTGGCCGAGGTTCTGGCCCAGGCCTTCACCTTGCCCTCTCCCCCTGCGGCGGCGATGCCGCGGGCGGCGGTGACGGACTGGGTCAGGGCCCGCAGGCTCAACTCGTCCGAGTAGGCGAAGCCGGTCTTCTCGCCGCTGACGGCGCGCACCCCCACACCCTGATCGATGTTGTAGCTGCCATCCTTGACGATGCCGTCCTCCAGCATCCAGGACTCGTGCCAGCTGCGCTGGAAATAGAGATCACCAAACTCCACCTGATGGCTCATCAGGCTGCCGAGCAGCTGTTGCAGCCGCCCTTCGTCGAGGTCGTTCGGGGCCAACAGGGAGGCACTCACCTGGCTCAATAGACTCAATCTTCTTCTCCACTCTCGTAACGAGCTGTTTTAAATCGTCTTGCCGACGGGTTGGCAACAAGCCACACCATCACAACAAACGGGCATGGGTCAGCACCGGCATGGTGCGATGCAATTCGTCGATAAGCCCAAGCTCCATCTTCGCCAACACCAGGCCGCAGCCGGTCGGCTGGCAAGCGAGCACCCGGCCCCAGGGGTCGATCACCATGCTGTGGCCCCAGGTCTGGCGCCCCGTCTCGTGGGTGCCCCCCTGGTTGGCGGCCACCACGTAGCACTGGTTTTCGATGGCGCGGGCCCGCAGCAGCGGCTCCCAGTGGGCCTCGCCGGTCACGGCGGTGAAGGCGGCGGGCACCAGCAGCACCCGGGCGCCGGCCCGGGCCAGCTGACGATAGAGCTCGGGGAAGCGCAGATCATAACAGATAGAAAGGCCGAGGGGACCAAAGGGGGAGTCCACCAGCACAGGCGCATCCCCCGGGCTGAAGGTCTCCGACTCCCGGTAGCGACCGTGATTGTCCGCCACGTCCACGTCGAACAGGTGGATCTTGTGGTAGTGGCCCTTGAGCTCGCCGTTGGGATCGAACACCAGGGAGCTGGTGTGGATATGGCGAGCCCCCGGGATGCGGGTGGGCATGGCTCCGGCCAGCAGCCAGATCCCGTACTCCCGCGCCCAGGCGGCCAGCTGGGTCTGGATCGGGCCCTCCCCCAGGGCCTCTGCGCCGTCCAGATAGCCCTGGCGTTCGCCAAAGAGGGCGAAGTTTTCCGGCAGCAGCACCAGCAAGGGCCGTTCGGGGGGCAGGGCCGCCAGCTGTTCGGCGATCCGGACCCGGTTATCGGCCCAGCTCCTGCCAGAGACCAGCTGCATCGCACATAACCACATGACACACTCCTTGTTCGTTACCAGGATGGGGTCTCAGCGTTGGGACGGGCCATCATGCTTGGGGTTGAGCAGGAAGGGGCTCACCTCCTGACTCTCGGGCGCCAGGGTCGGCGCCACGGCGTCCACCGCCTGCTTCTGCTCCTGATTGAGCTTGATCATGGCCCGGTTGCGGCCCGCCTCGATCAGTCTGGGGGAATCGATGGGGCCCGAGACCCGAAAATCGATGCGGGTGATCACGTCCACCACGGGTTCGAGCAGCTTGGAGAGCGCCAGCACATAGAGTCCGGTGATGGGGGTCAGGGAGAAGGCCGCCACCACCGGCAGCGTGCCTCCCAGATTGGGGGAGAAGCTGAGGTCGTAATCCACATGCCAGCGCACGAAATCCAGCACCCCCTCTCCCCTGAGATTACCCGCGGCGCCCTTCATGTAGAAGTCATTGTTGCGGGCCACCCCCTGGTTGATGTCGGCGCTGGCGGACATGGACTCGAAGTAGAAGCCCTTGTCGAACACGTCGCGAAAATCGAGGCGCAGCTTGCGCAGCAAGGAGTCCAGGCTCAGCAGGGAGAGCAGGCGCGCCCCCTTGTCGTTGACCTCCCGCAGTGTGCCCCCCTCCAGCTGATAGTCGACCTTGCCAGCCAGGCTTCCGAGTTGGGGGCGGTAGGGTACATCCTGCCAGCTGAGGCTCGCCTTGGCCTTGCCCGGCGCATCGCCGATGGGGGAGGTGTAGCCGAGCCGCTTGAGCAGCAGCTCGCTGTTCTTGCTGCTCGCCTCAAGCCGCACCCGGGTCTCCATGCCGGTGGCCGTGGCGAGCCAGTCGGCGCTGCCACCGAGGCGGCTGTTGGCCAGCGCCATCTCGAACCCCTTGAGGCTCACCTTGCCGACGGAGGGCACCAGCTCCCCCTTGATCGCGCCCAGGGGCAGCTCGCCGAAGCGGCAATCCACGCAATTGAAGGTGAGCCAGGGCACGGCGGCCATGATGGCCCTGTCCTGGCTCGCGTCGGCCCTGGGCCGCAGATCCTGGCTACTGCCGGACCAGTGGATGCGGGCGAACCTGGCATCCACCGGCTGCCCGGCCGCCAGGGGGATGCGCACCACCCCCATCACGTCCGGGCTGTCAATCATCACCTCGGTGGCTCCGGCCACGGGGCCGACCGTGAACTGCACCGCCTTGAGCAGGGCGCTGCCCAGCCGCGCCTGGGCGATCTGGCCATCCACCCACCACTCCTCGGGCAGGAAGGAGGGCCCCACCAGGGCGGCGGCGCCATCGGCTCGCGCCGGCAGCCAGCGACCGAGCGCGGCGAGCCAGCCCGCCACATCGGCGCCGGGTTGATTGATGGCGATCACCATGGGCTTGTCCCGCAGCACCCTATTGCCCGCCCGCCCCACGTCCAGCCGCAGCCGCCGCAGGTAGGGACTCGCCTCGCCATAGACCAGGCTGCTCTGCAGCGTCACGTCCGACCCGAGGGCGCCGTGGATCTCGGCCACCCCCTCCTGACCGCGCACGCTCACCTTGAGGGGCTGACGCGTCCCCGCCGCCTTGGCGAGGGGGGTGGGCAGGGTGAGGGCCATGCCCTGCAGGTTGCTGTCGAGGCCGAACTGGAAGTTGAACGGCTTGCCTTCCGGCAGGTTCAGCACCAGCTTGCCATGCCAGTCGCTGCGCCCCTGCAAGATGGCAAGGTTGCGGATCTGAGCCGGCTGACGGGTGCTGTCCCAGCTTCCCTTGAGGCCGAGATCGACCCGATAACCTCCAGGCGTCTGCTTGCCCAGATAGTCCAGGGTCAGGGGCTGATCCCACAGGCTGGCCTTGAGGCCGCGAAAACGGGTCTGCTCGTTGTCATAGTCGAGCCGGCCCTGCACCCGCGTCAGGGGCAGATCCAGGGCCGCCACCCGCACCCGGTTGTTGTTGAAGTCGGCGTGGCCCTCGGCCTTCACCTCCCCTTCACCATCCAGCGGAATATCGAGCTTGACGGTCCCCTTGAGTGGACCGCGCACCTCCAGCGCGCTCAGGGCCTGTCCCACGGTTCCCTTCAGGGGAGACGCCTGCAGATAGTCGCTGATGGCCTTGCCCTCCCCGGCCACCCTGGCGTCGATCAGGAGGTGGGCCCCGGGGTAGAGATCCGGGATCCAGGCATGGACATCGTCGGAACTCGCCTTGCCAAGCCGGGTGGCGCGGCTGCGCATGTCGAGGCTGGCGTTCTGGAACAGCAGATCGATCTGCAGATCGGTGAGGGGCTGCCAGCCGGGATCGAACTGGAAACGTGCCCCCTCGAGGGGCACGGCCACCTGAAAGATGCCCTCTCCCTTGGCATAAGGGAAATCCTTGAATTCACCGTACCAGAGCAGATCCGCCCCCTTGGCCTGCCCCCCCTGGATGGCGCCGCTCAGGTAGTCCACCAGGCTCTTGTCCATCACCTGCAACGGGAAGTAGCCGTCGGAATGGGCGGCATTCTTGACGTCGATGCGCCCGGTCAGGGCGAGGAAGGGGTGCTCGAACAAGTCGAGTCGAAAGCGGCTGGCGAGGGTCAGGTCCGGGTTGTCCAGGGCGATGTCCCGGCCGTAGAGCACCCAGCCCTGTGGCGCCTGCCACCAGTCGAGCCGCGCCGAGAAGTCGTCGATGGGAATGACCCGCTTGAAGTGGCGGGCCGGATCCAGCTTGTCCTTGTGCATCGCCAGCCGGGCGCTGCCGCCGCTGGGGGTGAGCCAGAACTCGCCGTTCAGATCCCTCACCCCCGGCACGTCCTGCCAGGCGGTGACCTTGAGGTGGGAGAGGCGGCCGTTCAGGGAGAGCCCCTGCCAGTCCCCATCGGCCTGGAGGATGAGATACTGCAGCTGTCCCTCGGGTCGGGTCTGCTTGAGGGTCTCGGTCAGGCGAGGATAGAGGCCGGAGACCAGCTGGCTCAGGTTGGCGATCTGCGCGAGATCCACCGAGGGCACATAGCCCTGGATCCGGTTGCCTGTCCGCTCCAGTTGCAACCGGCTGCGCAACCAGGGCCTGCCATCGAGCCTGAAGGTCATCTCGTGGCTGGCGAGCTGCCAGTCATCCCCGTCCCGGCGCAGTTGCACCTTGCCATCCTTGAGGTCGAGGCGATGGGCCCCGTCCTTGGGGTCCTGCCAGATGAGGTAGTTATCGCCAAACGCCAGCAGGGAGTCCCCCACCCGGCCGTCGGCGAACCTGCTCCACAGCTGGAAGTCGAGCTGGCCCTCCACCCTGGGTTCGCCCCGGTGAATGCGGGCCAGCAAGGGCCCCAGGTTGAGCCGGTTTGCCCCCAGATAGATCTGCCCCTCCAGCCGATCGAGCCGGTGGGAGGGGGTGGTCACGTCGACGATAAGGTCCAGGGTGCTCTCTCCCACCCCCTCCACCAGGTAGGCCTTGCCCACCCCCTGATGACGACTGCCGCCGTTTTGCCAGCGCAGGCTCGCCACATTGAGGGCGCGCACCGCCCCCAACGCCGTGGTGACGCTGACGCGGGTGTCGTGCACATCGAAGGTGTCGAGCTGGGTCAGCAGGAAGCGCAGCAAAGCCCGTTGTTGATCGTCTGGCCGATCGGTGCTGGCACCGGCCGGCTGGCTCAGATCGAGGTGAATGTCCCCGTCACCGAGCTGCAACTCCCCAAACACAGGCCTGAGTCGTTGCAGGGATTGCCAGGCATCGAGGTGGGCCCACACCTTGCCGAAGCGAACCGAGAAGCGCCCCGAATCCCGGGCCAGGGTGAAATCGCTCAGGGTCAGCGCCGGTCCGCGCCGGGTCCAGTCCAGCCCGACCGCGGCCACGCTGGCCTCGAGCTGGGTATCCATCAGCAGCTGATCGAGCAGGGCCTGACGATGCTGGTTGAGCAAAGGCCCCCCTACCCGTACCAGACTGACCAGGATGGCCAGCAGTACGAAGAAGATGCCCAGGGCCAGCCAGCCCCGACTCAACCAGCGATAGATCACTACATCATCACCACATCGAATTGTTCCTGGCCGCAGAGGGGTTCACTGATGACCCGCACCTGCTTGCCGATGAAGACTTCCAGCTCCGCCAGGCTGTGGGACTCCTCCCCCCGCAGATAGTCGGACACCGCCGGGGCGGCGTAGACGGTGAACTGATCCGCGTCGTAGGCGCGGTTGACCCGGATGATCTCCCGCAGGATCTCGAAGCAGACCGACTCCACCGTCTTGACCCGGCCGCGGCCCTTGCACTCGGGACACTCGGAGCAGAGCACGTGCTCCAGGCTCTCCCGGGTCCGCTTGCGGGTCATCTCCACCAGGCCGAGCTGGGAGAAGCCGTTGACGTTGGTTTTGGCCCTGTCTTTGGCCAGCGCCAGTTCCAGGCTGTGGAGCACCCGGCGGCGGTGATCCTCGGACTGCATGTCGATGAAATCGATGATGATGATGCCGCCGAGGTTGCGCAGGCGCAGGTGTCGGGCGATGGCCGCCGTCGCCTCGACGTTGGTGTTGAAGATGGTCTCTTCCAGGTTGCGATGGCCGACGAAGGCGCCGGTGTTGATGTCCACCGTGGTCATGGCTTCGGTCTGGTCGATGATGAGGTAGCCGCCGGATTTCAGCTCCACCTTGCGCTCCAGGGCACGCTGGATCTCGTTCTCCACGTCGTAGAGATCGAAGATGGGGGACTCGCCCGCGTAGTAGTCCAGCTTGCCGGCCAGCTCGGGCACGTACTCCTCGGTGAAGCGCTTGAGCGCCTCGAAGCTCTGGCGTGAATCCACCCGGATCTTGTCAAGCTCGGCGCCGACGAAGTCCCGCACCACCCGAAACGCCAGGCTGGGATCCTCGTAGAGGATCTTGCAGGGGGGATACTTCTGCTTGCGCTCGAGGATCTTGCGCCACAGCCGCTTGAGGAAGGCGGCGTCCTGCTCCAGCTCCTGCTCCCCCACCCCTTCGGCGGCGGTGCGGATGATGTAGCCACCGAGATCGTCCACATAGCCGGCCACGGTGCGCTTGAGCCGCTCGCGCTCCGCCTCGGACTCGATGCGCTGGGAGACGCCGACGTGGGCGCTGCCCGGCATGAACACCAGATAGCGGGAAGGCAGGGTGATGTCGGTGGTGAGGCGGGCCCCTTTGGTACCGAGCGGGTCTTTGACCACCTGCACCATGATGTCCTGGCCCTGGCGCACCAGCTCGGCGATGTTGCCCGCCTGGAACTGCTCCTTCTCCTTCACCGCCACGCATTCGGTGTGGGGCACTATGTCGGAGGCGTGCAGGAAGGCGGCCTTGTCCATGCCGATGTCGACGAAGGCGGCCTGCATGCCGGGCAGCACCCGGCTGATCTTGCCCTTGTAGATGTTGCCCACTATGCCGCGCTTGGCCTGGCGCTCCACATGCACTTCCTGCAGCAGGCCGTTTTCGACCAGGGCGACCCGGGTCTCTGAGGGGGTGACGTTCACCAGCAGTTCTACCGACATAAGTTACCTTGTCTGTTCTAGTTTGAATTCTGGGCAGCCATCCGGCGCAGGGCGGAGGAGGTAACGGGGTAGAACGCGAGGAGACTCAGCCCGCCTGTTCCAGATGTCCCTTGATCAACAGATCCGTCTCCAGCAGGGGCAGGCCGACCACGGCACTGTAGCTCCCCTCGATGCGGCTGACGAACTTGCCCGCTATCCCTTGAATGCCATAGGCCCCGGCCTTGTCACAGGGCTCGCCGGTGCGCCAGTATGCCTCGATCTCGGCCTCGTCCAGCTTGCGAAACGCCACGTTGGTGGTGACCAGCCGCACGTCGCAGCGCTCCGGGGTGGCCAGGGCCACCGCCGTCATCACCTGATGCACCTTGCCTGAGAGTGCCTCCAGCATATCCTTGGTGTCGAATAAATCCGATGGTTTCTCCAGCACCCGATCGCCGAGCACCACTATGGTGTCGGCACCCAGCACCGGCAGCGCGCTCGGCGCGACGGCCAGACCGGCCATCGCCTTGTCGCGGGCGAGGCGGCAGACGTAGTCCTGAGGTTTCTCCCCTTCGAGGCGCTGTTCCGGCACATCCAGCCTGAGCACCTCGAAGCGATATCCCAACTGGGTCAGCAGCTCACGACGACGGGGCGAGCCGGAGGCGAGATAGAGTTGCAGTTCGTTGTGTTTGCTCATAATCACTTGATATTGAAGCGGCGGCGCACCTTGCGCAGCACCAGAAACACCCAGGGCCATATTAACATCGTGGAGAGGGTGGACCAAAAATAGGCAAAATTGAGGCTGGCACGACCGAACAGATGCTCGGCCCAGAAGATGGTGAGCTTACCCACCAGGGAGAGCAGCCCTATGATGAAGGCCTGCTGCCAGAGGGAGAAGTTGCGGATCTTCTGGAACTGAAAGGCGGCCAGATAGGTGGTGATGGCCATGGCCATGGCCCGCACGCCGAGGGTGCTGCCGAGCAGCACGTCCAGCAGCAGGCCCGCCACCCAGGCGGTGCCGACATTGGCCCTGTGGGGCAGCGCCAGCGCCCAGTAGATCAGCACCATGGCAAGCCAGTCCGGGCGAAACGGTTCGAATTGATGGGGCAGCGGCATGATGGAGAGGCTCAGGGCCAGCATGACCGAGAGCCAGATCCAGAACCGCCCGCTCGCGGGTTGCAGCATCAGGGGGTCGCCCCCGCGGCCGGGGCGACAGGCGTGGTCGGGGCACTCGCCTCCTCGTCATGGACCTCAGGGGTCTTGTCGGTCCACAGCAGCAGCAGGTAGCGCAGCCTGTCCAGCGCCACCAGGGGCCTGGCCTCGACCTGGGCGAAGGGCTTGCCCTCCACGTAGTCCGAGCGGGTTACGGTCGCCACCGGGTAGCCTTCCGGGAAGCGGCCGCCGAGACCCGAGGTGACCAGCAGATCGCCGACCTGAACGTCGGTGTTGCGCGGCAGGTTGCGCAGCTCCAGCTTGTCCAGCTCGCCGCTGCCGGAGGCGATGGCGCGCAAGTCGTTGCGCAGCACCCGCACCGGAATGCCGTGGCTGGCGTCGGTGATGAGCAGCACCCGGCTGGTGGTGGAGCCCACATGGAGCACCTGACCGACCACCCCCTGATCGTTGATCACCGGCTGGCCGTTGTAGACGCCGTCCAGCGCCCCCTTGTTGATCAGCACCTGATGGCTGAAGGGATCGGAATCCACTGACAGCAGCTCGGCCACCATCTTGCGGGACTCGTTATGGACGGGAGAACCGAGCAGTTCCCGCAGCCGCTGGTTCTCGTGTTCCAGATGATCCATCTTGAGCAGACGGGAGCGCAGGGTGAACAGCTGCTGCTCCTGCTGCTTGGTCTGTTCGATGAGGTCGGCACGGGTCTGCACCTGGGTCGACATGGTGTCGAGCAGGGTGCCGGGGGCGTTGGCCATGTATTGCAGCGGGCTGACCAGGGAGCTCAGATAAACGCGGACGTGGCTGAACACACCGAAGCGGGAATCCGCGACGATGGCAGCAACCGAGATGATGACGGCGAGAAACAACCGTAACTGAAGCGAAGGGCCTCTACCAAAAATGGGTTTCATGAGTCGTCAAAAAAGAGCCGGCGCTCGGCCGGCTTTGGGTCTTATTCGTAGTGGAACAGATCGCCACCGTGCATGTCGATCAGCTCCAGCGCCTTGCCGCCGCCGCGGGCGACGCAGGTGAGGGGATCCTCGGCCACGACGACCGGGATGCCGGTCTCTTCCATCAGCAGACGGTCGATGTCTTTGAGCAGGGCGCCACCACCGGTCAGCACCATGCCGCGCTCGGAGATGTCGGACGCCAGCTCGGGCGGGGACTGCTCCAGGGCCACCATGACGGCGGAGACGATGCCGGACAGCGGCTCTTGCAGCGCTTCCAGGATCTCGTTGGAGTTCAGGGTGAAGCTGCGGGGCACGCCCTCGGCCAGGTTGCGACCGCGCACTTCGATCTCGCGCACCTCTTCGCCCGGGTAGGCGGAGCCGATCTCGTGCTTGATGCGCTCGGCGGTGGCTTCCCCGATCAGGCTGCCGTAGTTGCGACGCACGTAGCTGATGATGGCCTCGTCAAACTTGTCGCCACCGATGCGCACGGACTGGGAGTAGACCACGCCGTTCAGGGAGATGATGGCCACTTCAGTGGTACCGCCACCGATGTCCACCACCATGGAGCCGGTCGCTTCGGAGACCGGCAGGCCGGCACCGATGGCGGCAGCCATGGGTTCGTCGATCAGGTAAACCTCGCGGGCGCCGGCGCCCAGGGCGGATTCCTTGATGGCGCGACGTTCCACCTGGGTTGAGCCGCACGGCACGCACACCAGCACACGGGGGCTGGGGCGGAAATAGTTGTTGTCGTGAACCTGCTTGATGAAGTGCTGCAGCATCTTCTCGGTCACGTAGAAGTCGGCGATGACGCCGTCCTTCATCGGACGGATAGCGGAGATGTTGCCCGGGGTTCGACCCAGCATCTGCTTGGCGGCATGACCGACAGCCGCGACGGATTTGGCATTCCCGCGCTCTTGGCGAATGGCGACAACTGAGGGTTCGTTAAGGACGATCCCTTGATCTTTTACGTAGATCAGGGTGTTGGCAGTTCCCAAATCGATCGACAGATCGTTGGAAAAGACGCCTCTGAGCTTTTTGAACATGGCTACGGGAAATCCTAAGAATTTGGGGGAGCAGAAAACCGGCTAACTTTACCAATGCCTATCCCAATGAGCAAGGGCGCAAGGGGATGGCAAGCCCCCCTGCGCGACAATAAATGCGAGTCATCACTCACTGTTTGGCGCCGTTCCCGTCTTATCTTCCTGACCACAAAGGAGTTAGCCCCCCGGCGAGCCCGGCCTAGCGAAAGTATTCTCGCCGGTAGATGAGGCGATCGTTACCGCGGCTGTTGCCGAAGATGGCAACCCCCTCGAGTGTGTCAGGATCCGACAGCCAGAGCGGCTCGTCCGGTTGCTGCCACAGCGCCACCTTGTAGGGCACCCGCAACACCTGGTTGGGCGCCCCCAGCTGCAGATACGTCAGCCCCCCCTCGACCCTGGCGATGCGCGATCCCGATGCCGTCTGCCCCAGGCCAATGCTGATGCTGCCGCCGTTGAAGCTCAGGGCCTGGCTGGCCGCCTGATAGTCCTGACCCGGATCGGTAAACTCATAGCCGCTCAGATCCAGCTCGGTGCAGCTGTCATCCTGATTGCGCCGCCACCCCCCCTGGTAGAATTCGACCTCCTGCCTGAGGGCCAGGGGCTCGCTGCTCGCCCCCTGCTCGGTCGCCACCTTGAGCCTGCCGTAGCGCAGCTCATCCTGCCCCAGCAGCCGGGCATCGCAGTTGCCCTGTTCCCGGCAATCCCCTCGCCAGGCCGGATTCATGTCCAGGTCCGCCAGCGCCGAGACACCGCCGTCCCGATCGTCGATACGCACCCCGAACGCCAGCTCGATCAACGGATCTTCCGGCCCCTCGCCCCGATCGAAGCGGGTATTGAGCAGCAGCTGCTGCTCCCCTCGCTCGACCTGGTAGAGGCCGGAGGCCCACTGCCCGTCCGGGCTCAGGGTCAGCCGAGCGGAGCGATCCACCCCATCCCTCTGGTTGGCTGCCACCAGCGAGATCTCGCCCCTGGCAAACTCATCCCGGTAGTTGTAGGTCACCCCGCCCACCTTGTTGCGAGCCGAGAGGATGAAGGCGCTGTTGAACGGCTGGCTCATGTAGATGAAGCCGGCGCACATTGGGGTGATCTCGGGCTCATTCAACTCGAAGTCCCACGGCACTATGCGCCCGACGGGGTCGCTGCGGGCAGGGGGAATGGGATAGCCAAAGTAGGCCTCCTGGGGGGTCGCGGTCAGGCGAAACACCCCCACGTCATCCAGTGACTGCACCAGATCGTTGCGGCTGTCCGGCGCCCGCTGGTGTTGGTAGACGGGAGTCTGCACATCGGCATTGACACCGCTGCTCGGCGCCACCACCTCGCTGTCCAGCGCGATATTGGCCATCTCGAAGTTGGGGGTGGTGCCATTGCCGTTGCAGATGTCCGCATCCTCCTCCTTCTCCCACGCCATGGCTCGCAGGGTCATGGGAAAGCTCTCCCCCGCCTTGCGAAAGAGGGGACAACTCACGTCACCGGCCTCGCACCGCCCTTGCTCGGTCGTGATGCAGAGGCCCACCGGCCGGGTAACGAATATGCCGCCCCCCTCCTGACTCTCCATCTCCAGTCCGGATTCGACGCCCGTGCCCTCATAGCGGGCCGATACCTGCATCTGGCCGGCATCGGGATAGCGCACCCTGAGGGGCGCCTCTCCCTGGTCATCGAACGCCAGGGCCAGGGTAACAGGGGCGGTCCCCACGGCTTCATCGTTGATGATGACCTGATGGCCATAGGGGTTGTCCTGGGGCGCCACATAGTGGCTCGACAACGCCACCGGCTTGGTCACATTGGCGAACCCAGGTACGCAGCGCTGGGAGACGTCGTCTTTCTTCACCGCCTTGAGCAGGCCATTGAGCGGCTCGTTGGCATAGCCGTCGGGGATGGCCACCACGAAGCCGCTGTCGGCGAAGGTCAGGGTGCAGGCATCGGCGCTCGGCTCGCCGCTCCCGGCTCGGCACAGGGTTTCGCTGTAGGGTTTGGTGGCCGGCTCCGAGCTCGCCACGCCCATGGTAAGGTCACCCGGCTTGTTGCCGCGCAGCTCGACCGTGACGCTGCCCCCGCTGAAGGTGACATCGGCGCCCGTCACCCACTGACCGGCACCGCCGTTGTCTTCCAGGCTCAGGTGGACGGTGACCGGCTCGGTGATGAGCTCGCTGCAAGCCGGGTTGGCACACGCTCTTATGGTCACCTGCTCCGGGTTACAGGTCAGCCCCTGGCCGCTGTGCACCAGCTCGAAATGATCCACCAGGGTGCCCACCGGTTCGGATGCCAGCGCACACACCTCGATATTGTCGACCTCGTGAATGTTGGTTTTATCGCCGGTCGAGCCAGTCAGGGAGAGGATGAACTGCTCCGGCAGCGGCGCCTGACCCGTCTGGCTCAGCACATCGATGGGCTCAACCAGGGTCACCATGCCATTACCCGTGTCCCGTCTGACCGAGACCAGCGCCTGGGAGGGGTCACGCGAGTCATAAGTAATCTCGTAGAGATGATTAACACTCCCATTACCATCCACGGCAGGAGATAGGCACGTTTTATCCTTAGTCGCATCGTTACATGTACCGGTCAGGTAACGGTAACCCTCCTGCTCCTTGCCGGAGCCACGCAGGGCCACCGATTGCTTGAGCTGATTACCCTGGCTGTAAGAGCCACCCTCTTTGGAGAACTTGCCGTACTCATCCAGGCCTATCCCTAGCCAGCCGCCGGCAAAACCATTGAGCTTGCTCTTCTTGTCAAAACCGTAGCCGAGGGGACCGCCGAAGGCGCCGGGAACCGGGGATATGGCGGCATCAGACAAAACGAGGGCCATACCATCAGCCCCGGTTGAGGTGCCCCCGTAGGCATAGTGGTTAAAAGTGATGGTGATCAGGTTCTCTGCCGCCGGAAAGTGCCAGAGATAGGTGCTGGAGGTGGCCTGTTGTTTCTGCGCCTCCGTCAGGCGCAGGCGTCCGTTGACAATCGCGGGAGTAAAGCTGCCGTTACTGACCTTGCTCACCCAGTTTTCGCTGAGGGCGCCGGAAAAATCGTCCCGGTAACAGGTCAGTTCCGGCTCGGGTTCGGGTTCCGGCTCGGGATCCGGACCACCGGTCCAGGAGGAGTCCACCTCATAAATGATCTTGCTGCCCGCCTTGAGGTTGAGGTTTCGCGCACTAATGCGACCTCGTAATATGGTCTTGTTTTCAAAGTTGGCATCCCCCTCGACATAATAGGAGCCGGCGATCTCTACCGCCGTGGTGACCGTCAGGTTGCCGCCGACATAAATATCGAGCCGCTCGCCCCCCGAAATGGTCGCCCCGCCATGCATGGAGAAGTTCCCACCGAAAAAGATCTTGATCGGTTCATCGCCGATGATATTTATCGCGGCATAGGATGGGCTGTTGAAATTGCCTATATAGTAGGTCTTCCCTGCCTTGAAATTAACAACGGCATCACCTTGCAGATCCATATTTCCGATCACATAAACATCATAATCATCGGAAAAATTAACCTCACCGAACACACTCAGATTACCTATGTCCCAGCGAGTATTATCGACCTCCTTGCCATAACCGCTCTGCGTGCCCACCACCAGCTTGGGCACGGTCCAGTCGGCGATGGTGTGCTGCTGGCTGTCGGTGGTTGACAAGATATCGGGTTTGGCCAGCGGCAGGCTGGGAATACCGGTGATTTCACATTTCCCCTCGACACAGGCCTCTTCACTCATCTCCCACTGATAGCCGTTCACTTCCTTGAAACAGACCTCTCGAGCGCTATAGCCTTCAATGCGTGACTCGCCCTGCATATAAAGGGTGCCTGCCCCGTCGGGACTCTGGGCCGGCCCCGGAAAGACATAATTACAATCTATGGCCGATGCAGAGGCGGCAAAGAGCCATAGCAATAAAGAGAGAAAGATATTTTTTCGCATTCGTCAGCTATTTCCATCCAAGGCGTCGATATCCACTCGAGATGGATACCACAAAGTCCGGACAGGCCGTCATTGACCAACAATGACAACCTGTCCGTTGAAATAAAACTCCTTCCTTGGAATTCGCAGCCGTAATAGACCGCGATGCCGACTCATCCCATGGATGAATATCATGAGGCACCACTCTCTGACTCCGTGAGAAAAACGAACCGTATGAGAATATATGTATCCCTCATCTCGCCACAGGCAAAGGCCGAGATGAGGCTGTTTAACGGCGCAGTGCTATCTCCAGCCCCTCCTATTTCCGGCCCCTGGGAAAAGCGCCACCACCTTATTCAAAAAATTCGCGGCGATAGATGATGCGATCGTTGCCGCGGCTATTGCCAAAAATGCCGATCCCGTCGAGCGTGCCAGGATCCGACAGCCAGAGTGGTTCGTCCGGTTGCTGCGACAGATCGACCCGATAGGGCACCCGCAATACCTGATTAGGCGCCCCCAGCTGCAGATACGTCAGCCCCCCCTCGACCCTGGCACTGACCGAACCCGGCGCCATCGGCCCCAGGCCAATGTCTAAGCTGCCCCCGTCAAAGGCCAGGGTCTGGCTGGCCCCCTGATAGGCCTGGTTCGGGTCGGTAAACTCATAGCCGCTCAGGTCGAGGAGGGTGCAATCATCCAGCTCATTGATCCGCCATTCCCCCTGGTAGAACTCGACCTCCTGCCTGAGGGCCAGGGGGGCGCTGCTCGCCCCCTGCTCGGTCGCCACCTTGAGACGACCATAGCGCAGATCCTGCACGCCGAGCTGACGCGCATCGCAGTTGGACTGTGCAGCGCAATCCCCGGCAATGCCCGCATTCATGTCCGGCGCGGCGATGAGGGTATTGCCCCCGTCCAGATCATCGACCCTCACCCCGAAGGCCAGCCGAGAGAGGGGATTTTCCGGCGCATCACCACGCTCGAAGCGAGTGTTGGGTTGCTCTTCATCGAGCAACGCCACCCCGGCAGCCCACTCGGGAGAGAGCAGCGAGGAGATCCGCGCCGAGCGGTCCACCCCATCCTGATCGTTGGCCGCCACCATGACCACCTGACCCTTGGCAAACTCGTCACGGTAGTTGAGGGTGGTCTTCTGCTGGTGGTTGCGGGCCGACAACGTATAACCGGCGGTGAAGGGCTGTCCCATATAGGTGAAGCTGTATCCCGTGTGGGTGACGGCGTAGCACGCAGGCGTGATGACCCCATTGCTCAAGGCAAAGTCCACCGGCACGAAGCGACCGATGGGCAAGCTCCTGGCCGGAGGAATGGTGTAACCGAAATAGCCAAGTGCGGGCGGCGTCGCCGTCATCTGGAACACCCCGACCTCGTCCAGCGACTGGCTGACGAGGTTGAGGTTGTCATTGTTGTCGGCCGAGTTGCTATGGTCATAGCCGGTCGTGCCGACGGCGGCCTCCACACCGGGCTTGGGCGCCACCAGTTCGCTGCCCAGCGCAATGTCGGCCAGGACGAAGTTGGGGGTCGCCAGGTTGCCACTGCACAGATCTTCGTCATCGTCGGCCTGCCAGGCCACCCCCTGGATATGCAACGGGAAGTCTTCACCGGTCTTTTTGAATACCGGGCAGCTGGCGTAGTCAGCATTGGTGGCATTGGCGTCGCGCACGCACTCACCCTGCGGCGCCTTGATGCAGAGCCCCGCCGGGCGGGAGACAAACTGATCCGCCCCCGTCATCACCAACCCGGCACTATCGCCGCTGCCCTCGTGGCGGGCGTTGAGCTGCATCTTGCCCGCATCCGGGTAGTTGACCGTCAGGGTCACCTCCCCCTGGGCATCGAAGGCCAGTTCAGTGGTGGCGGCCGCCGCCTGGCTAGTGGCGACGGCACTGCCATTGACCGTCACCTTGCTGCCAAATGTATTGCCATTCGGGTCTATGTAGTCGCTCCAGAAGCTGACGGGCTTGCTCACATCGGCAAAGCCCGGCACGCACTGCTGGCTGGCGTCATCTTTCTTGACCGCCTTCATCAGCACCTGCTGCGGCTTGTTGGCATAGGTATCTTGCACATCGAACAGGAAGCCGCTGTCGGCAAAGTCCAGGGTGCAGTCATCGACACTCGGCTCGCCGCCAGCGGCCCGACACAGGGTTTCATGCAAAAATGCGGGGGTCGAGCTGGAGACACCGATAGTCACGGCGCCCGCCGTGTTGTTGCGCAGTTGCGCCGAGGTCGAGCCGTCGCTGAAAGTCACCTGATTGCCGTCGCTCCAGCCATTACTGCCGGTGCTGGGAGAGACACTCAAGGTCGCGGTGACCTGCTCGGTGACGAGCTGGGAGCAGCTCTCATCGGCACAGGCCTTGATCATCACCGTTTCCGGGTTGCACGTGAGCGCCTGACCGGAGTGACTGAGCTCGAAGTGATCGACCTTGGTCCCCCCCATGTCCTCCCCACAGGTGGTTCCGCCGAGATCCACCTTGTCAACGGCATCCTGATCGAAGTAGTAGTCACCGTTCCCGCTGATATCGATGTTGCCTCCCGTCGCCAGCGCCCCTTCGAGCGTGGCGTTACCGGCCACCCTGATGTTGCCCGCCACATAGAGGACGGCATTGATCTCGTTCTGCCCTGTGATGGAGAGATCCCCCTTCACATAGATAAAGAGATTCTCGGGTGGATTGTGGAGGTTGAGCCTGGCGTTGCTCAGATCGAGGTTGTTGAAGTAGAGCCGAGCCGTCACACCGGTGGCGACAATCTCGGCCTGGTTGCCGATGCTGCCCTTGTTGAAGTCATGATCCCCAGGTGCGAAGCTGTTGCTGCCATGGCCACTACAGCGAGTTCCACTCCCCTGTTTGCTGCACACCAGATCTTCAAGGGGCGACACCAGCACGCCCGTCGGGGGCGTCATACTGGCGTTTTCCGTAGGAGGGTCGGTAAAGATATCCTTGCAGCTGGAGAAGGGGCAGATATCGGGCCAATCTCCCTCGAAGGGCTCATGGATGATCTTGCTGTTATCCGTCATGGTGACATTGACCGCCGACACGGCCCCCGTCAGCTGGGCCTCCCCGCTCATGTCCAGATCACCCGCATTCACATAGAGGATGGCGTTGAGCTTGGATTGCCCGCTCATGGTCACCTCGCCGAAGTGGTAGAACATCAGGTCGTTGGCCTTGCCGCCGGCATTGACTGTCAGGCCTTGCGCCAGGGTCAGATCACTCTTGAGGTAGAGTCTGGCCTGGTCGCCACTAGGAAATACCAAGCTGGTCCCGTAACCGCTGCGGCTGAGGTCCAATGTATCGATCCAGTGGCTGCCCCCACTAAAGTACAGGTTCGAAAAACTCCCTATATTGAACGTTTTTACATAATGCGCCGACAGGTACCCATTGATGACGGCATTGTCGGCCGTCTCCACCGTTTGATAGAGCTTGATGGCCAGATCGCTGCGACTGCCCGCCGCCGTGATCTGACCCTGACCCGCCACTGTGAGCCCATGGACGCTCAGCGTACTCTGGCCCTGGAAGGTCATGGCACTGTTGTTCTGCACCTCCAGGTTTCTGATGGACCAATCCCCCGCAGCCATGAGCATCTGGCTCTGCTCGCTCAGGCTGGCCCGAGCCAGATAATGGGGCTGGAAACTGGCAGTGACATTGCCGCTCGAATTGGTTGAGAGTGTCAGTCGGTCATAGACTGTGACGCTCGCACCAGATAACTTGCCGTTGCCCGTGACGATCAGCGCGTTGGCATGGAGGTTCCCCGCCCCATAGAAACCGCTGTTGTTGTCATTCTTGATCGTCAGCGTCCTGGCATAGACGGTCGCGCCATTGAGGTTGAGCACGGCCCCCTCGGAGAGAGACAGGGTATCGAACCGATAGGTCTGGCCCGATTTCAGGGTCGCCACGCACTCACTGCCACCCCAAGATGCACTCTTGTAATCCCCTGCAGCAGGCGAGATAGCGCCATCACAAGACAGATCGCCTTGTCCGCTGTAGGAGGGAAAATCCTCGGGGTTGGCCGGGAAGTCATTGGGGTCACTGATAAATGCAAGACTGTTGAGCGGGCTGGCCAATGAGCCACTGACGTTGCAGTTGGAGACCCAGGTGCCCCCGTCCCAAGAGCCGCCGCTGTTGCAGTTGGCGTTCGACTGGATGTTCTTGCTGAGAAAGGGATAGCTGGTTCCCACCGTCGAGCTGATGATCTTGCTCTCGTTGCTCATGCTCAGCACACCGGGAGTGGCGTGACTCTGCACCGGGAAGAGAAAGGCGGCTGTGCACTGATCGGCCGCCTGTACCGAGGCCGCACCCAGCAGCATGGTGAACAGCATGGGACCCCAAAGAGGCTGTCTTGACGTCATGAATGCGGGCTCCTTGCAAGGGGTCTCACGGCGTGGTGCCATCGAAGGCCTCCGCCATCACGCTGCGGCTGACCGCAAAATCGGGGGAGGCGCCGCCGCTGTCATCCCCGCACTGACCGATACCCGTCAGTCGCCACCCCTTGGTGGTACGAGCATTGTGGTCGACGATCACCTCTGTACAACCCAGGCTGGCTCGGCAACCCGCCAATCCCAGCGCATCGGCGGGGAGATCCAGGCTGAGATCGCTGCAGCTCTGCCCCTGCCAGTGGCCGTTGGGATAGAGGCGATAGAGCCCGATTTCGACGGCGCTCTGGGCCGCCATCAGGGCCCGCACGCCACGCACCTCCACCGTATTCTTCTCGCTGCTGTCGAGCAGGAAGCGTCCCATGGCGGCGGCGAGCAGCCCCATGATGACGATGACAAACAGGGCGACCATGATGGCACTGCCGCCCTGGGGCGCCATGACGCGCGGGGATCTAGGGGACATTGAGCTGCTCCAGCGTGTGGTTGAAGAGCACCCGCTCACCGCCGCGCTCCACCTCCAGTCGCAGCCCCACCTCGCTCTCGTTGAAGGCCCCCTCCTCCCGATAGAAGTAATAGGAGTGAGGACGGAGATGCTCCGCCATCAATACGCCCTCACCCGGGTCGGGCAGCGACCCGCCGATGATGGTGCTGGCCCGGGTCAGGGTGGTGCCCGTCACGCAGTAGCGCACCTGCTCACGGGCAAAATAGACGCGGCTGGCGGGGGAGAAACCATCCAGCCCCGGGCCGTCGTAGTGGATGGTCTGCGCGCCGGATACGGGGGGGGTCATCACCTGCGTCACTTGCACGACGCAGCGGCCATAGTCGCACCCCTCCAGCAAGGGCTCAGCCGTGTTGGACACAGGCACAGGAAACACCACCAATTTATCCCCTGCCTTGACGGCATTCTCATCGACACCCAGTGGGTTGGCCGCCGAGGCCGGCGTCGCCATCACCAGGGCCAGTGTCGATGCGCTGTCTGACACGGCGAGGTTAAGGGCAAGATAACGGCTGGCGGTGGCGATGGGCCAGAAGCGCAGACAGCTGCCCTGATCCAGGGCGTTATATGCCTCGTCCTCGATACGCAGCGAGCCGGGCACGGCGTCGCGCACCTCGCGATTGAGCCGCTCCAGGGCGAAGCGGGCATCGCTCATCAGCTGCTCCCGGCGGCTGGCATCCCCGTAGATCTGGGTGCCGATGCCGATAAACTGGCTGGCGAAGGTGGCCATGACCCCGAGCAGCAGGATCACCATCACCAGCTCCACCAGGGTAAAACCGCAGGCACGAACCGGGTTGGCACCGAGCGCGCGGGATCCAGGGGCGGCGCGATGGACGGCTATCGGCTTGCCCATCAGTAGTTCCCCCGATAGACGCTGAAGTCGAGCACGGTCTCATCCGGCAGCATCACCTGCAGATCGATCCGCTTGCCTATTGAGCAGGGCGCAGCGCAGATCTGGAAAGTGCCATCCTGAAAATCGACGCCGGTCACCGCAATCTTCACCCGGTAGTTGCGATACTCCTCATCCCTGATCAGGTTCCCCTGCCGGGTAAATGTATTGGCCGCCACCCAGTTGCCCGCGGTATCGAAATCGTCCACGTCGTTGTAGGCATAGGGGGCTGGCTCACCATCGGGGCCATAATAGGTTGCTTGCCAGCCGGCAATAGCTGACTCTGGTGGTTTTTGGATACAAGAGGGTGTATTGCGAGGACAGCTGCAATCCCCATAAAACTGCCCATCGACTGTCTCACCGCAGCGGTAGCG
The DNA here is from genome assembly GCF_054052445.1 of Aeromonas crassostreae. NCBI lineage: Bacteria > Pseudomonadati > Pseudomonadota > Gammaproteobacteria > Aeromonadales > Aeromonadaceae > Aeromonas > Aeromonas crassostreae. The sequence continues at coordinate 59,743 of NZ_JBSTYM010000016.1, read as the reverse complement.
GCCGCCGTTGTGATCCGAGTATTCATCGAAGGATTTTTGCAGTATCTCCCCGAGCAGCCGCTGGGCCAGCTGGGCGGCGCGCACCTGCTGCACCGGATCCACGGCGCGGGGGGCCTGGTTGATCAGCAGGCCGAGGATCCCGGTCAGCGCCACCGACAGCAGCACTATGCCGACAATCAGTTCGATCAGGGTGAAGCCCCGGGCGCGCTTAACGGAGGGCATGAACATATCCTTCCGCCTCAATGCGCAGCCGGGCAATCTCGCTGCCACCGCTCACCGCAAGGTCGCAGCCGCCAGCACAATCACCCAAAGGGCGACCCGTCGACTCATCAAAGGTCAGGACCAGGGGAGAGAGCTGGATACCGCCAGTGGCGGTCACGACCCGTCCCTGACGCAGCGCGTCTGGATGCCAGCCATCGATCCCCCCAGTGGCAGCACAGTCCCCGGTCTGGGTCAGGTGAGCGAAACGGTTGGCCTCCACCACCAGCTGGGTGCAGCGACCCACCCCTTCGTGCATGTTCATGGTCTGCACCAGCCGCAGCCGGGTCACCAACTCATCCCGCAGGGTATGGGTTTCAAAGCCGCCTTTGCCCAGCCACTTGGGCACGGCAAAGGCGGCCAGAATCCCGAGCAACAGGATCACTATGACCAGTTCAATCAGGGTAAAACCATCATCTTGTGCCGTCATGGCGCAGCACTCCTGAAAAAAGAGAGAGGGCAGCCCCTCTCTCTCTGGGATAAGGATCGAAATTACTTACAGGCAGTGACTTCGGAGGTCGGCAGAGAGCCCGAGGCCGCCTGGGTATAGGTGACGAAGCAGTTAGAGGCGGTGGCAGAGGAAATGCCGGCCGGGAAGATCTGGATGCTGCCGGATGCTTCAGCACCGAAGCTCCAGTCATCCGTGCTCAGCTCGAGCACCTTCTTGAGATCCGCCTCGGTTGCCTGGGGGTAGCCATAGGCGATAGCCACACTGACGCCATTGCCAATATCCAGACTTTCAGTTTCGGCAGTATCCTTGCCCGCGATAACGGCTTTGCTGTACACCATGGCGCCGGCGGAGTTCAGGGAGCCCTCCACGCCTTTCAGGGTGGCGGTACGAGCATCATCCTGCAGATTCAGGAACTTGGGTGCGGCGGTGACCGCCAGAATACCCAGGATGATGATCACGATAACCAGTTCGATCAGGGTAAAACCCGCTTGCTTCTTCATGTTTACTGCCCTCTTTGGATAATGAAATCAGTTGATATTGGTGGTCACCTGACCGGAGGCCGGTCGGTAACTGAAACTCATGTATGCGTCCGTGCTCCCTTGCGGGTCCTGGTACTGCCCATCACTGCCCTTACTCAGACTATTGACCAGGTAGTAGCGGCAGACGGAGTCGAGGCCGTTGCTGGATACGGTGGCATAGTATTTCAGGTCATTACCACTACCGCGCACCTCGCTGAAGCTGGCGGTAGCCTTGGGGGGATTTTGCAATAATCCGTCCCAAATTCGCAGACAGCGTTCAGCCGTCAGATTGGCCGGGTCGACGTCGGTCGCCCCGTTTCCCGTGTCCATGGGATAGCCGGGAGAGAGCTCCCCATTGGCTACCTGGCTGTCGGTGGGGGTGGTCAGGTAGAAGCGGGTACCGTCATAGAGCACGGTGTTGCGCGCATCCTGCTTGGCCCGCCCCTCGGCCTCCCACTGGGCCCGCACCAAAGAAACGGCCGTAGCATAACCGCCCGATACCCCTTCCACACTCGCTTTTTTCGCCTCGTTGGTGACATCGAGAAAGCGCGGCAAGGCGGTCGCCGCCAATATGCCCAGGATGACGATGACGATGACCAGCTCGATCAGCGAGAAGCCCGCGGCGCCTCGCGGCAGGCTCGGGCCTGTGGTGAATACTCTGGGCTTGTGATATGTCATGGCTCCTCCATCAGAAGCGATATTGTTTCATGTAAAGATAATAAAATCATGCGGTTCCATGCTAATCATCAAGCTGCCATTAAGGTGGCGCCTCATCATGCCAGGGGCGAACCGACCCATCGGCGAAGCGATAGTGCAGCCAGTGCGTCTCGCTGCCGATGAGGCAGCCATCCAGTCTTCCCCAAAATTGCAGTGGCAGACGACCCGGCTGCACCTCCCCCATGATGCCTTGCCACAACTGCTGGCAGTTGCGAGATGGCGTGGTCAGAGGCACCACGCCGAGGGGCCAGCCCCGCTCGTCAAACTGCCAGCCCAGCCCCTCGGCATGGAGCAGGTCCGGCCTGCGCTCGTCGAGCCAGCGACCATGGAGGCGCTGCACCCGTTCGGCGAACTGCTGCCCCATCAGGGTCAGCTGGGTGCCCAGCGCCTGTTCACGCTGGTGGCCGTAACCGCCCACCAGGGTGGCAACAAGCACCAGCAATACCAGGATGGCGGCCAGCAACCGGTAACCCGACAGCCAGCGAGCATCCTGCTCTCCCTGGCGGCTCATGGTCCGGTCCCCTTGCTCACCGGCCACCCCGCAGCGCGCTTATCCTGTCCCGCCATGGCGAGAGGGTGAAAATGCCCTATCCTATCGTGGCTCACCGGCCACCTCGCAGCGCCCTCATCCTGTCCCGCCATGGCGAGAGAGTGAAGATGCCCATCCCGATTGCCGCAGCCGCTCACCGGCCACCTCTTACCGCGCCCATCCTGTCCCGCCATGGCGAGAGGGTGAAGATGCCCTGTCCTGTCGTGGCTCACCGGCCACCTCGTACCGCGCTCATCATGTCCCACATGGGGGTGAATATACCCAGCGCCAGCACCAGCACCATGACCGCCACTATGCCGATCAGGATGGGTTCGATGCGGGCGGTGAGGCTCTTGAGGTCGTAATCCACCTCCCGCTCGTAATACTGGGCCGCCTCGTGCAACAGCTCGTCCACCTGACCCGTCTCCTCCCCCACGGCGATCATCTGCATCACCAGAGGGGTAAACAGGGTACTGGCGCCGGCGGTACGCTGCAGGCTCTCGCCGCGCTCTATGCCGCCGCGCATCTCGCGGATCCGCTCGCTCATGTAGGCATTGTCCACCGCCTCGGCCACCAGGGTCAGCGCCTGGTTGAGGGGAACCCCGGCCCTGAGCATCATGGAGAAGCTGCGGGCGAAACGCGCCAGCAGGGATCTATCTATGATGGATCCGACGATGGGCAGCCTCAGCTGCCATCTGTGCCAGCGCAACTGGCCGCCAGGGGTACGCACCCAGTGGCGCCAGCCCAGCGCCCCAGCCACCAGCCCGGCCAGCAGCAGCCACCAGTAGTGGACGAAGAAGTGGGAGGTGGCGAGCAGGATCCGGGTGGCCAGAGGCAGTTCCACCCCAAACTTGGCGAACATGTTGGCGAAGACGGGGATCACCATGATGTTGAGGATCACCATGGCAATACCGATGGCGACCATCACGAAGAGGGGATAGCGCATGGCGGCCTTGATCCGCTTGCGGGTCTCCAGCTCCAGATCGAAGTAGTTGGCGAGCTGCAGGAAGGCCTCTTCCAGCTGACCCGTGTTCTCCCCGACGTGGATGATGGCGATAAACAGGCTGCTGAATACCTTGGGATGGTTCTGCATGGCGCTCGACAGCGGCCGACCATTGCCCAGATCCTCCCCCAGCTGGTGCAGGGCCCGCTTGAGCGCCTTGCTGTGGGCACTCTCCTCCAGCCCGGCGATGGCGCGCAGTATGGGCACACCGGCCCGGGTCAGGGCATACATCTGGCGGCTGAACACCACCAGCTCCTCCAGCTGTACCTTGGGCTCGAACAGCTGGGAGAGATTGATCTCCCCCCCGCCGGCACGCCGCTCCCGCAATTCGGTGGGCATGATGCCGCGTCGCATCAGGCTGTCGGCGGCGGCCAGCTCGCTCGCCGCCTCCAGCACGCCGCTGACCGCCTTGCCGAGCTTGTCGCGGCCCTTGTATGCAAAATTCGCCATGGTTTAACCCAGATCCTCGGCCAGACGCAGCACCTCATCCACCGAGGTGATGCCGCGGCGGGCATAGTCGAGGGCAGCCAGGGCCAGGGGTCGGTAGTGGGGATGCTGACGCGCCGCCCTGGCGAAGCCTTCGGCATCGTTGCGACGCAGGGCATCCATCATGGGCTGATCCAGCTCCAGCAGTTCGTAGACCCCGAGCCGGCCACGGTAGCCGGTGAAGTTGCAGCTCTGGCAACCGCGCCCCTTGTGATAGCCGTGCTGACCCGGCGCCTCGCCGGAGAGGGCGGTAAGCCAGCTCGTCTGTCCCTCGTCCGGGGCCTTGGGCTCGCTGCAGTGTTCGCACACCCGGCGCACCAGACGCTGGGCCACCACGGCGCGCAGGGCACTGGCCACCAGATAGCCGGGGGCCCCCATGTCGATGAGGCGCAAGGCACTGGTGATGGCGTCGTTGGTATGCAGCGTGGTCAGCACCAGGTGACCCGTGATGGCGCCGCGCAGGCCTATCTCCACCGTCTCGTTGTCACGCATCTCCCCCACCAGCAGGATATCCGGATCCTGACGCAGGGTGGTTCTCAGCACCTGGGAGAAGGTGAGCCCTATCTTGGGGTTGACCTGCACCTGGTTGATGCGGGGCAGTCGGTACTCTACCGGGTCTTCTACCGTGATGATCTTCTGGCTCGCCTCGTTCAGCTCCGACAGCGCCCCGTAGAGGGTGGTGGTCTTGCCGCTGCCGGTCGGGCCCGTCACCAGTATCATGCCGTGGGGCCGATGGAGCTGACGGCGAAAGCGCGCGAGGATCTCGGGGGGCATCCCCGTCTCCTCGAGGGTGAGGATGCCGCCGCTCTGATCCAGCAGACGCATCACCACGGACTCCCCGTGCTGCACCGGCATGGTCGACAGTCGCACGTCCACGTCCCGGCCACGCACCTTCATGGCGAAGCGCCCATCCTGGGGCAGCCGCTTCTCGGAGATGTCGAGCCCCGCCACCAGTTTCAGGCGCAGCACCAGGGCCTGGGCGATGCGCACCTCGTTCAATATGTTCTCGTGCAGCACGCCGTCGATGCGCTGGCGGATGCGCAGCACCTTCTCGTCGGGCTCTATGTGGATATCCGAGGCCCCCACCTGCACCGCGTCCTCGAACAGGGAGCGCAGCAGCTTGGCCACGGTCGCCTCCCCTTCGCTTTCGGTCGCCAGGTTGCTGGATCCCAGCTCGAAGCCAGCGTCCTGATACTCCTCGTGCAGCTGCTCGGCGAAGCTCTCTATCTCGCGGGTACGGCGATAGAGGCGATCGAAATAGTCGAGCAACTGCCCCTCCCGGGCCACGGCGAGGCGCATCTCCCGGGGGCGCAGCAGATTGGCGATGGCATCCAGGGCGCTGAGATCGGCGGGATCCGACATGGCCACCGTCACCTCGTGCTCGTTCTGGTTGACCGCCAGGGCGCGATAGCGACGGGCCTGCACCTCGGGCAGAAGGGCCACCGCCTTGCCGTCTATGGTGAGGTTGTTGAGATCGAAGAAGGGCACCCCGAGCTGGCGCGCCAGGAATTGCAGCAGCTGCACCTCGCTGATGAAGCCCAGATCGATGAGGGTGGTACCCAGCTTGTGGCCGGTCTGGCGCTGCTGTTGCAGGGCGAGTTGCAGCTGATCGTCCGAGACGATCTGCTCTTGCACCAGCAGATCGCCGAGGCGCATCTTCAATCTCGGTTGTGCCATGGAAACTCCGTGTTATGGGGTCGACGCCGTGGCGTCGTCCCGATCGAATCAGTTGTCGCGGCCCCACAGGACCGCGGTCAGGGACCCAGTTGCGCCATACGCTGGCCGAGCCACTCCTGGGAGGCGTCGCCAAGAGATGCCCGGTGCAGCCTCGGCGCCTTGCTCAGGGACAGGGCTCAGGTTCAGGGACCCAGTTGCGCCATACGCTGGCCGAGCCACTCCTGGGAGGCATCGCCGAGAGATGCCCGGTGCAGCCTCGGCGCCTTGCTCAGGTTCAGGGACCCAGTTGCGCCATGCGCTGGCCGAGCCACTCCTGGGAGGCGTCGCCAAGGTTGCCGTGCAGCAGGGCGTTGCGATAGGCATCCTTGGCGCGCTGGCCATGGCCCTGGCCATCTTCCGCGATGCCAAGGCCGAGCCACCAGCGGCCCTGATCCGGCTGCACCCGCAGCAGCCGGACATAGAGCTCGGCCGCCTCGGCGTTGTGCCCCAGCTCCTGGCTCAAACCGGCCCAGGTCGCGTAATAGTCGAGGTTGCTGGCCAGGGGGGGCTGGGCGCCACCGAGCCAGGCGAGGGCCCCCTGCTTGTCCTCCTCGGCCAGGGCCAGACGGGCCCGCAGCAGGCGAAAATCCGCCTGGGTCGGCTGGCGGCGAATACCCTCCTCCAGCAGGGCACTCGCCTCGGCGAGGCGCCCCTGACCATAGAGCAGCCCTGCCAGTTGCTGCCGGGCCTGCTCGTTGTCCGGCGTCTGGCGAAGCAGGGCCGTGTACTGGGCCTCGGCCTCGTGCAGCTCGCCCTTGACCAGGGCCGCGTTGGCCTTGCGCTCGCTCAGGACGGCGAGCTCGGCCGGACTCAGTTCTACCGTCTCGATCTTGAGGGAGGCCCGCCGGCGCGGCGCGGCGACCGGCTCGGGCACGGTGGCCTCCTGCTCGGCGGCGAGCTCGGCATAGAGATCCGGTTGCAGTTCGGCATCGCTCGGCTCTCGCTCCTGCCACTGCGGCTCATCCATCTCTTCGCGATCCGCCGCCTCGTCTGTCTGTGTCTGCGCCAGGGGGGCTGGACTGGCCGCCCGCACCGAGGGCACCGCCGCAGCCTGGGCCGAGGCATCAGCCGACGGGCCCGGCGCTGGCGCAGCCTCTGCCGCCTCTGCTGGCGGGAGTGCGGCTGGCTGCGCCTGCACGGGTTCGCCACCGGGCGATGGCGCAGGGGACAGGGCGGCCGTCGTCACCTGGGCCCTCTCCTGCTGCTGTTGCCAATAGAGCCAGCTGCGCCAGCTCAGGATGCCGAGGGCCAGGCCGCAGATCAGGGTGAGCAGCAGCATCCACCAGCCCTGTCCCCTGGGGGGGGGCACATAGACGGCGGCGGGCTCGCCACTGCCCTGACGACGTTCGAGATCGGTCAGCATCTTGTTGATCACACTCACAACCTGACTCCTGCCCGTTGCATGAAAAAGAGGGTATCTCGCATCCTGTTCATGGCCAGAGCCCATAGAGCAGGGCCGCGGCCAGCATCAGGAGCAGCGGCCACCAGCGCCCTCGCCAGGGACGGCTGGCATCCTCGGTATCCCGGATGGCGAGCCACACCTGGGCGGGCAGGATCCGCCGTCCCCCCTCGCCGTAGCCCACCATGAGGCTCTTCTGAGCCAGCACGTTGAGCAGGCGAGGAATGCCGCGGGAGGCGCGCCACAGCAGGCGCTGGGCCGCCCTCGACAAGAGGGGGGCACCGCGATAGCCGGAGACGTGCAGCCTGTGCTCCAGATAGGCCCGCGCCTCGTCCAGCCGCAGGGGACGCAGGGCATAGGAGAAACCGATGCGCTGACGCAGCTGCCGCAGATGAGACTTTCCTAGGCGCACATCCAGTTCCGGCTGGCCGAACAGCACCACCTGCAGCAGCTTGCTTGCCTCCGTCTCCAGGTTGCCAAACAACCGGATCGCCTCCAGGGTCTCATCCGGCAGGGCCTGGGCCTCGTCGATCAGCACCACCACTCGAAAGCCCTGCTGGTGCAGGCCGATGAGGTGGCGATGGATCCGGTCCGTGATGTCCAGCTCGCTGCCCTGCGCCACCGCCAGCCCCAGCTCCAGGGCCAGGGCGATGCGCAGCTCCGCCGGAGTGAGATGGGGGTTGGGCAGCCAGGCGAGTCGCACCGGCTGCTGTTCGGAGCCGAGCTCGGCGAGCAGCTTGCGGCAGAGCAGGGTCTTGCCCGTGCCCACCTCGCCGGTCACCTTGATGAAGCCCTCCCCCTGGGCCAGCGCCCAATGCAGCACCTGGAGCGCCTCCTCGTGGGGCGGCAGGCCATAGTAGAAGCCGGTGTTCGGGGTGAGGGCGAAGGGAGGCTCCCGCAAACCGAAATGGTTCAGGTACATGGTGCCTCCCCTCTGGGTCGTGACGGCGGCTGAACGCTCGGCATCACGCCTCACCGATCCTGGGACGGGTACCATTTATCCAGCAACTCGGAGGAGCGTTGCAGCTCTTTTTGCCAGGTATCCTTGTTCACCACGGTCGGCTTGAGCAGGATCACCAGCTCCACCTTGCGGTTGCTTTCGCTGCGGTTGGTGAAGGCCTCGCCGACCCAGGGGATGTCGCCGAGCAGGGGCACCTTGCTCACTATCTCCTGCTGCTTGGTTTCCATCAGGCCGCCGATGACGATGATGTCGCCGTCATCGGCCTGCACCACAGTATCGGACTCGCGGATCGAGCTCTTGGCCAGGGGCAGCACCAGCGGATTGGCGGTGCCGACGCTGATGGTCTTCTGCTGCTCCTCTGTATCGATGACCGAGGGGTGTATGTGCAGCAAGACCCTGTCCTGCTCGTCGATCTGCGGCGTCACGTCCAGGGCGATGCCCGAGAAGAAGGGGGTCAGCTCCACGTTCGGGTAGACCTGATCCTGGTTGCTGCTGCTGGTGATGGTGGTGGAGGCATCGGTGACGAAGTATTCGTCCGTGCCGACCTTGATCACCGCCTTCTGGTTGTTGGTGGCCGTCACCCTGGGGCTCGACAGGGTATTCACGTCCCCCTGGGTCTTGAGCAGATTGACCGCCACATCGAAGTTGCCGTCGGACATGGTGAAACCGGCGCCGCCGCCCAGGGCCTTGAAGATGGTGTTGGTGCTGGCGGCGACCGTGTTGCTGACCAGGCTGCCGATGCCGGTGACCCCCTTGCCGCCGCCATCCCAGGTCGCGGAGAGACCATTCCAGTCCACCCCCTGCTCGTAGCCTTCATTCAGGGAGACCTCCAGGATGCGGGCCTCCAGCACCACCTGGCGCTTGAGGTGCGATTCGGATTGGTTGAGGAATTCCCGTACCGCCTTGAGCTCCTTGGGATAGGCGCGCAGGGTGACCAGGCCCGCCTGGGGACTGGTGATCACGGCGCGACCTTCCCCCTTGCCGATCAGGGTCTGCAGGGACTCCTTGAGATCGGTCCAGTAGTCGGTGTCGGTGTCCGTCTCTATCTGGGTGCCGTTCTGGCTGTTGATGGAGGATGAGCTGCCGTTGTTGCTCGAGCCGTTCTGGCTGTTGTTGCTGAAATTGTTGTTGCTGTTGGGGTCATTGGCGGTTACCCCCCCGGTGCTGATGGCGGTACGGGACTGGCCACGGCGCGCCATCATCAGGTAATTGACCGGAATGGTCTCGGTGCGCAGCCCGGCCGGGTAGATGTGATAGACAGGCCCCTTGCGCTGCACGTCGAAGCCGTACATCTCGGCCGCCACCGACAGCACCTCGGGCAGGGTCACATCCTTGAGCTCCAGCGAGATGAGGCCGGCCACCCCGGGATGGACCGCCACGCTGTAGCGGGATCCCTTGAACAGGGAGCCGAAGAAGTCGACTGCCTCCACGTCATGGGCGGCGATGCGCAGCCGCTTCTCCGGCATGGCGCTGGGCGCGAGCGGGCGATTGAGCGCCAGCAGCTCGTTTTGCACCGAGCTTGGCACCGCCAGCGCCTGGGCCTGAGCGTTGCGCTGTTGTTCGAGGCGCGCATCGAGCAGCGCGTCCTTGGCCGAGGTGGGCTCAGGGTGGCGATAGCTGGTACAACCTGCGGCCAACAAGGCGAGGGAGAGTAAACAGAGTCGATGTGTTTTCATGAAATGATGGTGCCCTGGAATATGATTCGATGCGAGGTGGCGCACGGCGCCGACATGGTGATGGCGCGCGTCACTGCACTATGCCGCCGGCAAACAGTGGTAACCGCAGGCGCTTGCCGCCCTTGTCGAGCAGCACGGCATCGGCGTCTATGCCGACCAGCTGGTAGCCGTTGACCCGCTCGCCTATCCGGTAGCTCTGTCCGTTCAGCACGGCCCGCGCCGGGCCATTGCCCAGCATGATGCTCTGCAACTTGGGCAGGCCCCGTTCCTGGGGAGCCTTGGCGCTGCCCGCCACCCCTTCCAGGGGCAGGGTCGGATCCCGCAACACCTCAGCCTGGGCGAGCGGCGATAATAAAAAGATAAACATCAATAACTTAACCACGGATAAACTCCCTGCTCGTACTCAAGGTGTATATCTCCATCTCCACCTGTGCGCCGGGGTGAGTCTGCACCCGGTAATCGAACAGCCGCCAGTAGAAGTGACGCGGCAAGGCCTCCAGCGCCTTGAGATACTGGTACACATCGAAATAGCTCCCCTCCAGCTGAAGGCGGATGCCGTGCTTGAACAAGTTATTACTCTGCTCCCCCGCCATCAAGGGGGTGGGCGCTATGCTGGTCAGGGCCACCATGTGCAGACGGGAAGAGCCCGCCAGCAGGGTCTCCAGCACGGCAGCCATCTCGTCGGCCGGGATCAGATCCACCATCTGGGCCTTGAGATCCCCATCGAGGCGGGTCAGCTGCCGATCGACGTCGACGAGCTGATTACGTACCCCCAGGTTGGGATCCCGGTTGAGCCTGGCCTGCTTGCCCTGGTTCTCGAGCCCCATGATCTCCAGATCCCGCTGGGCGGTGACCAGGGCCTGTCTGTCTTGCAGCAAGCGGGCCTGGGCCCCTTCCAGCCAGCCGTAATAGAGGACGGCGAACACCAGGGCGAGGCCGGTCAGCAGGATCAGTATCCGCTCGCGCGGACTCAGGGCGGCGACCCGATCGCCATATTGTTGCCAATGGGCTCTCATCAAGGGGTCTCCCGCGCAATACCGCTCAATTGAAATTGCAGCCGTCCCGCCGGATCACGGCTCAGGGTCAGCTCACCAAACTCTTTTCCCGCCAGGGTCGGCATCTGCTTGAACCGGTTGACCCAGGCCGGCACGTCCTGACTGCTGCGCGCCACCCCGGCCAGGTTGATGTGACCCTCGTTGATCTCGATACGCTCCAGGGCGAGCCTGTCGCTGGCCAGACGAGCCAGATCCGACATGAGCCCGGCATAACCCTGGGATTTTTGCAAAGAGAGGCTGCCGAGCTGACGCATCAGTGCCCGCTTGGCGTTCAATTCGTCACGCTTTTCCGCCAGTTGGCGTTGCAGCGCCTCGTCGGCCTGATGACGGGCCAGGGCGGCATCGAGGCGCTTGGCCTCGCCGCGCTGCACATCCAGGGCCAGCCTCACCTGGGCCAGCTCACGGCTGACCCCCTGCTGTTGCCAGAGCGTCCAGCCCCCCAGCCCGACCAGCAACAGGGCGAGCAGACCCCAGACCAGCAGCATCTGGGGCAGGCTGGCCCACTGGCGGCGCGGGTGGAATTCGGCGCCGTAGAGGTTGAGGGTGCGTTTCATCACGGCCTGGCTCATTGCTGACCTCCCAGGGCGGCGCCATAAGCAGGGAGATATTCGACCCCGGCCAGCACAGCCTTGTTGGCCATGGCGGAAACGGGCAGGGAGAAGGTCTGTTCCATGTGACGCACCAGGGTGCCGATGAAGGGGGAGGCGATGGCCAGTTGCAGAGCCCCGATCTCCGGCAGCTTGAGCTGGCCGCTCAGGTAATCGAGGGAGCGCTGGATCTCCAGCATCAGGCTGTCGAGCTGCTGGGGATCTGGCTCATGCTCGCCGGTCAGGGCAGCGAAACCGCGCAGCTGGCGAGAGAAGCAGAGTCCGCCCCGGTGGAACACCAGCAGTTGCAGATCCTGCCCCTTGGCTTGCCACAGCAGCATGCGCACCCGGCTGTCAGCCTCCTGGAGGGGGATCAGCGCCAGCTCGTCGTTCTGGATCGCCTCCAGCCTCGCCACGGCATTGATGGCCTCCGCCACCAGCTTGATCCGGCTCTTGGGCACGCAGACCACATTGATGCGCGCCTGACCGGCAGGGGGGGTCGGCAGGTCCACATAATCCATTGCCAGTTGCATTACCGGCTCGCTGACGTAATCTTTGACCGCCCAGGGCAAGGCCCCGGCCATCTCGGCCTCGGGCACGGCAGGTTTGTCTATCTGTACCTGCTGGCAGAGATTGGCGGCCAGGGCAACCCGCACCCGGGACTTGGCGAGGCCATGGCGCGCGAACAGCTCGGCAATGGCGCTCGGCCACTCCTGCTGGCTATTGATGCGGCGACTGGCGAAAATGGGGGGATCCATGAGCGCGGCCAGCATGACGCTGTCCTGAGACAGCAACAGACCGACCAGACGCCCCTTGGGCTTTGCGGAAAAAAAGGACGTCATAGCCATCGATACCTGACCGCAAGAAAGGAAATTAGTTTTAACATGAACAGCGGGTTAGCCTCTAGATAAATGACGAACGCACAAGGCAGGGTCTCCTCACCTCTGCACGCCATCAGCCATCCTTTGCTAATAAAATTCGGGGTCAGCCTCTGGTGCAAACGCGACGACTTGATCCACCCGCAGATATCGGGCAACAAGTGGCGCAAGCTCAAATACCAGTTGCTGGATGCCAAGGAGCAGGGCAAGACACGCCTCCTCTCATTTGGAGGGGCCTATTCAAATCATATTCATGCCCTGGCAGCAGCCGGGTTTCAAACCGGTCTGCGTACGGCGGGCATTATACGCAGTGAACCCTCCGCCGTCAGTAATTCAACACTGAAAAATACCCAAAAATGGGGTATGGATCTCATTTTTGTGGATCGACAGAGCTACCGTCGCCGCCAGGATCCTAACTGGCTGGCCCAGTTCCAGGCACCGGATACCCTGATCATTCCCGAGGGGGGCAGTGCCCCCCTGGCTCTGCCCGGGGTCGCCGAACTGGTGGACGAGATACCCTTCTCACCGGACCTCTGGGTGCTGCCCTGCGCCAGCGGCGGCACCCTGGCGGGGCTCATCTCGGGCAGGCGGGAGGGCCAGCGGATCCTCGCCATCGCCGTGCTCAAGGGAGCCGGTTTCATCCGTGACGAGGTGTGCCGCCTCTATCCGGCCGCCGCCCTTGATCCTCACTGGCGCATCGCCCTCGACCACCATGATGGCGGCTACGCCAAGTTCAGCCCGGCGCTCTGGCACTGGGTGCAACAGTTCAGCGCCGAAACCGGCCTGCCGCTGGAACCCATCTACAGCGGCAAGGCGATGTGGGGCCTGTTTCGCGAACTGGCTGCCGGGCGCATCCCCAGGGGCAGCCGCATCGTCTTCCTCCACACCGGCGGCCTGCAAGGGTTGGCCGGGCTCAGGGAGCAGGGGCGGATCTGAGCGCCTCAGGGCGGGCCATGGGCTCGGGCTCGCTGAACCAGGGCCCCTGACCGCCATAGACCCCCAGGTGGCGCAGCATCTTCCACTCCTCCTGACTCTCCACCCCCACGGCGATCACCCTGGCCTGGGTATTGGCGCAGCCCCCCACCAGGCTGCGCACCGCCATCTGGTTGACCTGGCGGCTCTGGATCTCCCGCACCAGGCTGGGGTGCAGCCGCAGGAAGTTGATCTCGAACTCCTTGATGTACTGGGTGCTGACCACGTCCTGACCCGCATGGTCGATGGCCAACTGGCAGCCCAGCATGCGCAGCGAGCGCAGCGGCCGCTTGAGGGCCTCGTAGTGGCGGGTGACCTGGGCCTCGGAGAGCTGCAGCACCAGGCGCTCGTTGGTCCTGCGCGGCAACTGGAACAGGGCGAAGAAGAGCCAGCGCTGGAACTCGCGATTGAGCAGGCTCTGGGCGCACAGGTTGAGGGTGATGGGGGGACTCGTCTCGTCGCTCCCCCGCAGCAGCAGCAGGGTCTGCTCCGTCACCAGCCGATCCAGGGGCAGCAGCAGCCCCGTCTTCTCGGCCATGGGAATGTAGACCCCCGCCTGCAGGGGCCGCCCCTGCTCGTCCAGGATCCGGGTCACTATGTCCTGCTGGATGACGGGCGCCCCCTGATCCTGCTGCACCCCCTGGCGGTAGAAGTCGATGCCCCGCTCCTCCAGCCGGCGGCTGAGCAGGCTGCGCCAGCGCACCGTGCCCTTGCTGCTCGGCTCCAGGCTGAGGCGTTTCTCGTAGAGGAACCAGCCGCTGTGGCCCTGCAAACGGGCGCTCTTGAGGGCCAGTTCGGCCTCCTCCTGCACCTTGAGCAGGCTGTCGTTGGCCTGATAGCAGACGGCGCCGATGAACACGGCCGTCTCCGGGTTGACCCCCTGGGGCCAGTGCAGCCGTTGCAGGCTCTTGAGCAGCTGACCGGCCCCGTCCACCATCTCGCTCTCGACCATGTTGGGCAGCAGCACGGCAAAGGCCTGACCGCCGTAGCGGGCCTGCAGGGCGCCGTTGTGCTTGCGCACGAAGGTGCCGATGGAAGCGCTCGCCTCCTGCAGCAGCTCCTGCACCTGGCGGGCATCCTCCTCGGCGTCGAACTCCTCCAGGCAGGCCAGCTCGATGAGCAGCACACCGCCGCTCATCACGTTCGCCTCCATGATGGCGCTCTCCAGCCTGTTGTCGAAGAAGAGGCGGTTGCCTATGCCTATGTCCTTGTCGACAAAGGCATTGCTGCGGATGAAGTTGTCGAAGCGGCTGCGCTCCTTGCGGGCATCGGCCAGTTCGGCAATCAGCTTGTCGAGGGCGCTGCTGGCGGAGACGGGCCACTCCTCGGCCGGATCGTGGGCGAGCTTGGCCAGCTTGCCATCCAGAATGAGCTGGCCGCGCAGGGCCAGCAGCTCGGCGCCCCGCAGCTGCAACCGCAGCCAGCGAATGGAGTACCAGAGCCCGAACACCACGATGAGGATGCCAAGGGAGATGCCGGACATGGCCTGGATCGAATACTCGAACTCCTTGAAGGGGCGTTCGAGCTTGAACTCGGCCACCAGGCCGGGCTGACGGGAGAGCTGGCGCTGATAGGGGATCAGCAGGCTCTCGTCCTCCTGATACTGGACGTCGCGAAACCAGTAGATGCGCTGCTTGCCCTGATGCACCTCCAGCTCGACCACCCGGGCCGAGCGCAGCAGGGTCGGCAGCCAGCGGGTGAGATCCCTCTGGTCATCGGCCACCTCCAGCTGCTTGTCGAGCACCTCCACTAGGGAGCTGACCTTGTTCTGCTGCAACTCGAAGCCGAGCTGGCGAAAACTGAATACCCCCCCCAGCAGCACCATGGCCATGGCCGCGATCACGCACAAGGTGATGAAGGAGACGAGTTGTGTGGTGAGTTTCATGGGCCTTCCGTATGCACCAACGTCCGTGTTGACTCATGGTAACAGCCGGACCCATGGCCGCCTATGGACAAGGATCCCACTGCTGAGATTAAGGGCGCGAGCATAATCAATCGCGGTGGGAATACCAAGGCGATTGGGGATGACCGGATGGGGGGGAAGACACAAAGAAAAATGGTCCCGCAGAGGGGACCGAAACACTCATATCAAAACTAACACTCTGTGCTACTGACAAAACATACAGATACAGGAGTATTGAACACACGGTGAGTCAAACCGCACGGCTACTCTACCGAGTTCAGATAAGCTGGACAATTGTCATTTCTGACAGGTCAGCGATTGAATCTCGCACTAACCCTCAACAAAAATTACTGTTTATCAAAAGGTTATTGCATTGTGTCTAAAACACGATCAGGGGCGTTCAAATTGATACAGCTAATCTTTATGATGGTTAAATCTCAATCGAGTCACATCGATTCCCAACGGAAGGCTTCCCCCTATCAAGACAGACGCCGTGATGGATTTCCCTCGGGCTGTTCTGCCCGCTCCTGCTTCTGCTGCTCGGCCAGCCGCTGAACGGTGTCCTGACCCAGCACCCGCTCAAGGCGAAGAAGAGGAGCCTGATCCATTCGCCCCCCACGACCAAGACGGCCGTGGCGGCAGAGGCGATGCGCGCCAGCGGGGCCTGGCGCTCACTCGCAGATGAGGTTCTTGCCGAGCCCCTTGGCGCGATAGAGGGCGCCATCGCCCCGGTTGAGCAGCTGATGGGAAGCCTCCCCCGCCAGATACTCCGCCAGCCCCAGGCTCAGGGTGATGGGCAGGGGCGAGCCGAGCCCCACCTCGGCGATGTGGCCCCGGATCTTCTCCGCCACCCGGCGCGCCTCCGCCAGGTTGGTGCCGGGCAGGATCAGGATGAACTCGTCGCCACCCCAGCGGGCCAGGGTGTCTATCTCCCTCAGCTGCCCCTTGACCTGGTTCGCCAGGGCGATCAGGGTCAGATCCCCGGCGCCATGACCATACAAATCGTTGATCTGTTTGAACTCATCTATGTCGAGGGTCACTATGCTCAGGGGCTGGTTGAAGCGCTTTGCCCGCTCGCACTCGTGGCGCAGGGTCTGCTCCAACCGATAGCGATTGGCGACCTGGGTCAGGGCATCCGTCTCCGCCAGGCGGCGATTCTCCTCCACCTGATGCAGCAGCGCCTCGTTGGCATGGCGCAGCTCCTGGGTACACTCCTCCACCAGCAGGGAGAGGGACTTGTTGGTGGACTCCAGGGTTTCGAAATAGAGCCGCTTGTCATGGATGTTGCGATGGGCCCCTATCATGCGAGCCACGCTGCCATCACGATGGCGAGCCACGATATGGCCGCTGTCCTCGATCCACAGATAGTCGGCGCCGCTGGTGCGGCAACGATACTCGATGCGGTAATGGGGGCTGCGGCCGGCCAGGTAATCGTCGAAGTGGGTCATGACCCGGCCCAGATCTTCCGGGTGGATGAGGGACTCCCAGGTGAGCACGTCGTTGTCCAGACTGTGGGGCTCATACCCCAACATGCGATACCAACCGGCGTTGCGATAGACGTAACCCGAATCGACGTGCCAATCCCAGATACCGTCGCTGACCAGCTCTATGATGGTTTGCACCACCTCGTCACAGAGGTCGGGCAGCAGCGGCTCCCTCTGTCGATAGCTCTCCTCATTCATGATGCCATCCTTGCTTACATTCATGGGGCTATTTGCTGGTATCAAGTGTAGGGGCTGACGCCAGAAAAAGAGGGGGGCCAGCTCGCATATTGCGCAGCCGGCATCAGGTTGTGACGCGCTTGAATCTCAAGTCTCGCGGGGGATCCAGAGGATCGGGGGGCCACTCGGGGGGCGAGGCGGGGGCCCGGTCAGGCCCCGTGGCAGAGGTCAGTCGGAGAGATAGTATTCCACCGTGGAGACCACCCGCACCTTCTTGATATAGGGGGTGCTGGAGTCGCGATTCTCCACCGTGAACTGGCCCTGGTTCGCGGTGCGGATCTTGCCGAGCCGACTGGCGGAATCCTTGGCGAACTTGTCGGCCACCTCCCGCGCCGAGCGGGTCGCCTCCTCCACCATCAGCGGCTTGAGCTCGTTGAGTTTGGTGAAGATAAACTCGGTCTGCTGATAATCCTGACCGGCGAAGGCGATCCCCTGCTGGCCCAGCTCGGCGATGCCGTTCATCAGCTGGCGCACCCTGTCCACCTGGCCGGAGCGCACCGTGATGGTCTGGGCCGCCGTGTAGCGGAAGGTGCCCGTCTCGGCGCCGCCATAGGGCTGGGCCAGCTTGTCGGTGACGGCGGGCGGCGCTATCAGGATCTCCTCCTCTGCCACGCCGTTGAGCTTGAGATAGGCCAGCACGGCG
Source organism: Aeromonas crassostreae (assembly GCF_054052445.1). Classification (NCBI taxonomy): domain Bacteria; kingdom Pseudomonadati; phylum Pseudomonadota; class Gammaproteobacteria; order Aeromonadales; family Aeromonadaceae; genus Aeromonas; species Aeromonas crassostreae. The sequence goes on along the minus strand of NZ_JBSTYM010000016.1, from coordinate 42,270 downwards.
GCCGCGCTCCTGCCCATCTCGCCATAGAGGGCGGGCAGCTCGTTGCTGGCGCCGGAAAAACGGATGGGCCAGACCACGACATCGGCCTGCACCTCCTTCTCAGACAACCCCTTCACCGACACCCGCCGCTCATACTCCTTGGCCTTGAGCAGGCTGTTACCGCCAATCCAGGCCATGCCCAGCAGCCCGACCAGCAGCAGGCTGCCGAGGGCGAGGGACGATTTCACGCTCTGTTCCATAACAAACTCCCCGTCAGATGGTGTCTTGTGACCAGCCGTTTCTTGGTTGTATCAGAAGTTGTACCAGAACCCGGGCCCCCCGCCAGCCCGGGAGCGTCCTCCTTGGGTGAAGCCGAGGAAAAGTGGCGCCATACGCGACATATTGCGGCGGCAGAAAGACGGGAGGGCTTGAAGGGAATCGGCCCAGCCCTGCTGGACCGGCGGCGGCTATGACGAGAGCACCTTTCTGGATCCCGAAGGCAATCGGCTGGGGCTCACCATCTAATGCCTGAGTGATCCCCCTCACCCTGGCCCTCTCCCAACAAGAGAGGGGATAAAGCGGCCCCGAAAATATGATCGCCAGCCACACAGATTCGATTGGTGAAACGTAATCGGACAGAAGTCACTTTATTACTCCCTTCTCCCCTTGCGGGAGAAGGGATGGGGGAGGAAAGTGATTTCGCAGTAAAATTGAGTTTCACAGGATCCCCGCCATAACCTACAAACCAGTAGGCAATACACTAAAACTATTTAACTACTTCCAACCGTAAGCATAAAAATCATATAAACAGGCTAACTTTCTAAAATATGTTGCGTAATTAGAGTTTGCTGTTTCTAATTTATCTATATTTTCTGCTAAAAATTCCCTGATTACATCAGCATCGAATTTTTCCCTTGAGATAAAGGATAAGAATATTGCTGCTTTTTCAGGTGGGTTCGTTTCTATGATTTCTTGTGCAGATTTATTCCTCTCCGTTTGAACAAAAGGCCTAGCATAGATAGTACTACTGAATTCAGAAGGTGTTTTCTCTATATGCCTCGCAATGTCAAATTCCGCCAACCGCTCTTTGTCATCAGCCAATATCCCCAAATCGTTCAAATATTTGTAAACCGGGAGATACTTACAATTTTTTGATATTGAAGGTATTGTTGAGGACAACAATTTTTCTGAATCTAATTTTATTTCCCCCTCTAATATGAGGTCTTTAAAAAGATCTATCGCAGTCAAACCTTGATAACCGATTCCGGAAGTACCCGTACCAGCAATTCCAACCCCAACAACGAATTCTACATCTTTTGCACTTTCTATATTATCAATATCAACAACACACATTTTATGTTCTGGTGATGCAGATTGAACAAGTGTATATAGCTGTTCTTTACAAAAACGTAATATCCTGGCTGGTATTTTACGTTTTGTAGCTTCTAGCGCTTCATATATTGGTAAGAAATCGTCTGATTTAACAATTGTTATAGGCAATTGAACTGAATCAATTGCAATTACTGTTTTGCTATAACTTGGAGACTGGTCATTAGCCCTTTGAATGAAAATCAAATTATCTCTTAGCTTATTGACATTTTCACTCCCCAGACAAGAAACTATTGCCTTCAATATGTTGGCTATATTCTTGTCGGAAAGTGAATATCCAATGAAAACGATTGGATGCTCTACAAATAAAGTGATTATTTTTGCAGCTAAATATGGGTTTCTATCTTCGAATAAGTCATAGTCTTCACGTGTAAGAACTAAGGATGCAGGACGAGAAGAAGAACCATGAATTTTATATATTTCACCTATAGACTGTGGGTTTGAAAATAATAGTTCACTCTGTCCAACATAGACCCTATAATCTGGAAACAATTTTTCTAAAAACAGATCCCAGTTGGTTGTTATTATTCCATCCACATTAAGTCTTGATAACGCAGAAATCTCCTCTGGGTATGCTGTTTCCACAAACCCAGCAGTTGCCATCTCATTAAGATAGTTACATATTTCAATTCTTAAGGCAGAAGTTTTATCTTTAAGTTTTCCTTTGTTCTTTTCTCTACTGACATCATATTTTTTGTCTGCCCACCACTTATTATGAAAGTCTTCAGCTATTAGTGATGCAACCTTAGATAGGTCACCATCTGCTGTAGTAAAATAGTACTCATATGGTTTTATTCCGTCTGTGAACCTCCTCAAAAGACTATCCCAGTCTTCTAAGTTAAGATAGCGTCGAGAAAAACCAGAACCTATGAATAAAAATGGTGCTGACCCTGCACTATCAAAATGAGATATAAGCATCTTCTTAATTTCTTCCATAAATCCCTCTTTAATATTGATATGATTTTAATTAGTAAGGGTTTTTAATCATTCCCCCAACCTATCCGCCAATCCGGAATAACGCTCGGTCTTTTTCCGTACCGCCTGGGCCAGCAGGGCGCGATCGCCGTAGAGATCGAGCCGCGCCTTGGCGCGGGTGATGCCGGTATAGACCAGCTCGCGGGTCAGCAGCGGGCTGGGGCTGTCCGGCAGCACCAGCACGGTATGGGTAAACTCCGAGCCCTGGGATTTGTGGATGGTCATGGCGTAGACAGTCTCGTGGGGTGGCAATCGGCTTGGCAGCAGGGCCCGCAGGCTGCCGTCCGGCTGCTCGAACCAGACCTTGAGGCGGCCAGTTTCATCGGGCAGGCAGAGCCCCATGTCGCCGTTATAGAGGCCGATGCCGTGGTCGTTGCGCACCACCATCACGGGGCGACCGGCATACCAGTCGCCATCCCGGGCGATCAGCCCGGCCCGAGACAGGGCCAATTCGAGCCGCTCGTTAAGCCCCTCGACCCCGAAGGGGCCGCCGCGCAGGGCGCAGAGGATCTGGAAGCCGTTGAATGCCTTGAACACGGCGGCGGGATCTTCCCCGGCCCGGGCCGCCTTCAGGTAGCTGCCGTAACCGGCCACCCCCTCTGCAATCAGGGCGTCATAGGCCTCCCCCGCCCAGGGGTGCAGGCTGATGTCGCCAAATCCCGCGCCCCAGACAGCTTCCACCGCAGCGGTATCGCCGTCGTTGCAGGCCCGCGCCAGCTGGCCTATGCCGGAATGCTGATCGAAGCGCCAGCTCTTGGAAAGCAAACAGAGGCTGTCGCGCACCGGTGCACCGGCGGGCGAACCCTGCAGGCGGTAGCCGGTCTGGCGGGAGAGCCAGTCCGCCTGCGCGGGGCTGATCCCCTGCGAGGTAAAGCTGCAGATATCCCCGAGCACGGCCCCCGCCTCCACCGAGGCGAGCTGATCCTTGTCGCCGAGCAGGATCAGGCGGGCGTGGGCGGGCAGGGCGTCCAGCAGGCGCGCCATCATGGGCAGGTCCACCATGGAGGCCTCGTCCACCACCAGCACGTCCAGGTGCAGCGGGTTGCCTCTGTGGTGGCGGAACTGGCTGCGCCCCGGGATCACCCCGAGCAGCCGGTGCAATGTGCCCGCCTCGGTGGGGATGGCCTGGACCCACTCAGGGGGCAAGTCCAGGGCCTGGAGGGCAGAGCCGATACTCTCGGTCAGGCGCGCCGCCGCCTTGCCGGTGGGGGCCACCAGCCGGATCGCCGGGGCCTTGCCCGATTGCAGACCAGTCTCCACCAGGATGGCGAGCAGTTTGGCGACAGTGGTGGTCTTGCCGGTGCCGGGGCCGCCGGAGATCACCGCGAAGGGGCGCGCCGCCGCCGTGGCCGCCGCCAGCTTCTGGCCGTTGCAGCAGAGCGCCTCGGGCACCAGGGTATCGAGCTTGCCAAGATCGCTCGCCGCCTGGGCGCTGGCCAGCAGCGCCTCTATGGCGGGCCAGTCCACGTCGTGCGGGAACACCAGGTCCAGATACTTCTCGACGAAGTGGCGGGCGGAGAAGTCCGGTGCGAGACGGGCTTTCAGCAGGGCTCCGAACACCAGGCCGTAGTCGCGGGCAAAGAGGCGCGACAGGGCCGGGGCGATCTCCGGCCATTCGGCGCGTTCACTTAACGCACGCAGATGGCGGGCCACCCCCAGTTCGAAGTCGTGGTAGCGGGTGAGGTAGAGGCGATCGCGCCACAGCCGCAGCGGCCAGCGGGGGGCGAGCCCGTCATCCTGCTCGGTACCCACCAGGGGGCTCTTCGCAAAGAGGGCGGGCCAGCTCGCCGGATCCGCCAGATCGGCCAGCAGATCCCGGCTCTGATCCGCATCCAGCCCGAAGGGGCGCAGGGATCCCTTGTCGTGACCGCCATGGGCCAGCATCGCCAGCGGCAGGCAGACATGGCCGCGCCCAAGCTCATAGCAGGCCAGCGCCGCCCCCAGCACCAGCTCGGGGCCGCCGCCCAGATCGGCCACCAGTTTGGCAAATTGCAGATCCAGCTGGCGGATGCGGCCAGCCAGGGCCAGGGCTTTGAGCCGTTCGATCATCATTGCGCTCTTCATGCTTCTACCCCGTTTTCCGAAACCTCTGCGGTGGCGCTTGCCCCCTCGCTAAACAGCCGATCCAGCCCCAGCACCAGCTCGCGGCTCGGCCGGGTATGAAACACACCCCCTTGAGGCATGCCGCGCAGGAAGAGATAAAACACGCCGCCAAAGTGCTGCTCGAAGTCGTAGCCCGGCAGGCGCAGGCTGAGCAGACGGTGCAGCGCCAGGGAATAGAGCTGGTATTGCAGATCGTATCTGTGCTCCCTCATTGCAGACTCTAACGCTGCCTGATTGTAATTAGCCGGACTCATGCCGAGGTGGTTGGATTTGTAATCGAGCAGATACCAGCGCCCCTGCCACTCGAACACCAGATCGATAAAGCCCTTGAGCATCCCCTGCACGGTAGCAAAGCCCAGGGGCTTGTTGCCCCGCGACAGGGGGTCGTGCCGCTGGCAGAGGGCGGTGAACGCCGGTGCCGTCACCCGCCCCATGGGCAGGAAGAACTCCAGCTCTACCTGTTTGCGATCCGCGCTCAAGTCCCGCAGCCGCACCGGCTCGCCATCTTCGACTGGCAATTCGGTATCGAGCACCGCCTCCACCTGCTGTTGCAGCACCGGGGCCCAGCTCTCGTCGAAGCCATCCTGGGCCAGCAGGGCGGCGATATGCTGCGCCAGCGGCTCGCCCGCGGCGCTCTGAAAATCGATGGTCTCGAACAGGCTGTGCAGCAGGGTGCCGGGGCGGGCCCCTTTCGGGAAGGTGAAGATGGAGGGGACTGGCACCTCCTCCACCTCGACGCTGGCGGATTCGGTCACCACTTCGTCATCGAAGCCGGGGTTCGCCAAGACCCCCTTGCCGTGACCGTGGCCCTGGGCCGCCAGACCGGAGTAGGAGCTGATCCACCAGTCCCGCTCCAGCCGACCGGTAAAGTGGCGCACCTGCGGCTCCCCCAGCTGCTCCTCCTCTGGCGGCAGCGGGGCCGGACGGGTGAGCGAGGGCTCACCGACCACCACCCCGGGCAGGGCCTGGGCAAGCGAACTGAGGGCGCTCGCCAAGGTAGTGGCGTCCCCCTCTTCCCCCTTTTGCAGCAGGTAGCCGATGGCGGTGTGGTGCAGGTCGGTCTTCTCCGACTTGCCATTGCCCGAGCGCACCGGGGCCAGCCCGAGCCAGGTGGCGTAGACGCCTCGGGTCAGCGCCACGTAGAGCAGTCGCAGGTCTTCGGCGAGGCGCTCGCGGTCGGCCTCGGCCAAGGATCCCTCGGCGCCGGTCAGATCGAGAATGGTGCGATTGCCCGCCTCATCCGCCTCGTGATAGAGGGGGGTCTCGGCGGCTCTGTGGCTGCAGATAAAGGGCAGGAACACCAGGGGGTACTCCAGCCCCTTGGATTTGTGGATGGTGACGATCTGCACCAATTTGCGCTCGGATTCGAGCCGCAGTACCTGCTCGGCATCCTGGCCGCCCGGGCGGCTCACCGCCTCCCCCAGCCAGCGCAGCAGGGCATATTCCCCGTCCAGCTCGCCGCTCGCCTGTTGCAGCAGCTCGCCGAGGTGCAGGAAGTTGGTCAGCCGCCGCTCGCCGTAGGGGCTCGCCAGCAGGGAGGCGGCGAGATTGCGCCTATGCAGCAGGGCCCGCAGCATGGCCAGCACACCGCGGCGATGCCAGATCTGGCGGTACTCCATAAACTCCTGCACCGCGCTCTCCCACGCCCGCTCGTCGCTGGCCAGCCCATCGAGCGCCCTGGCATCCAGATCGAACAGGCCGGTGGCGAGCGCCGCCCTCAGGCTTCGCTCCTCGCTCGGATTCTGGCAGGCGTGCAAAATCAGCAGTATCTCCCGCGCCTCCACCTGCTCCAGCACGCTCTCGCGATTCGACAGATAGACGGAGGCGATGGCGAGGCGCGCCAGCTCCTGCTGCACCAGCTTGCCCTCGGCGCCGGTGCGCACCAGCACGGCGATACCCCCGGCCTTGACCGGCTCACTGCCGATCAGCGCCTTGCCCTCCCGGGCCAGGGTCAGCAGGCGGTGGATCTCGGCGGCGGTGGCGCGCGCCATCTTGCTCTGGTAATCCCCCCGATTGAAGGTGGGCTGACCGCTCAGCTGCCAGCAGTGCAGCACGGGGGCGGTGGTGCCCTCCAGCAGCAGCGCCTTGCTCTTGCCCTGGGCCTCCACCGGCAGGAAGGGGATGTCAGATTCGTAGATAAAGGGATCTTTCGCCCGCTCGAACAGGCCGTTGACCGCTCCCACCAGGGCACTGCTGGAGCGCCAGTTGCGCCCCAGGGTGTAGTGGGCGCTCACATTTCGCCGCGCCTGGATGTAGGTAAAGATGTCGGCGCCGCGAAAGCCGTAGATGGCCTGCTTGGGGTCGCCGATCATCAGCAGCGCCGTGTCTGTGTGGCCGCCACTCTCTTGTGAACCATAGAGGCGGTGGAAGATGCGGTACTGCTGGGGGTCGGTATCCTGAAATTCATCGATCATCGCCACCCGGTAGGTGGCGCGAATGCGCTCGCAGAGTCGCTCGCCCAGACTGGAGCCGAGCGCCCCGTCGAGATCCTTGAGCAGGTCATCGAAGGAGAGCTGATGGGCCTGGCGCTTGCTCGCCTGCATCCGGCTGCGCACCACCTTGGCCGCCCGTTGCAAGATGAGATCCCGAATACCGGGACGACTTTCCAGCAGCTGGTCTATCTGGCCAAACAGCGGCAGGGTGGGCACCGCCTTGCCCTTGCTCAGCTTGGCCTCCAGCATTGTCTGGCCGAAACGTTCGAGATCCTTGGGCAGGGTGTAACCGCTGGTCGGATCCTGTGCCCAGTCGCCTATCTTGGCGAGCCAGCCTTCATAATTTTTACCGGTATAGAGCTTGATTTGCCCCTCTGTCTGGCGGCGGATCTCGTCCATCTGCGCCAGCCAGGCATCTTTCACCGCCCCGATGCGGGCCATGGCCGCCTGATGGCGGGCGGCGAGGGTCTCGCCCCCCAGGGCGGGGTGGATCTCCAGCTCGCTGTTGTCGAGCCAGCCGTTCATCTCCCGCAGCAGGGCGGCGGGGCTGGGCCAGAGCGCGCGCACGGCGCTGGCCAGGGGCTTGTCCACCGGATAGAACTCGGCGCGCCAGTAGTCGCTCACCGCCTGCAACCTGAGCTGGCTGTCGTCGGTCAAAAATTCGGTTTCAAACAGGGCACCCGACTCGAAGGCGTTTTGCTTGAGCATCCGCTGGCAGAAGCCGTGGATGGTGAAGACCGCCGCCTCGTCCATCTGCCGCTCGGCGGCCAGCAGGCGGCGGGCCGCAAGCTCGTGATCCTCCACCTCGATCAGCAACTGGGCCAGCAAGTCATCCTTGCTCTCACCCCGCATAAAGGCGAGCCGCGCCTCGTGGATGCGGGCTCGGATCCGCCCCCGCAGCTCGGCGGTGGCCGCCTCGGTAAAGGTCACCACCAGGATCTCGGTCACCGACAGCGGCCGTTCGTGGGCGCTGGATTGACCCACATCGGCGCCTTCTTCAATCAGCGGTCCATGGCCCAGCAGCAGACGCAGGTAGAGGCCAGCGATGGTGTAGGTCTTGCCGGTACCGGCGGAGGCCTCGATCAATCGTTCACCGTGGAGGGGAAAACGCAGGGTATTGAGCGGGTTGGCCATTATTTCAGCTCCTCCAGGGTGTTGAATAGCGGCGTCAGGTGTTCACGGGCCAGGGCCTGCAACTGGCCCAGCACGGCGTCATCCAGTTCGGGGAAGCAGCGGGCAACATAAGGGTCTTGCCCCTCCCCCGTCACCATGTAGCCACCGTTGAAGCGGGTGAGGGCCGCCTTGTCGGCCGCCTCCGGCTTGTCGGGATCCTTCTCCATCGCCTTGAGCCACTCCCAGGCTGTGCTCGGGAAAAACGGCAGCGGCCGCTTCATCCCCTGGGCCCAGCACGCCACCAGCGCCGCCAGCTTGGGCCGCGCCTCGTCGGCAGCGAGCTTGGCTAACCGCAGACTCTGTTTGGCATCGAACAGCAGGGTGTCGCCGGGGGCGCTGCTCAGACAGAGGCAGAGGTGCTGAACCCAGCCCAGCAGCAGATCCTTGCCGTTGAAGCTGCCGGGTTTGACCACCAGCAAGCGCCCCTTCTGGGTGTCTATCCACCCTTGCAGCTGGCCCTGTGCCAGGGAGATATCGATCTCCACCGCCTGCCTTTCACTGACCCAGGGTCTCAGTCGCTCCGCCAGCTTGCCCATCTCGGCGTCGAGATCCTCCAGCAGCAGGCTGCCGAACCACCCTTGGGGCAGCAGGCCGCTGAGCTGCAACCGCTCGCGCCGTATTTCACTGTCCCCCTCGGCCAGATGGGAATCGAGCAGCAGGGCCTTGAGCTGATAATGTTGCAGGCCATCCAGCTCGAATGGCTCGCTGTCCTCGATATTGGCTTCGTTGAGTTCAAACCACACCTTGAGGCGGCGGTTGAGGAAATACTTGGCGGGCTGGCGATAGAAGCGCAGCAGCTCCGCCAGCTCCAACCCCTGCTCTCTCCCCCATTCGGGCGGCAATGGCAGCTCGCCACTCTGGAAGTTGGCGGCACCGCGCACCGGATTGAGGGCGGGCAGCCAGTCGGCGCCATAGGTAAAGAGGCGGGACTCTGCTTCCGGGTAGAAGTAGTGGCGGCTGTAGGGGGTGAGTGGGTGCTCGACCACCAGATGCTTGAGCAGCCGCTCGCCCGAGGTTTCGTCGTCGAGCGCCTCATCCCCCGCCAGCACGAAGCCCTGGCGCACATAGTCGATGAGCTCCGCCAGCAGCACCGAGGGCACCTTGTCGCTGTTGTCCTGGGCGCTGAAGCCCTGATAGCTGATGTAGAGCCCCTGCTGGGCGCTGAGCAGCGCCTCGAGGAAGAGGTAGCGGTCATCATCGCGCCGGGATCTGTCCCCGCGCCGCGCCGCCACCGCCATCAGATCGAAGCCCATGGGGGCCAAAGTGCGCGGGTAGACGCCGTCGTTCATGCCGAGCAGGCAGACCTGCCTGAAGGGGATGGAGCGCATCGGCATCAGGGTGCAGAAGTTGACCTGACCGGCGAGGAAGCGCTGGCTGGAGCGGGACTCCCCCAGCACGCTGCCGAGGTAATCCTGCAGCAGGGAGGCAGAGATGGGCTGATCGAAGCGAGCCTCGCCGAGCTGGGTCTGCCAGTCGGTGAGCTGGCTGCGAATGAGCTGCAGCTGACGCTCTTCCTCCTCGTCTCCCAGATAGAAACGCTCCAGCAGTTCATTGAGGCAGGCGTGCCACTCGGGCAGCGGCTGCGCCTGTTGCAAGCGGGGCAGAAATTCGGCGAGCGAATCGATAAACCAGGCCAGCTTGCCAAGCGCCAGCCCCTGCTGACCCTCGATCTCGGCGTAGGGCAAGATGCTGGCCAAGGGGCCTTGCTGACCCCCCATGTTATCGGCACAGGGCAGGATGCCAGCCACCGGCTCCCCATCCCCCATGGCAAAGCCGAGCAGCATGCGGCGCAGGCCGAACAGCCAGCTGTTGCCGGACAGGGGCGGCAGATCGAAACGGACGGGGTAGCCGTCGTCCAGCCCCCAGCGGATGCCGGTCTCCTGCACCCAGACCCGCAGCTGGTTGAACTCGTCGTCATCCAGCTCGAAGCGGCGCAGCACGGCGGGCACTTCCAGGATGGCCAGCAGCTCGCCGGCCCCGAGGCGGGCATTGGGCAATTTCAGCAGGGCGAGGAAGCTTTGCAGCAGCGGGCTCTCCTGGCTCGCCGCCCGATCCGAGACCGCGAAGGGGATCTGGCCGCGGGCCCCACTCTTCTCTTTACCAAAGACCGCCTGAATGTAGGGGCCGTAGCTGTTCACGTCCGGCATCATCACCACCACGTCTTTCGGGGTGAGGGAGGGATCCGCCTCGAACAGCGCCAGCAGGCGATCGTGCAGCACCTCCAGTTCCCGCATCGGGCTGTGGCAGGCGTGGATCTGCAGGGATCCGTCCGCCGGGCTGATGGGGCTCTTGTGGTGGCTGGCATCGAGACTGAACTGACCGGCGCCCCGTTCGGCCAGTTCCAGCACATCCTTCTGGATGGCCCGCAGCAGGCTGACATTGCCCTGCTCATCGCGCTCGTCGATGTCGACGAAGGCCTCGATCTGCGGCACCTCCAGCTCCATCAGCTGGTGCAGGTAGTCGCGCCCCAGCTTGCCCATGGAGGCGAGCAGCGGGTTGGCGGGCCCTTGCAGGGTCTCGATGTCGGTGCCGGGCTTGAGCTTGCTCTCCAGCCGGGCCAGGGTTTTGCGATCGAGCAGATCTCCCCAGTAGTAGCGGCAGGGGTTGGTGACAAACAGGTGTACCTCCACCTCGGGTCGGCTGCCCAGCGCCAGCAGCGCCTCCACATAGCGCGGCGGCAGCGCCGAGATGCCGAACACGAACACCCGTTGCGGCAGCTTGCCCGGCAGATCCCGGGTGCGCGCCAGCTCGTGGATAAACTCCTCGTAGAGGTTGGCTCTGTGGTAGCCGCTGGGTGAGAGCGCCAACGTGCGGGCCACCAGCTCGCGCCACAGCTCGGGCTGCCAATCCTGACCGCTCACCCCGGCCAGCTCCTGACAGCCTGTGCCCACCAGCCCCTCCCCCTGTTCCCAGCGGGCGATCCAGTCCGGCCGGTAGACCAGATACTGGTCGAACAAGTCCGCCACCTTCTGGCAGAGCTGCCACAGCCTGACTTGCTCCGGATCCTGGGCTGGATCTTCTTCATCTCCCCCGCCCAGATAGGCGGCCAGCGGCGCGAAGGCGGGCCTGCCGAGCAGGGCGGGCAGAATGGTCATCAGCTGCCAGCTCATGGCGCCCTTGTTGTAGGGGCTTATGCGGGGCACGTCCGCCAGCACCTGGGTGAACATCTCCCAGATGAAGCTGGCGGGCAGGGGAAAGTCGATATTGGCGGCGATGCCGAAGGCCTTGGCCAGCTCCAGCTTGAGCCACTGGGCCATGCCCGGACTCTGCACCAGGATCTGCTCGTGCTCGAAGGGGTGAGAGAGGGGCGCCTGCCGGATGCGGCTCACCAGCAGCTCCTTGAGCAGATCCAGCTGATTGGAGTGGTAGAGGGTAAACATGGACGACTCCCGCCAATTTCATGAAGAGGGGTGCGCTCCGGAAAAGGCGAGCCATTTCCGTCACTTCACACGAAATGGGATTGTCGGGGATCGGGGGGGAAGATGCAAAAGGCGCTTGCCGCCGCCAGGGGGGTCTCGTCACAGTACCGGCATTGACCCCTGGCGGGCACAAAAAAGCCGGTGCTGCTGCACCGGCCAAAGGCTTGGAAAACTTGAACTATCAGGGGATTACCAGCACTTGCCGAGGCGGGCATCCAGGCTGAAGGCACCAGGTCCGGCCGCCGCCAGGGCCAGGAAACCACCGGCCACAGACAGGTTCTTCATGAACATCAGCATCTGCATCTGTTCGGCAGGCTGATAGTGGAACAGGAAGGCGGCCATCAGGGTGAAACCGGCCAGCAGCACCGAGAGGCTGCGGGTAAACAGGCCCAGCACGATGGCGAGGCCGCCACCCAGCTCCAGCAGGATCACCAGGGGCAACAGGGCACCCGGCACGCCCATGGCTTCCATATAACCCTGGGTACCGGCGTAACCACCGATCTTGCCCCAGCCCGCCGCCACAAACATCAGCGCCAGCAGAATACGACCAACCAGCAGTGCCACATCTTTCATCTTGTCCATCTCAAGGTTCCTTTTAATACCCATATACGGAAGTTAACAGTGTACGACTAAATGACTAACTGTTTCATTTCAACAGAGATTTTAATTTCAGGGCAGATCGAACAGCAGGGCTTCGCTCGCCATGGCGGCACTCATTGTCCAGCTCTGTTCATCGCGACTAAGTACCCCGTCGCCGGGTCGGGCGGCCAGACCGTTGGCGGTCAGCTCCCCGGAAATCATGTGCAGGTAACCATGGCGCCCCTGCAATGCCCATTCGAGGCTTTCACCCGCGGCCAGTTGCAGTCGCCATACCCGCGCCTGCTGACGGATGCTGAAGGATCCCGCCTCCCCGGTGGGGGATGCAACCAGCGTCATGCCAGGCTGGTTCACTATCTGTTTTTGCTGATAACCGGGGGGCGTGCCGAACTCGTTCGGCTCGATCCAGATCTGCAACAGTCGCAGGGGCTCGTCCTGGGACGGGTTGTATTCGCTGTGGCGAATGCCGGACCCTGCGCTCATCAGCTGAAAATCCCCTGCCGGGATCTGCTCGGCATGGCCGAGGCTGTCCCTGTGCTCTATGGTGCCGTTCAGCACGCAGGTGAGGATCTCCATGTTGGCGTGAGGGTGGGTGGCAAATCCGCCACCCGGCGCCACCAGGTCGTCATTGATGACCCGCAGGGCCGAGTGCCCCATCCACTTCGGGTCGTAGTAGTGACCGAAGGAAAAACTGTGGTGGGTATCGAGCCAGCCAAAGTTGGCATGACCTCGATCCGCGGCGGCTCTCAATTGCATCATGGTGTGCTCCTTACGCTACAACTTGCTCGACAAAATGAGGGGACTATTGGCGACCCGTACCCAAACCGAAGGGGATGCGGTACTCGCTGGATTCACTGCCCAGGCTGACGGTCAGCGTGCCCTGGGTCCGGCTTGGCAGTTGCACATGCTGGGTGCCCACCAGGTTGGCGTGGACGGAAGCCAGCAGATCGCCGAACTCATCGCGCACCTCCAGCATGGGGTTGGCCTTGCCATCGATGGCGGCGCTGGCCTGCCAGTTCACGAACAGCACACCTGGGGCGGCATTGAAGTCGGCGGGAACGGAAGCCTGGGCAACCCCGGCGGTCATCAGGCCTGCGACGGCCAGCATCTTGATTACGTTTTTCATGTTCGTTTCTCTCTTGAGTTGTCATGTCATTGATAGGCCATTCGGCCTGGGCCAATGCATCCTTGCGAGAGACCATTCAAATATTATGTTGTTCTTTCGCTGACGTCTGACAGGGTAATTTACGATGTCACAGCCAGGAATAACGGTTTATTTGGCCGCTTTGCCTTCCTGCCTAAGCGTTGATTGAATATTAAAGGGACTTGCCCTAAGTTGTTAGCGAGTTAATCTGGCGATCATATTCAAAAAAATTGAAGGCTAACCATGAGCAAAGAACGCGCGTTGACCCTGGAGGCGATCCGGGTGCTGGATGCCATAGAGAGGCGGGGCAGCTTCGCCGCCGCCGCCGACGAGCTGGGCAAGGTGCCCTCGGCACTGAGCTACACGGTGCAGAAGCTGGAAGACGAGTTGGACGCCATGCTGTTTGACCGCAGCGGCCACAGAACCAAGTTCACCCCGGCCGGGCGCATGCTGCTGGAGCAGGGTCGGCTGCTGCTGGAAGCGGCCGAGCATCTGGTGGGGGAGACCCGGGCCCTGGCCCGGGGCTGGGAGACCGATATCACCATCGCCGTCGATGCCCTGGTGCCGCCGCAGGCCCTCTACCCTCTGGTGGAGCGGCTGGCCGAGCTGACGGATACCCGGCTGCGACTGCGGGCCGAGGTGCTGGCGGGCAGCTGGGAGTGTCTGGAGGATGGCCGCGCCGATCTGCTCATCTCCTCCCTCAACCCCGACATCATGATGACGGGCATCAAGCATCAGCTCTTGCAGGAGGAGGAGATGCTCTATGTCGCTCACCCGGATCACCCCTTGCATCTGGAGCCTGAGCCTTTGGCGGACGAGACATTGCGTCGCTACCGCGCCATCGCCATCGCCGACACGGCGCGGCGCAAACCCGCCCTCACCTATCGCCTGCTGGACAAGCAGCCCCGTCTGACCGTCAGCACCATGGGGGAGAAGCGCGATGCCCTGCTGGCGGGCATTGGCGTCGGCACCATGCCCCTGAGCTGGATAGAAGAGGACATCAAGGCGGGGCGTCTCAAGGTGATCAGCCCCGAGTATCGCCACCAGGTGCAGGTCGTGCTGGCGTGGCGGCGAGACACCATGGGCAAGGCCAAGAGCTGGCTGGTACGGGAGATCCCCAAGCTGTTTGCGGGCACAAACCCGGGAGCGGCTTGACGCGGGGCGAGAATTGAGGGAAAAGAAAAAAGCGGAGCCCTGTCGGGATCCGCTCAATTTGCCAGGAAAGAATAAAAACCTTTCGGTTTAAAAAAACCCTTAAATTGGAAGCAAACAATCGATTTCGCAACCAGGAAAGTCTCGAATTCGACGTGTTCGATTATGCGTGAACCAATGTTCCTCGCCAGCACTAAGTTGCAGGGTTGAAGGATGTGCACCATCCGGTGTCAATTTCTGCAACCATTGCACCAAACTGGTCCGATCATCCCGCCTATTTCGGCCCCTTGCTTCCTCCTGCTTTTTTAAAGTGTCAAAATCTGAGCCCGAACCATGGAAAAAGTACTCTTTTTAGCGGTTCGCACTATGCACATAAAGGAATGACGCATGACCTACAGCCAGACCCTGGCCACCCATATTCTCGACACCCTGAAGAAGACCCTGACCGACAAGGGGATCCGCTATCAGACCCTGGCGGAGGCCATGGGGGTCTCCATCGCCACCATCAAGCGGATGATGAACAAGCCCTCACTGCCGTTCGATACCTTGCTGGAGATCTGCCATCTGGTGGGGCTCTCGTTCGAGGAGCTGCTGGACAGGACCCAGGAGGCCCAGAGCCGCCGCGCCGTCTTCACCCAGGAGCAGGACGAGGCGTTTCACCAGGAGCCCGGCCTCTACGCCTTCCTCGCCAACATCTTCTGGCGCGACAAGACGTTAATCGATCTCAAGCGGGAATACGGCCTGACCGACGCCTCCTGCTACCTCTACCTGCGCAAGCTGGAGAGGCTAGGCATACTCCAGCTCGGCATAGACAACAGCTTCCACTTCCTCATCAGCGAGCGCATCAGCTTCGAGCAGCACAGCCGCTTCGCCCGCCAGCAGGCGCGCCAGGCCATGTCGGTGCTGGGGGACTATCTGGTGGAGAACATGCACAAGTCCAACAACTACATGGCGCTGTGCCAGCTCCATCTGGGCGAGGGAGAGGCCATGGCGCTGATCGAGCGGATGAAGGAGTACTGGCACCAGGAGCTCAAGCTCAATCGCCCCGCCATCGGCCAGCGGGAGGACACCAAGACCTACACCATGTCCCTGCAACTGGCGGACTGCGGCTACCAGAGCTTCGACGACCTCATCCCCAACATAGATGGCTGAAGGGGCGCCAGCCCCTGGGGGCGGGTGTCCAGGCAGATGCGGATGGCGTCATGGCGCCAGTGCTCTATGTCGCAGTCGATGAGCCCGCCCCCCTCGTCATAATTGACCCGCACCAGCCGCAGCACCGGGCTACCCTGGGCCAGGTTGAGCACGCTGGCCACCTCGCCACGGGCCGCCACCGGCGTCATCTCCAGCCGGGCGCCCCCCTGCCCTATGCCGTATTCATTGAGATAGAGCTCGGTGAGCGACCCCGCCAGTGGCTGACCCTGGATGCGGGGGAAGCGGCTCGCCAGCAGATGGTGGCAGACGTGCAGCACGGGGCGGCCGTCGATCAGCCGCTGGCGCCGGATCTGGTAGAGGGGGGTGAAGGGATCTATGTCCATCCAGCGGCACAGCTCGCTGCTGGCCAGCTCGCCGCCCTGGCCCAGCAGCCGGGTCTCGGCGCTGCGTTGCTGCTCGGCGATCCACTGGTGGAAGTGGGTGTGGCGGGCGGGATCATAGATGAGCCTGGGGGGCGCCACGAACCAGCCGCGCCGCTCGGCCCGGTAGATGAGCCCTTCCGCCTCCAGGGCCGAGAGCGCCTCCTTGACCGTGATGCGGGTGGTGGCGAAACGCTCGCTCAGGGCCCGCTCGGCGGGCAGCTGCTGCCCCGCCGCCAGCTGGCCGCTGTCGATATAGCTGTGCAGTGTCTGACGTATCTGTTCACTCTTGGAAAGGGGTCTGCTCACGCGCCTGTCCTGGCATAGTCCAATGATTCGAATGCCATGCTTATATCCCGCCCAGATGAAACTGCCATGACAGCGATTCGGGCAAGAAGATGTCATCCAATCGCCATAAAACCGCCCCGCCACCGTCATATTCCCCCTCTAGCATCATGCTCGAACCTTAACTGACCTAGTCCAGAGGGATGGGATGATGAAAAGCGTGATCGCAAGTGCACTGGCCCTGGCAGCCATCAGCCAACCGTTTTTTGCAACGAATAGCTACGCCGCCGAAAATATCGCGGATCTCGAAAAAGCCGCCCGCGGCGAAGGCCAGCTCCACAGCATCGGCATGCCCGACAGCTGGGCCAACTGGAAGGATACCTGGCAGCAGCTGGGCAGCATCTACGGCATCAGGCATCAGGATACCGACATGAGCTCGGCCCAGGAGATCGCCAAGTTCGCCGCCGAGAAGGCCAATGCCACCGCCGATATCGGCGACGTGGGCGGCGCCTTCGGCCCGGTCGCGGTCAAGCAGGGGGTCACCCAGCCCTACAAACCCTCCACCTGGGCCGACATTCCCAACTGGGCCAAGGATGCGGACGGCCACTGGATGCTGGCCTATACCGGCACCATCGCCTTCCTGATCAACAAGGATCTGGTCAAGGCCGCCCCCACCAGCTGGCAATCCCTGCTGGGTGGCGACTACAAGGTGACCCTGGGTGACGTGGGCGTGGCCTCCCAGGCCAACAACGGCGTGCTGGCGGCGGCCTATGCCACCGGCGGCAGCGAGAAGAACCTCAAGCCCGCGCTGGATCTGTTCGGCCAGCTGGCCAAGCAGGGTCGCCTGTCGCTGAACGACCCCACCATCGCCAACATCGAGAAGGGCGAAGTGGAAGTGGGTGTGCTGTGGGACTTCAACGCCCTCAACTACCGCGACCAGATAGACCCCAAGAAGTTTGAGGTGGTGATCCCGAGCGACGGCTCCGTCATCGCCGGTTACACCACCATCATCAACAAATGGGCCAAGCACCCCAACGCCGCCAAGCTGGCGCGGGAATACATCCTCTCCGATGCCGGTCAAGTCAACCTGGCCCGTGGCTACGCCCGCCCCATCCGCAGCAACGTGACCCTGCCCGATGACGTCAAGGCCAAGCTGCTGCCAGCCGAGCAGTATGCCAATGCCAAGCCGGTGCAGGATCACGCCGCCTGGGAGCAGAGCTCCAAGGCCCTGCCGCGCCAGTGGCAAGAAACCGTCATGATTAACATGCAGTAAGGGGATCCAGTGCGACACAAGGTGATAGTGGTACTTGTGGATGGCCTGGCAGCCGAGGTAGCCCACACCATGGGCTACCTTTTCGGCATGGTGGAGGCGGGGCGCGGCCTGCATACGACCCTGAGCTGCGCCCTGCCGTCTCTCTCCCGGCCCCTCTACGAGTGCATCCTGACCGGCGTGCCGCCGGTGGCGAGCGGCATCACCCACAACGGGGTGACGCGCCTCAGCCAACACGACTCCATCTTCCATCTGGCCCGCGCCGCGGGCAAGCGCACCGCAGCGGCGGCCTATTACTGGGTGAGCGAGCTTTACAACCAGAGTCCCTGGCTGGCGGCCCGGGATCGCTTTACTCACGATGAGCAACTGCCCATCCAGCACGGCTGCTTCTACTGGGATGACGCCTACCCCGACAGCCATCTGCTGATGGATGGGGAGTGGCTGCGCAGCCAGTACGACCCCGATTTTCTGCTGATCCACCCCATGGGGGTGGACGATGCAGGCCACAGGTTCGGCCTCGATTCCCGCCAGTACCGCAACCAGGCGCGCCGCATGGACAGCCTGCTGGCCGACCTGCTGCCACTGTGGCTGGCACAGGGGTACCAGGTGGTGATCACCTCGGATCACGGCATGAACAAGGATCTCAGCCACGGCGGCACCCTGGCCGAGGAGCGCACCGTGCCGCTCTGGCTGTTTGGCGATGCCTTCGTCGCGCGCTGGCCGGATGGCGCCCTGATCCACCAGACCCAGCTCTGCGCCCTGATGGCCGACCTGCTGGGGGTTCCCCACGACAAGCCGAGCGGCCCGCCGCTGCTCAAGGCTGCCTTTATGCGCGAGGTGCACCCATGATGCCTGCCACCACCGAGATCTGCACGGATCAACCCGCAACAACCCGGCGCAAGGTGCGCCGTCACTGGCTGCCGGCCCTGGTGCTGCTGCCCTTTGTCCTCTTGATGATCCTGTTCCAGCTCGCCCCCATGGTGTGGGTGCTGGTGGGCAGCGTCCAGACAACCGATGGCTGGGGTCTCGACCATTACCGGGAGATTTTGAGCTCCCCCTTCTATCTGCAATCCTTCACCAACTCCTTGCGCATCGCCGGCATCAGTAGCCTGGCGGGGCTCGCCATCGGCACCCTCGGGGCGGCGGCGCTGCGCCACAGCGGCGAGCGGGTCAAGCGGCTGCTGCTGGCCTTCGTCACCATGACAGGCAACTTCAGCGGGGTGCCGCTGGCGTTCGCCTTCATCATCGTGCTCGGCATCAATGGCGCGGTGACCCTGCTGCTCAAATCCTGGGGCCTCATCGACGGCTTCAACCTCTACTCCGGCAGCGGTCTTATCCTGATTTACACCTACTTCCAGATCCCGCTGGCCCTGCTGCTGCTCTACCCGGCGTTCGATGCGCTGCAGGATGAGTGGCCGCAAGCGGCCGCCCTGCTCGGCGCCAGCAAGGGGCAGTATGTGTGGCACGTGGCGCTGCCGGTGCTCACCCCCGCCCTGCTTGGCACCCTGATCATCCTGTTTGCCAATGCGGTGGGGGCCTATGCCTCCGCCTACGCCCTCACCACCGGCAACTTCAACCTGGTGACCATACGGGTGGCGAGCCTGGTCTCGGGCGACATCTTCCTCGAGCCCAACCTGGCGGCGGCGCTGGCGGTGATCCTGATGGTGCTGCTGGGGGTGGTGACGGCCGCCAACCAGTGGCTGCTGAAAAAGAGCTATGTGAACAAGGGGCAATCCCATGCATGACCTGACACCGTGTTCTGGATCGAACAAGCTGGGTGCAGTTGGCCCACATCATGGCGGGAGACGACAAGATGCATGACCTGACGCCGCGCTGGCCGCGCTGGGTGCTGGGGGCCCTGGTGGCCACCCTGCTGCTGCCGCTGCTGGCCACCTTCCTCTACTCCATCTCCACCCGCTGGGGGGCGACCCTGCTGCCGGACGGCTTCACCCTCGACTGGTATCTCAAGCTCTGGGGCGATCCGCGCTTTCTCGCGGCCTTTGGCCGCAGCCTCCTGGTCTGCTTCGCCACCCTGCTGCTGGGGACCCTGGTGCTGGTGCCGACCGTGCTGGTGGTGGCTTATTACTTCCCCAGGCTGGATCCCTGGATGAACTTGCTGATCCTGCTCCCCTTCGCGGTGCCACCGGTGGTCTCGTCGGTGGGGCTGCTGCAGATCTACGCCGACGGCGTCCTGCCCATCATCGGCACGCCCTGGATCCTGATCGGCACCTGGTTCACCGTGGTGCTCCCCTTCATGTACCGGGCGCTGGCCAACAGCCTGCAAGGGGTGCCGCTGAAAGATCTGATGGATGCCGCCCACCTGCTGGGGGCCAGCAGCGGCCGCGCCTTCCTGCTGGTGGTTGTCCCCTGCCTGCGCAAGGGGCTCTTGGCGGCGCTGTTTCTCTCCCTCTCCTTCCTGCTCGGTGAGTTCGTGTTTGCCAACATGCTGGTGGGCACCCGTTACGAGACCCTGCAGGTCTACCTCTACAACATGAGGTCCACCTCGGGCCACTTCACCAGTGCGCTGGTGATGAGCTACTTCCTGCTGACCCTGCTGCTCACCTGGGCGGCCAACAGATTTCATCGGTGATCCAAGATGTTTCATTTAGAAGTCAATCAGTTGCATAAATCCTACGGCGACACCAAGGTGTTCGAGGGGATCGAATTCGGCATCCGCAAGGGGGAGCTGGTGACCCTGCTCGGCCCCTCCGGCTGCGGCAAGTCCACCCTGCTGCGAGCCCTGGCCGGGCTCACCCCGGTGGATGGCGGTCAGGTGCGGGTGGCCGGTGAGGACATCACCTGGCAGGCGCCCCAGAAGCGGGGCATCGGCATGGTATTCCAGAGCTATGCGCTGTTTCCCAACATGACG
Organism: Aeromonas crassostreae; assembly: GCF_054052445.1. Taxonomy (NCBI): domain Bacteria; kingdom Pseudomonadati; phylum Pseudomonadota; class Gammaproteobacteria; order Aeromonadales; family Aeromonadaceae; genus Aeromonas; species Aeromonas crassostreae. The sequence continues at coordinate 21,912 of NZ_JBSTYM010000016.1, read as the reverse complement.
GTGTGGGACAACGTCGCCTTCGGCCTCAAGATGAAGCCCCAGCCGGGGCGCGAGCTCTCGGCCAGCGTGAAAGAGGCGCTGGCGCTGGTGGAGCTGACCGGCTTCGAGCGCCGCTATCCGGCCGAACTCTCCGGCGGCCAGCGCCAGCGGGTGGCCCTGGCCCGGGCCCTGGTGGTGCAGCCGCGGATCCTCTTGCTGGACGAGCCCCTCTCGGCGCTGGATGCCCGCATCCGCCGCAGCCTGCGCCAGCAGATCCGCGAGATCCAGCGGCGCCTCGAGCTCACCACCATCTTCGTGACCCACGATCAGGAGGAGGCGCTCACCCTGTCGGATCGCGTCTTCCTGATGAACAAGGGATCCATCGTCCAGAGCGGCACCCCGGAGCAGATCTACACCCGCCCCGCCAGCGAGTTTGTGGCGAGCTTCATCGGCCACTACAACCTGCTGGGCGCCGAGCAGGGCAAGTCCCTGTTCGGTCCTCGCCATCGCAGCAAGCTGGCCCTGCGCCCCGAGTCCATCACCCTGCTGCCCCCAGGTACCCAGTGCGACGACCCCAGCCTGCCCGGCGTCATCGTCCACCAGCAGCTGCTCGGCAACGTCATTCGCTACCAGGTGGAGTGCGAGGCGGGGCTGTTGACGGTGGATTGCCTCAACCGCTCGGCCGATGACCTCCTGCCGGTGGGCCGTGCCGTGACCCTGGCGGTGGCCCGGGATCAACTCTGTGAGGTAGCATGACGCCTCGTTTCATTTTCGTTGCGACTGCAAGGAGCCCTCATGGCACTGGCACTGTTTGATCTGGACGACACCCTGATATCCGGGGATAGTGCCAGCCTCTGGCTGGAGTACATGGTGGCCGGGGAGCTGGCCCCGGCGGGCATGGTGGCCGAGGAGCAGGCCATGATGTCCCTCTACCACCAGGGCAAGATGGACATGCACCAGTACATGGCCTTCACCCTGCAGCCCCTGGCGGGCAGGTCGCGCCAGTGGCTGGAGCAGCAGTGCCATCACTTCGCCGAGCAGATTCTGCGCGAGCGCCTCTACCCCGAGGGATTGGCCCGCATCGAGTGGCACCGCCAGCGGGGGGACGAGCTGGTGCTCATCTCCGCCTCCGGCGAACACCTGGTGACCCCCATGGCCAGGATGCTGGGGATGGATCACTGCGTCGCCATCCTGCTCGACGAGGAAGCCGGCAGGCTGACCGGTCAGACCCGGGGCACCCTCAGTTTTAGGGAGGGCAAGGTGGCCCGCATCAACCAGCTCTTTACCGGCAGGGACAACCTCTGGCAGGGGAGCTTTGGCTACAGCGACTCCCACAACGATCTTCCCATGCTGCGGGCGGTGAGCCACCCGCACGGGGTCAATCCGGCCCCCGCCCTGCGCCAGCAGGCCGAGGCGCTGGGCTGGCCCATCCTCGACTGGCAACGGGCCGAGGGGCAGGCGCAGTAGCGCCACAGCGATCCGATGAAACGACACAGAGGGGGCCATGGTCTCCTCTGTGTCGTTTCAGGCACGGCGTCACACCTGACGCAGCAAGGGTGCCGGCAACGCCTCCCCCGCCTGATCGCAGCGGTTCTTGCCCGCCTGCTTGGCGCGACAGGCCTCGGCACCCGCCGTCTCCCTCTGCGGATAACCAAACCTTCGCCGCCGCTCCGTGCCCAGCCGAATGGCGACCCGATCGGACACCCAATCCTGGTCGCATCACCCATCGTGCAGATAAGCCGGGGGATGGGTCACGGCTCCCCTCTCACATCCTCGGCCTTCACTTGGCCGTAGATCAGGGTAAACTGTCGCCCCAGTTGCGCCAGAGAGGGTTCGACCAGGCTCTCGCGCAGCGGGGCATGACTGGCGCCAAGACCTTGTCCCAGCGCCTGTTGCAGGTTGCAAGACATGGGCCGCCAGTAGATGCAGCCCAGGCTCGGCACCGGCATGAACAACCCCAACCGCCTGGGCTGACCTGGAAGCAAGACTGTTGGCAACCAGGGCATCGCGCAAGGATGGCTTCGCATCGCTGGGTTGTCGACGCAGATTACCGGCGACGATCTCCTGCGCCCAAAAGGAAGAAAAATGTTCGATGTTCCACAGCCAGGCCGCCCATGCTGACCCACGACTACTGGATATCCGTGCACTTTTGCGCCCTCATCATGCTGACCGGCGCCCTCACCTCGGAGTACTTCCTGTTTCGCCGCGGCATGTCCATCGAGCAGGTGCGCAAGTTGCTCATGGCCGACGGTCTGGCGGCGCTGGCCCTGCTGTTGCTGTTTCTGAGCGGCATGATGCGGCTCTATGACAGCCCCCAGGGGCCGGGCGAATTGCTGCAACTGTCTGGCTACCGGCTCAAGTTGCTGCTCTTCGTGCTGATGGCCCTGAGCTTTGGCTACCCGAGCCGCCTCTTCTACCGCTGGCGCCGATCCCTGCGCCGGGGACAAGCCCCCATGGTCTCGACCCAGCAGCAACTGTGGGTGATCTGGATCCTGCGCATCGACCTGCTGCTGCTGATGCTGATCCCCCTGCTCGCCCACACCTCCCTCCCCTGACCCGGCGCTCGGCGGACCAAGACAAAGCCCATCCCAGGCGGTATGGTGGAGAGGGTGCCTCAACTTTTTGATTTCAGGGATGAAACCGTATGCGTTCTAACATGATGTTGCTGATGGCGGCCGCCATCTGGGGGCTGGGTTTCGTCGCCCAGCGGCTGGGGATGGATCACATGGGGCCTTACACCTTCAACGGCCTGCGCTTCCTGCTCGGGGCCGCCTCCCTGCTGCCGCTCTTGTGGTGGCTCAAGTCCCGCCAGCCGACCCGGCCAGACAAGGAGGACAACCCGCGCCTGCTGCTGACCGGGGGTCTCATCGCCGGCACTGTGCTCTTCTCCGCCGCCTCCCTGCAACAGGTGGGGCTGCTCTATACCACGGCCGCCAAGGCGGGCTTCATCACGGGGCTCTACATCATACTGGTGCCCGTGCTGGGACTGGCTCTGCGCCACAAGACGGGGGTCAACACCTGGGTCGGCGCCCTCATCGCCATGGCCGGGCTCTATTACCTCAGCGTGACCGAGGATTTCACCATGGGCTACGGCGACCTGTTGCAGGTGATCGGCGCCCTGTTCTGGGCCATTCACCTGCTGGTGCTGGATCACTACTCGAGCCGGGTCGCCCCCATTCGCCTGGCCGGGGTGCAGTTCCTGGTGTGCGGCCTGCTCAGCCTGGTCACGGCGTTTGCCATCGAGACCCCGACCCTCGGTGGCGCCGTGGCGGGCTGGCAGGCGCTGCTCTATGCGGGGCTGGTGTCGGTCGGCATCGGTTACACCCTGCAGGTGGTGGGCCAGCGCGGCGCCCACCCGGCCCACGCCGCCATCATCCTCAGCCTGGAGACGGTATTCGCCGCCATCGGCGGTGTTCTGCTGCTGGGGGAACATCTGGACGAACGGGCCATCGTAGGCTGCGCCCTGATGCTGGCGGGGATGCTCATCTCCCAGATCCGCCTGCGCTGGTGGTGGAAATCCCGCCGGGACAAGGTGCCCAGCCAGTCCTGATGCGGTCGCGGCCGACTACGCAAGTGGCCGGTCTCCATCCCCCAATAAAAACGAGGCGCCCACAGGCGCCTCGTCTTATGGCCCCAGGTCTAACGCACGCTGGAGCAGAAGCTCACGTCGTCGCGCAGGGGGTCATTGCTCACGCTGTGGTAGAGCTCGAAGCAGGGGCCGTCGCCAAAGGCGAGCCCGGCGGAGACGATATCGCCGACATGCTCCTGCCAGCGCGGCCCGTACTGGCTGCGATCCGTGATGAGGTAGCGGGACTGGGCGTAGCGCCCGGCGGGGATGAGTTGCGTTTCCACCTCCCCCGTCCCCTGGGTGCCCGCCGGCACGCTGATGCCGATGTCGGTGCGGCACTGGGCCGGCGGCGTGACTTGCGGGTTGTCGTGGTAGATGAAGATCCACTCTCCCCCTTCCAGGCCACGGGGCGCGGCCCACTGGTGAAGACGATGGCAGACGGCGTCATAGCCTTCGCCATAGGGGCCGGTGACCCGGATATAGGCCAGGGTGCGGGCGTCCATCTCGACAGTTTTCATATTGTTGCTCCTTGCTGATGACAGGTCTTCAGCATAAGGGAGCGCCCCTTGCCATGCGTGTCCTTCCTTGCGATCCAGGTGTCCGTTCTTGCCCTTGTCGCGGCGAAACGCCCCTGGCGTGCAGCCATAGTGACGACGAAACGCCTTGGCGAAGGCCTGGGAGCTGGCCAGACCCGCCCCCAGGGCGATGGCGGTGATGCTGGCATCGGTGTAGCAGAGCTGCCAGGCCGCCCGCTGCATCCGCAGCCGCCGACACATCTCGCCGGGGGACTCCCCCACCACGGCGGTAAACACCCGGTGGAAGTGGTAGAGGGAGAGGCAGGCGCGGCTCGCCAGCGCCTCGATGGAGAGATCCGGATCCTGCTCCAGCGCCCGCAGCACCGGAGTCAGGCGCTCGCGATAGTCGATCACCGCTTGATCCTGGCCATATAGAGGGCGTCCACATACTCACCACCACGGAAGGCGTAACCACGGGCCAGCCCCTCCTGCTCGAATCCGAACTTGCGATAGAGTGCCAGGGCCCCCTGATTGTCGCCGTAGACGGTCAGCTCGATCCGCCGCAGGTTGAGCCAGTTGTCCGCCATCTCCAACACGGCCGCCAGCAGGGCGGAACCTACCCCCTTGCCAGTCCAGTCATCCCGCACCCCCATACCGATGCTGGCCACATGCCTGCGCCTGGGATTGGCCTCTCCGTGGAGCGAGATCTGACCCACCAGCTGCCCCTCCACCTCAGCCACTAGCGCCACCAGGCCGCCGTTCTCCAGCCGCTGCTGCCAAACACTCAGGGGTGGATAAGGCAGTTGCAGTGTGCCCGCCTGAGCCTGGGGCATGGCGTAGAGATCCCGCAAGGCGGGGGCGTCGCCGGGCTCGGCGTGACGGATGTGGATCTGCATATGGGTCTCCTCTGGCTAGCTCTCATCATGCCCCATCCCCGGGGGCGGGTCATCCCCCCACCACAGTCATTTGCGATACCTATCAAAGAGCTAGGAAAGGGCCATTGGCCCTGAGGGAGCAGGATCCTTAGGCTGGCCCCAGCTCAACAAGGAGAGATTTCATGACTGACAAGACCCTGCGCAGCGCCAACGGCGCCCCCGTTGTCGACAACAACAACAGCCTTACCGCCGGCCCTCGCGGCCCCGTGCTGATGCAAGACGTCTGGTTGATGGAGAAACTCGCCCACTTCGACCGCGAGCGCATTCCCGAGCGGGTGGTGCACGCCAAGGGCTCGGGCGCCTACGGCACCTTCACCGTGACCCATGACATCAGCGCGTTCAGCAAGGCCGACCTGTTCAATGCCGTCGGCAAGCAGACCCCGGTCTTCCTGCGCTTCTCCACAGTGGCCGGCGAGAAGGGGGCCGCCGACGCCGAACGGGACGTACGCGGTTTCGCCCTCAAGTTCTATACCGAACAGGGCAACTGGGATCTGGTGGGCAACAATACCCCGGTGTTCTTCATCCGCGATCCGCTGAAATTCCCCGACTTCATCCACACCCAGAAGCGGGATCCGCGCACCAACCTGCGCAGCGCCACCGCCGCCTGGGACTTCTGGTCCCGCCACCCGGAATCCCTGCACCAGGTCACCATACTGTTCAGCGATCGCGGCATCCCCAAAAGCCTGCGGCAGATGAACGGCTACGGCAGCCACACCTTCAGCTTCATCAACTCGGCCAACGAGCGCTTCTGGGTCAAGTTCCACTTCAAGACCGAGCAGGGCCACAGCTTCTACACCGATGAAGAGGCCGCCACCGCCGTCGGTCAGGACAGAGAGACCAGCCAGGCGGATCTGTTCAACGCCATCGAGCGGGGCGACTTCCCGCGCTGGAAGGTCTATGTGCAGGTGATGCCGGAGGCCGAGGCCCAGAGCTACCAGATCCACCCGTTCGACCTCACCAAGGTGTGGCCGCACAGTGACTACCCGCTGATCCCAGTCGGCGTGCTGGAACTCAACCAGAACCCGGACAACTACTTCGCCCACGTGGAGCAGGCAGCGTTCACCCCGGCCAACGTGGTGCCCGGCATCGGCTTCTCGCCGGATCGCATGTTGCAGGGGCGGCTCTTCTCCTACGGTGACACCCAGCGCTATCGTCTCGGCGTCAACCACGGCCTGCTGCCGGTCAACGCCCCGCGCTGCCCGTTCCACCACGGCGCCCACCGCGACGGCGCCATGCGAGCGGACAGCAATGGCGGCACCAGCCCCAACTACCAGCCGAACCGCTTCGGTACCCAGCAGCCGAGCGAGCAGCACGAACCGGCCCTGAGTCTGGAAGGGGCCGCCCTGCACCATGATTTTCGTGACTACGACGATGACTACTACAGCCAGCCGGGGGATCTGTTCCGCCTGATGGACGAGGGGCAGCGCGCCCGCCTCGCCGCCAACATGGCACGCTCCCTCATTAACGTGGAGGATGACGCCATCGTCGCGGCCCAGCTCCACCATCTCGAGCAGGCCGACCCCGAGTACGCCAAGCGGGTGGAGCTGGCCCTGGCCGCCCTGCAACGCTAATCCGCAAGCAGGCAACATCTGCAAAAGCAAAACGGGGGCCTGATGGCCCCCTTGTCATCATGGTGACAGGGATAAACGCAAAACGGGAACCCTGAGGCTCCCGTTTTCATCAATCTCTATCAATCCCGGACGGACCGCGCTTCGCGCTCTGCCCGCTCCCTGACCAGCAGGCGTTTGTACCACCAACTATTGCGACGACGTTGAGTAATGGAAGAGCGACGAGCCATAGTCTTGGGTCCCATGCCAATTGTGAGCGAGGCCGTATTATGCGATAGCCTTCCCGCTCCTGTCTTTAGCTGGATCAAGAAAAGCTCAGCGGGGCGTCTCGATGCGATCCACCCCGGCCGGAGGGGCGGCTCCCTCCCTCTCCTCTTGCAATGGACGCCAGGCCAGGGGGCCATTGCTCTCCTGCAGGTTGATGGGGGCGCAGATCAGCCCGTGCTCTCCCTGGGGGATCCGGGCGCCGAGAGAATATTGCTGTCCCTCATACCAGCAGATCCGCTCCGCCATGGCGCCCAGGGGCAGCACCAGATCCGTACCGGCCCTGATGGTATGACGGGATGGCTCGGCCATGGCCGGCAGGGTTAGCCCCAGCAGGGCCAGCATGACAACGACTGATTTCATCGCGACTCCTTGGTTACCTCTTTCAGGCGACCAGACCGAGGGAAAACTTGATTAATAAGTGACACACCATCTGGCATTCCGGAACCAATATGGTAGCCTGCGAGCGCCGCGCCAGCCTGTACAGGAATTGGCCGCCACAACCCCAGTAACCTGGTCTGAACGAGACCGAGATTACCTTAATTATCAAATCGTTATTTGGATTTTCCCCCAATGCGTATCATGCCCTTGCTCAAGGCGACCTGCCTGAGCCTGATGTTGTCCGCCTGCGTCGCTCCCCTGCTGATGATGGGCCCCTCCAGCCAGTTGATGTGGGCCCTGCTCAAGCCGCTGGTCGGTTTCGACCCCAACGAGGTCAATCTGTTCGAACAACCCCTCATCAAGGACAGGATGACGGCCCTGCTCGGCCCCAACTATGACACCACGGTCGCCCTGCTCAAGACGGCCGGTGAGCTGCAACAGGAAGGGCCCCTCTTCTATGTGGTCTCCCGCTATACCCCGGTGCCCGACCTCGCCCAGAAGGCGGGCCTGGTGTGGAACTCGGATACCAACCAGATGGCGGTCAAGCTGCTCAAGGGGGATGCCGTCGAGGTGTTTGGCGAGCAGTTGGGTCAGGTGACCCCGAGCTGGCCGAGCGAGATGAGCGGCTGGCAGACCCCGGCCAGCGAGGCCGCCAAGGGAGCCATGACAGGGTCGGCCAGCGAGCTGCTCAACGGGGCGAGCCAGCAGGCCGCCAAGGCGGTCAGCAACCAGGCCAGCCAGGCAGCCGAGGGCGCCAGCGCAGCGGCAACTCAAACGGCCACTCAAGCCACGACTCAGGCCGTGACCAAGGCGGTTGACGAGGCGGGCAAGCAGGCCGCCCAAAGTGCCAGCGCAGCGGCAGCTCAAGCCGCCACTCAAGCCACGACTCAAGCAGCAACCCAGGCCGTGGCCAAGGCGGCCAACGAGGCTGGCAGCCAGGCTGCCCAAAGCGTCAGCGCAGCGGCAGCTCAAGTCACCACTCAAGCCGCAACTCAAGCAGCAACCCAGGCCGTGACCCAAACGGCCGACGAGGCCGGCAAGCAGGCCACCCAGAGTGCCAGCGCAGCGGCAACTCAAGTCACCACTCAAGCCGCAGCTCAAGCAGCAACCCAGGCCTTGACCCAAACGGCCGACGAGGCGGGCAGCCAGGCCTCACCGGTTCAGGATCCTCAGGCCGCCGCCCGCGCCAGCGCCGAGGCCGAGCTGGAGGCACTGCTGAAGTGAGGACGTGCAGCGCCGTGACTCGGCCCCAACCCTTTCCTGCCCGGAGACTAAGAGGATGAGGATGGCGATCATGGCTCGCCCCCTGGCCCTCATCGGCCTGCTGGCTACCCTGCTCAGTCCGCCGCTGGCGGCCCTGACCTACTACGCGGAGCAGGATCTGCCCTTCAGCGGCCAGGACCAGGAGGGGCGCGGCACAGGGTTCAGCATAGAGGTGCTGCGTCTGATGTGGCAGGAACTGGGTCAGGAAGAGGCCCCCATCCAGTTCCAGCCCTGGGCCCGGGGCTGGTATCTGCTGACTCAGCAACCGGACGCCGTGCTGATCAGCACGGCGCGCACACCATCTCGCGCCTCTCAGCTGCAATGGGTCTGCCCCATCAGCAGCGCCCGGATCGTGCTGATGGCCAGGGCCGACGCGTTGCCGACAATCCAGCGCGGGGCCGATCTGCTCGCCCTGAGGATCGGGGTCATGCAGGCCGATGTGGGTGAGCAGCTGCTGCTCAATCGCGGCGTTCCCCCGAGTCAGCTGATGACGGTGCCCAGCATGGATCGGGTGGCACGCCTGTTGCTGCTGGCCCGCACCGATCTGGTGGCGGGCAACGAGGTGATATTGCGACACCAGATCCGCCAGCTCGGTTACCCGGAGGAACAGTTCGTCACCGTGGCCGTGCTGGCCCGGCAGGACAACTGCTTCGCCTTCAATGCCGCCGTGGATCCGGCCGAGGTGGCCAGGCTGCAGCAAGCCCTAGACAAGGTGCGCCAAGGCCCCGCGTTTCGCGCCCTGCAGGCCCGCTATCGAGACGAATTCGCACCGGGCAACAATGCCCTCCTGCCCGAGATAGAGTAAGGCCGGGTGCCTCTACGCCAGACAAAGGCGCCAGGCCAAGACGCCAAGCAAAGAGGTCACCCTGGAGTGACCTCTTCTTCATCCGGCGAGGGGGCAGGCAGCTATTTGTAGAGGTTGTCCTGCTCGTTGTCCTTGGAGTGAGGCCGGGCGCCTCTGTGCCAGGCAAAGGCGCCAAGCAAAGAGGTCACTCTGGGGTGACCTCTTCTTCATCCGGCGAGGGGGCAGGCTGCTATTTGTAGAGGTTGTCCTGCTCATTGTCCTTGCTGGCGGCCGGCTCACTGTGCTCGATGGCGGTGCGGATGAGATCCACCCCGGCCCGGATGATCAGCACCCCCATGTTGACCAGCTTGACGCAGACCCACATAAAGGTAATGAGCAGGATCAGCTTGAGCACGGTCTGGAACGCCTCCAGGAAGTTCTGCTCCAGCTGGCCGGTCAGGCCATTGGCACTGCTCATCAGCCAGGTGTAGACCTCGCGCACGAAGGGGATGCGGCTCGGCATTTCCAGCACGTCCAGTGCGGCAGGCAGGGCCTGGCAGATGACGATACTGCCAAACAATATCAGGATGACGCCGAGGCCGATGCCGAGATAAAAACCTAACTGTTTCATGAGGAGTCCCACGGTTTGCTGCATGAAGGGTGACGATAGCTGCCAATAGTAGGCACAGGGGCGGGCAAGGGCAATCCAGACCTGGGCAAGCGGGGTCATGCACAGGGAAAACATTGCCCAAACGACTGATTTCTGTGACCCTTGCGCGATTGCTCCCGGACTCGCCCCTCATGCTCAGATACGCTTGCTGCCTGTTACTCGCCCTGTTCGCCGCCGTACCGACCTTGGCCCAATCGACGCCCACTTCGGCCGTGTGCGTCATCAAACACCAGGAGAGGGTCCTGCTGGTGCAAGACAGGGCCTCGTTACGCTACGGCCTGACCGGCGGCTATATCGACCAGGGCGAGACACCACCCCAGGCGGCGCTGCGGGAGCTGTTCGAAGAGACCGGACTCAGAGGAAGGGTCGTCGCCCCCCTGGGCCGCTGGCAGTCCGCCGAGCTGTTTGCCTGCCAGACCCAGGACCCCATGGTCACACAGTCGGGCACGGGAGCCGTCTCCCTGCTCCAGGCCCCCCACCGCAATGGGGAGGTGCTCAGCGCCCTGCTGATCGCCCCCGGCGCCCTGCCCCGGGAGCGGCACCGCTTTTCGGCGCAGCTCGACTGGCTGGCCCCCCGTCTCGCCGGGCTCCCTGACAGCGAGGTCACCTGGGTGGTGGATTTCCGCTCCAGGGCCAGTGCCCTCCACGACCGGGAGCTCTCCCTGATCCGTCAGGTACAGAGCCTCATCGGGCCCCAGGCGCCCTGGCTGCAACTGGCCAATCTCGCGGGCTCCCCCTCCATCCTGCTGCTGCTCATCTCCTTCTTGCTGCCCCTGCTGGGCTGGCCCAGGGCACGGCAGTTGCTGTTCGCCATGCTGTGGCTCTCCTTGCTGGTTGAGCTCGCCAAGGAGGGCGTGGCCTGGCCTAGACCCTTCAACTTCATGCCGGACCTTGCCCTCCATGCCGTACCCGGTTTCGGCATGCCGAGCGGCCACTCGGCCATGGCCATGCTCTGTTGGGGCCTGCTGCTCAAGTGGGCCTGGCCGGGACGACAAGGCGTGGCGCTGGCGCTCGCCCTGTCACTGGGGATCGCCACCGGCCTGGGCCGCGTCTGGCTCGGGGTGCATTTCATCTCGGACGTGGTGGCCGGCCTGCTGCTGGGGCTGACCCTGTTCGCCCTGTCCCCCTGGCTGCTGCCCCTGGCCAGTCGACCGCGCCCCTGGCTGCTGCTCGCCGGCCTCGCCGGTGTTGGTGCCGCCGCCTTGCAATCTCCATCCCTGCTCGCCATCGCCCTCGCCAGCCTGGCCCTGTTGATCGGGAGCCGGAGCCGGGTCGACCGCGCTCGTCGCCGTTCCTGGTTGACCGGCGTAATCGCCCTGTCAGGCGGCCTGTTGTTGGGCCTGCTTGGCGCCCGTTTGCCACAGCTCATCACCAGTTCTCAGTTGATCCTGAGCGGGCAAGGCATACTCTATGGGCTTTGGGGGCTCTGGTTGAGCCATGGCTTCTGGTGGCTCCTCTCCCTGACCGATGACCACAACCGGGGCATGACCCCACCGCAAGGAACATCATGACCATCAAGAAACCGGATCTGGCCAAGATCACCCTGGGGGTGCTGTTTCTCAGCATTCTCATCATCTCCTGCTTCATGGTGCTGCGCCCCTTCCTGCCCGCCCTGGTGTGGGCCACCATGATCACCATCGCCACCTGGCCCCTGATGCGGATGATGCAGCGCCTGCTGTGGGGCAAGCGCGCCCTGGCCGCCCTCTTCATGACCCTGGTGCTGCTGCTGATGTTCGTCATCCCGCTGTTCATGGCCCTGGCCAACGTGGCGGAGAAGGCCCCCATGCTGATCGAGTTCGGCACCAACCTCAGCCACTCGCCGCCCCCCAAGCTGCTCTGGCTGCAAGAGGTGCCCCTGGTGGGGGACAAGCTGTTCGAGTTCTGGCAGCAGATACTGGCGAGCGGTGGCCAGGTGCTGTTTGCCAAGCTGGCCCCCTACTTCGGCCAGACCGCCCGCTGGCTCGCCTCCCAGGCGGGCAATCTGGGCCTGTTGTTCGTCCACTTCCTGCTGACCGTGGGGATCTGCGGCCTGCTCTATCACTCGGGGGAGAAGGCCGCCGACGGCATCCGCCGCTTCGCCCACCGCCTGGCGGGCGAACGTGGTGACAATGCGGTGGTGCTCGCCTCCCAGGCGATCCGCGCCGTCGCCCTGGGGGTGGTGGTGACCGCCCTGGTGCAATCCTCGGTGGCCGGCATCGGCCTGCTCATCGCCGGCATCCCCTACGTCATGGTGCTGGTGGTGCTGATGTTCCTGCTGATCGTCGCCCAGATAGGTCCCTTCCCGGTGCTGCTGGCCAGCGTGGGCTACCTCTACTGGAGCGGCGACACCACCTGGGGCACCTTCCTGCTGATCTGGTCCCTGCTGGCGGGCACCATGGACAACTTCCTGCGCCCCTTCCTCATCAAGCGCGGCGCCGACCTGCCCCTGATCCTGATCCTGGTGGGGGTCATCGGCGGCCTGCTGGCCATGGGGATCATAGGGCTCTTTATCGGCCCCGTGATGCTGGCGGTGGGCTACACCCTGCTGGATGCCTGGATCAAGGAAGGTGACCAACCGGCGACTGCTGCGGTTGAAGCGCCCAAGGCCGAGTGACGATTTGGTAACAAGACGATTCAGCCATCCATCGCTGATACAAAGAGCCGCCCATAAGGGCGGCTCTTTGGCTTATTACCGTCCCACGCAGGTTCGATTACGCCTTACGGCTAATCGGAACCTACGGGCTTACTTCCCCCAAATCCACTGTTTCTTTCTCAACGCGGAGTTTTTCGGTGTTAGGAAAAAAGGGAAAAACTCGTACATATAGGGTATTTCATTTTCCTTACCCTGTTGCGCATATAATTCGTGTAACTCGTAACATTGATGACGCAACAGGCCATAAAATGGGCGCAGCATTTCAATAATCGACCATATTATATGAGGATTAGCCTTTTCTGTAGCAGACATCAAATAGTAAAAGTCGAGTACAGTAACCCACTCACCATCTACATTTTGTTGCCAACTACTCGCCATACCTGAGCGTTCAATTACTTCTGCTGCGTCATTTCGTAACTTTGTATGCACATCACTACGTAGGCTCCAAATATGATCGTCAATTACAGATAACCAAAGTCCGATAGGATCATCATTTTCATTGTGATTAGTTAACACATCAAGATTGTAGTATCGCGAACCTTTCGCAAACTCTGTAAGAGTAGAAACTATTTTTGTTTGCTTATCATTAAGGCTCGGCTGTTGTCGTAATCCATACTCTTGGGGGAGTACTGAACAGTTTTCGAAAAGATCTTTTATATTGTGACCAAAAGCCCTCAATTCTTTGTTTGTTGGGTTTTTTAGATTATTTTTTAGTTGGTGATCAAGGATAAGCACTATTTTCATCAAACGCTCAAAACCTGTAGCAAGCTCGAACAAACCTGAGTAAAACAAGCCTCGATGATTCTCATCAATATTGGCGTTTCTTAATGAATTTAGGCCACCCAAAAGGCTAGACATTGTCAAATGTCCTTCTTGGGTAAGCAATCTATAATTTTGACTAAACATTTTATATGTTCTTCCAGAAGCCTAACAGTGATTAAATGGAAGGCGGTTCTAATCCGTTAACAGAGACTTTCATATAACTTCGGTTTGCCCTGTTCGCCGGCCAAGAAAGTACGTTTTCAAATCACAGCATTACCGATCTGCCTATGGTGCTGAATACATTCAACTCAATATTTTCCTTTGGCTCTGATTTGTACTCTTGAGCAAAAATACACTTAAGGATCGGCAATGGAAAGCACCATCTCGCCTTCTTTTAACAAATGAACCATTAGTGTGAGCGGGACGATATATCAAGAGAGCGAAGGAGTAGTACCGCGCCTTCTGTCGCTGGCTTGAGTTGCAGTTTGCCAGCCCCGCTCCCGCCGAGGATGGTTTGCCACCCTCTGAGGCAGGTCACTGAATCGGGCCGGCAAGAGTGGTTAAATGGTCGGCTCACATCTTGCCGGATATTGCTGTGACCATGCCATCTGACCTTCAGCCATTGCAGCCCTGGCCTGACTACTTGCGGGCCTCCTGGCTGCGCTGCGCCCACCAGACCAGCGCCACCCTCTGGCATCCGCCCCACTGCGCCAAGGGGCAGACCTTGCAGAGCCTGCGCCAGCGCAAGCGCGACCTGCTCACCACCGGCGAGATGGCCCTCGAGGATCTCTACGAATTTATGGAGGGGCGCCCCTGCGCCCTGCTGCTCACCGACGAGAGCGGCTGCCTGCTGGCCCAGACCGGCCACCCAGACACCCTGCGCGAGCTGGCGGTGCTGGGGTTTGGCCCCGGTGCCTTTTTCAGCGAGGGGCGCATCGGCACCAATGCCATCAATCTGGCGGCGCTGGAGGGAGTGCCGCTCTGCGTCAGCGGCCCCCAGCACTTCAACCAGACCCTGCACCCCTGGCACAGTTGCGCCAGCCCGGTCTACAACAGCAATGGCCGTCAGGTCGCCATCATGGCCCTGATCTGCAAGGTGGAGGAGGCAACGGTCGGGGATCTGGCGCTCACCGTCAGCGCCGGGCGCGAGCTGGCCCATCTGCTGCAGATGGAAACCCTGATGCAGGAGTCCCAGCACCACCTGAGCGAACTTTACGCCCTGCTCGACGGCATGGATGACGGCGTGCTGGCCTGGGATCCCCAGGGTCGACTGCGTTACCTCAACGCCCTGGCGGCGCACCGTCTGCGGCTCGATCCGGCACTCTGTCTCGGCCAGCCCCTGGAGCAGCACCTGCTGCTGCCCCAGCGTTTGCAGCTGGCCATCAGGGGGCAGACGCCGCTCAGTCATGTGGAGGTGACGCTGGAGCGGCTCGGCGCTCAGGAGGGGGAGTTCATCAATGCGCTGGTGAGCCTCAAGCCGCTGCCGGGGCCGGAGGGGGTCAGCTTTATCGCCCTGCTGCACCCGGTCGATCGGCTGTGGGCCATTCACCAGCTGCGTCAGACGGTGCCCGAGCTGTCGGCGCTGGTGGGGGAATCGAGCGCCATGCGCAAGCTGCTGCGCTACGCCCGGCAGGCGGCCCAGAGTCAGGGACCCATCCTGCTGCGCGGTGAAGAAGAGGTGGGCAAGGCCCAGCTGGCGGAGGCGATCCACTTTGGCAGCGAACGGGCCGCCGGGCCGCTCATTACCCTCAACTGCAAGGCGCTGCCGAGCGAGCGGATGGCGCTGGAGCTGATGGGCTCCGACGAAGCGGGGCAGGAACGGGCGGGCAAGTTCGAGCTGGCCCACGGCGGCACCCTGGTGCTGGAGCAGGTGGAGTGCCTCTGTGCCCCCATGCAGGCGGCGCTGTTGCAACTGCTCAAGACCGGCCGCATCCAGCGCTTCGATTCGGCCCGCATCCTGCCGCTCAAGGTGCGGATCATCGCCACCAGCAGCGCCCCGCTGGAGCAGCTGGTGCAGGAGGGGCTGTTTGGCCGCCAGCTGCTCTATGCCTTGCAGGCGTGCGAGCTGTGGCTGCCGGGGCTGCGGGAGCGCGCGGCCGATCTGCCCGGCCTTATCAGCCAGCAGCTAGGGGCGCAGGGGCGCGAACCGGTGCGCCAGTTCAGTCCGGCGGCCCTCGATTGTCTGCTCGCCTATCCCTGGCCCGGCAATCTGGGGGAGCTGCGCAGCGCCGTCGAGCATGCCCTGCTTCACGCCGGTCAGGGGTTGATCCCGCCGGAGGCGCTGCCCGCCGCCATTCGGCACGGTTATCAGTTGCTGACGGATGAGGTGGTGGGGCAACCGCTGCTCACCCTGGCGGAGCTGGAGCGGCAAGCCATCTTGCGCTGCGCCCACGCCTGCAAAGGGCAGGTGAGCCAGATGGCCCAACATCTGGGTATCAGCCGCACCACCCTGTGGCGACGGCTGAAATTGCTCGAGATCGATCCCGCCGATTATCACGGCTGACGCAGAGCCGTCACGAACCGGCCCGTAGAAAACGAAAAGGCCCCGCAGATGCGGGGCCGTATTATATGGCAGGGTCAGCCGTGGCGCGGTTACAGCCCCAGCTGGTGGGCGGTGACCATGGCCGCCAGCACATCCTCGGCGGTGACCTTGAACGGCATATTGTGGATGGTCTCGCCCTCGGCGGTAGAGGCTTTGGCGACCTCCATCAGGCGCGCCATATCCAGCTCCTTGACCCCCATCATATGCAGGTTGGTCGGCAGGCCTACCGAGCGGCAGAAACCCAGCACGGTTTCGATTTCCGCCATCGGTGCGTTCTCCAGCACCAGCTGCACCAGAGTACCGAACGCCACCTTCTCACCGTGATAGAGGTGGTGACACTCGGCGAGCTGGGTCAGGCCGTTGTGGATGGCGTGGGCGGCGGCCAGCCCGCTGCTCTCGAAGCCGATACCGCTCAGATAGGTGTTGGCCTCGATGATGTTCTCCACCGCTTTGGTGCAGAGCCCCTGCTCCACCGCCAGCTTGGCCTTGTAGCCATCGGCCAGCAGGGTCTGGTAGCAGAGCTCAGCGATGGCCTGGGCCGCCAGGGTGGAGGCGCCACCGGCCATGGTCTGGCAACCGGAGACCTTGTTGGCCCGCGCCTCGAAGTAGGTGGAGAGCGCATCCCCCATGCCGGAGACCAGCAGCCGCACCGGGGCGCGGGAGACCACACCGGTATCCATGATGACCATGTCGGGATTGGTCGGGATCATCAGGTATTCGCTGAACTGCCCTTGTGGGGTGTAGATGACCGCCAGCGCGCTGGTGGGGGCATCGGTGGAGGCGATGGTCGGCACTATGACCACAGGCACCTTCTGGTAGAAGGCGACCGACTTGGCGGTATCCAGCGTCTTGCCGCCGCCGATGCCGATGATGACGTCAAACGGGGTCTGCTTGCAGCGAGCCAGCAGGCGGTCGATCTCGGGGCGGGAGCACTCGCCGTTGAAACAGTCGAACTCTGGCTTGATCCCCGCGCCGTGGAAGCTGGTGGCCACGGTATCGCCTACCAGCTTGGTGACGAAGGCGTCGGCCAGGATCAGCGGCTTGCTGCCGAGCGCCTTGACGTAGTTGCCGATATTGGCGAGGGCCCCGTTGCCTTGCACGTATTTGCTGGGGCTGATGATAATGCGGTCCATATTCTTTCCCTCTCTCTAGTTCATAAGACTTCTTTTGAAACTAACAGGGGCGAAGGGGCGGCAGTGCCGGGGAGTCCTTCGTCTTTGACTTGCGCGACAGTGGCGCTGCACAGGCTCAGCGAGCGAGAGCAGCCCCTTGAAACAGTGGCGTGCGGCGTCAGTCGCCGAAACGCTCGGCGGCCAGCTGCTGGAAGCAGGCCAAGGCGGCGGTGGCATCCTCCCCGCGCGCCAGCAGGGTGAGCGTGTCGCCCTGACGCACGTTGAGCATGGCGAGCCGGGTCAGGCTGCGGGGATTTGCCTCTTTATCCCCCTTTTGCAGCTTGAGTTCAGCGGCAAAGGGCTTGAGGGCGGCCACCAGTCGGGCGGCGGGGCGCACATGCAGGCCGTGGGGGTTATCCACCACCACTTCGCAGCGCAGCCAGCCGTCGTCGGCAACGGGGGCTGTCTCAGTGGCGGCCTGCGCCGCGCTGGCAGGCAGCATCGCCTGTTTCGGGCCAAGCGCACCGAGCGCCTCGGCCGCCACCTCATCCAGCGTCAGGCCTGAACCTGCCGCTACCACGGCGGCCAGGGTGCCCTCAACCAGCGGGGCTGGGCAGAGACGCACCCTCGCGCTCAGCTCGGGGGGCAACAGTTCGAGGGCGGTTTCGGCGCTGAGCAGGGCACTGCCCAAATCCATCAACACCAGCACGCCGCTGCCGTCGTCCGCCTCTTCAATCGCACTCATCACCGCGATGGCATCTGTGCCTATGGGGTGGTCGGGGTCATCCACACCGGCCGCCAGTAGCAACTTGGCCGGGCTGCCGAGCTGGTCGGCCAGCGCTTTCAATCCGGCCGCAAGCTGGGCGCTGTGAGAGACAACTACGATTCCGATCATGTCACAACCTCGCTCTGTCACGCAGTGCGGTCAGCAGCAACAGGGTCGAGGTGGCCCCGGCATCCTGATGGCCGATGCTGCGCTCGCCAAGATAGCTGGCGCGCCCCTTGCGGGCCTGCATCTGGATGGTGGCCTCGGTACCGGCGGCGGCGGCTGCCACTGCCTTGTCCAGCGCTTCGTTGAGCGGCAACTCTTGCTGCTGCGCCTGTTGCAGGGCGGCCAGCGCCGGCCACCAGGCATCGCACATGGTCTTGTCGCCTGGCTCGGCGCGGCCGCGAGAGACGATCCCCTCGACGCCATCGCTCAGCATTTTGCACAGCTGACTGAGGCCGAGGCTCTGGCAGGCGTCAGTACTGGCCGCGGCCCGGATAAAGAAGGTGCCGTAGAGGGGTCCGCTGGCGCCGCCGACCGAGGAGAGAAGGGTCATGCCGGTGGTTTTCAGTACCTGACCGATATCCTTGTCCGCCACTGCGGGCAGTTTCTCGGCTACCTTGGCGAAGCCGCGTTGCATATTGAGGCCGTGGTCGCCGTCGCCGATGTCGGTATCCAGCGCGGTGAGGTAGTCGCGCTGCTCGGTAAAGATCTGTTCGCAGTCGAGCAGCCAGTTGACGATTTGATGTTTGCTTAACATGAGAATAAAGGCTCCTTAGCAGCCGCGACGCAGGGCGGGGGTATGAACGGGGGCATCCCACAGGGTCATCAGCTCGTCGTCCACCTTGAGCAGGGTGATGGAGATGCCGGTCATGTCGAGGGAGGTGCAGTAGGGGCCGATCAGGTTGCGCACCAGATGGATGCCTGCCTCTTCGCACAGGGTGGCGAGGCGGCCATAGACGCCATAGAGCTCGGAAATGGGGGTGCCACCCAGGCTGTTGACCAGCGCGATGACACGATCGCCCGCATTCAGCGGTTCGATAAAGGTGTGCTCCTCCTGCCAGCTGCCGGAGGCTCTGTCCCAGTGGCGCAGGGTGCGGCCGTAGGGGGTGTTGTCAGCAAGCTCGCTGAACATGTCGTCCACCAGGGTATTGAGGTCGGTGAAGGGGCGACGCGCGATGCCCGGCTCGCCGTGAATGCCCACGCCGAACTCCATCTCGTTGTCGGCCAGGGTGAAGGAGGGCTTGCCAGCGGCAGGTACTGTGCAGGCGTGCATGGCGACGCCTATGGTGCGGCTCTGATTGTTGATGCGACGGGCCAGCGCCTCGCAGCGGGTCAGGTCATAGCCAGCTTCGGCTGCGGCCCCCACCAGTTTTTCGCACAGCACTGTCGTGGCGACGCCACGGCGGCCGGCGGTGTAGAGGCTGTCTTTGACCGCCACGTCGTCATCGATCAGCGAGAAGCCGACCTTGACCCCGTCACCGTGCAGCAGCTCGACCGCGGTCTCGAAGTTGAGTACGTCGCCTGTGTAGTTCTTCACCAGAAACAACACGCCCGCGCCGCCATCAACGGCCTGACCGCACTCGTACATCTGATCAGGGGTCGGGGAGGTAAAAATCTCGCCGGGGCAGGCGCCATCCAGCATCCCCTTGCCCACCAGACCGCCGTGCATCGGCTCGTGGCCGCTGCCACCGCCGGAGACCAGCGCCACCTTGCCCATCACGGGGGAGTCGGCGCGAGTGATGTAGTGGGGTTCGATACGTACCTTGAGCTCGGGGTGGGCGGCTGCCATCCCCATCAGTTGTTCACGGACCACGGCATCGACGGCATTGATCAGTTTCTTCATGGCTCACTCCTTGGCTTGCCACCGCACGGGTGGGCAAATGGTTGATGGAGTCAGTCTAACGGGATAAACAGGGAGAAAAATGACGGGTGATTTGGTTCGGATTTGAAACAGCAGAAAGGTGGTCGGCGTTTCAATATGAAACACTGCAGGGCAAACGGGCGGGAAACTGTAAGCGGCCTCACAGCCATGAAAAGGGCCCCGCAGGGCCCTTCGTTACAACCGCAATAACCTGCCGGGTTAGATGGCCCAGCCACCGGCGTAGAAGACGACCAGCGCCAGGGCGATGATGACGGTGCCGACGTTCAGCTTCTTCCACTCGGCGGCAAACAGGCGACCGATGACCAGCGCCACGAAGCCCAGCATGATGCCGGTGACGATGTTGCAGGTCAGCACTATGAAGACGGCGCACAGCATGCCGGCGAGGGCATCGACCGAATCGCTGAAGTCCAGCTTGGTGACGTTGCCCAGCATCAGCAGACCGACGTACATCAGGGCCGGTGCGGTGGCGTAGGCCGGCACCAGATAGCTCAGCGGGGAGAGGAAGATCATCAGCAGGAAGAGCACGCCGACCAGCGCAGCGGTCAGACCTGTCTTGCCACCGGCGGCGGTACCTGCGGCGGATTCGATGTAGACGGCAGCCGGAGCACCACCGACGGCGCCTGCCACCATGCTGCTGACGGAGTCGGCCGTCAGGGCCTTGCCGCCGCTGATGATGTGGCCGCGTTCGTTGATGAGGCCCGCCTGACCGGCCACGGCACGTATGGTGCCGGTGGCATCAAACACGGCGGTCATCACCAGCGCCAGCACGGTCGGGATCACCACCGGATTGAGGGCGCCCAGCAGATCCATGCTCCCTACCAGGGAGCCCTTCTCACCGGTCAGGCTCGGCATGGCGAAGAAGCCCTGCCAGGTCACTTTCGGATCGAAGATGAGGCCGAGGATGGAGATGGCGATGATCACCATCAGGATGCCGCCCGGCACCTTGCGACGCTCCAGACCGAAGATGGCGGCCAGACCCAGCACCGTCATGATGACCGGGAAGGAGGTCACTTCACCCAGTTGAACCGGCAGACCGGCCCCTTCGTTCTTGATCACCATGCCGACGCCGTTGGTGGCGATCAGCAGCAGGAACAAACCGATACCGATGCCGGTGCCGTGGGCGATGCCGGAGGGGAGGTTGTCCAGGATCCACTGGCGCACGCCGGTGACGCTGATCAGGGTAAACAGCACACCCATCAGGAAGATGGCGCCCAGGGCGACCGGAATGCTCAGCCCCTGACCCAGTACCAGACTGAAGGCGGTAAAGGCGGTGAGGGAGATGGCGCAACCGATAGCCATCGGCAGCTTGGCCCACAGGCCCATCAGCAGGGAGCCGAAGGCGGCGATCAAGCAGGTCGCCACGAAGACGGGACCCTGCTCAAAACCGGCGGCACCCAGCATGTTCGGCACCACTATGATGCTGTAGACCATGGCCAGGAAGGTGGTCAGACCGGCCAGCAACTCCTGGCGCACCGTGCTGCCACGCTGGCTGATGGAGAAATAGGAATCCAAAAACCCGCCATTGCCGGCGCGGGCCGTCATTTCTTGCGTTGCCATAGTTCATCCTGAATGTGTGAAGGAAATCGTTTGCTTGCTGGCGCGCAAAATAGCAAGAATTTGGCGAAATTGCAGCGAGTTAGGGCGCATCTTACCGAACTTTTCCATTTAAAGCTTCATTGGAGGCCTGTGATTCCAGATGGGAAGCTCCCCTTCAGCTTCTACACTCTTACTAGCCCCATCAGCCGGAGAGAAGCCCATGCACACAGGCAACCTGCTTGGCCAGATCCCCTCCCCCCTGCCCAATGAGGTGTTCACCGACCTGGTCAGCACCAATCACTTTCGCATCGAGCGCATCCTCTCCCAGGGGCAACAGACCCCCACCGGAGAGTGGTTCGATCAGGATGAACATGAATGGGTATTGCTGGTGCAGGGGGAAGCCATTCTGGTCTTCATCACCCCGGATACCGGGGTACAAGAGCGCGTACATCTGGGACCGGGAGATTACATCAATATTCCCGCGCACCTTCAGCACAGGGTGGAGTGGACCCACCCGACCGATATCACCGTCTGGCTCTGCGTCTACTACTAGAGGAATCCCCGCGCCACAGTGACAAAGCATAACGAAAGAAGCCCAATTGACAGATTGGGCTTCCTGGACTCAGATGCTGAAAGTGCATAGCAGAAAGGCCTTCCCGTGAGGGAAGGCCTTTCAAATTAGTGGCGGAGCGGACGGGACTCGAACCCGCGACCCCCGGCGTGACAGGCCGGTATTCTAACCGACTGAAC
>NZ_JBSTYM010000015.1:0-112661 GCF_054052445.1 Aeromonas crassostreae | reverse complement strand
ATAGCATTGGCAAGCTCTTTACGAGAAGGCATCTGTATCTCCTGATATTGCTTCATTTGATGGCCAAGTTTTTAGGCGCGTTATTGTCCCAACCGGGCGCGTACGTGAGCCCGGCAGGTATGGTGTGCAAGCGCCATCAGATATGGCTGGCCAGCATGGTTTCCAGCTTGCCCTGATCGACGGCGAACATACGGATGCCTTCGGCCAGTTTCTCGACGGCCATGGCGTCCTGGTTCAGCTCCCAGCGGAACTCGGCTTCGCTCATCGGCGCCGGCTTTGCCTGGCGCTCGCCGGTGTAGTGCAGCTTGCGCTCGACCACACCCTCGGCCTTGCTCAGCTCTTCCAGCAGGGCCGGACCTATGGTCAGGCGGTCACAGCCGGCCAGTTCCAGGATCTCGCCGGTGTTGCGGAAGCTCGCCCCCATCACCACGGTCGGGTAGTCGTGCTGCTTGTAGTAGTAGTAGATGGCGGTGACGGAGACCACACCCGGATCTTCGCTGGCGGTGTAGTCACGGTTGTGCTTGGCCTTGTACCAGTCGAGGATGCGGCCCACGAAGGGGGAGATCAGGAAGGCGCCGGCTTCGGCGCAGGCACGGGCCTGGGCGAAGGCGAACAGCAGGGTCAGGTTGCACTGGATGCCCTCTTTCTCCAGCACTTCGGCGGCACGAATGCCTTCCCAGGTGGAGGCCAGCTTGATCAGGATGCGATCGTTGCTGATGCCGGCTTCGTTGTAGAGGCGGATCAGCTTGCGGGCCTTGGCGATGCTGGCGTCGGTGTCGAAGGAGAGGCGGGCATCCACTTCGGTGGAGATGCGGCCGGGCACTATCTTCAGCACTTCCAGGCCGATATTGACCGCCAGCTTGTCGCCGGCATCGATGATCTGCTGCGCCTTGTCCTGACTCTGGGATTTGGCCCAATGGAGGGCATCTTCGATCAGTACTGCGTATTCAGGGATCTCTGATGCCTTCAGGATCAGGGATGGGTTGGTAGTGGCATCGATGGGTTGGTAGCGTTTGATAGCTTCGATGTCGCCGGTATCGGCGACGATGGTGGTCAGGGCTTTCAGCTGAGTTAACTTATCGGTCATAGCAATTTACATCTCTTCATGAGGAAGTGATCCTGAGTGGCGGCATTACAACTTGGAAGTTGAATTCACGGGCCCCTTAATCTCCAGACACCATACGGAAAGTGTCACGACATCAATGGCAGCAACTGCTGGTAAAGCTGACTAAATACCTGTCGGCGCCCGGCGTAGAGCTGATGACGCGCCATATCCGGTTGGTGCTGCTGTTCCAGCGGTAACTGCGGCAGCAGCGATTGCAAAGATTGCCCCGGTGACACAGCAATTTGAGCCAGACGTGCGGCGCCCAACGCGGGGCCAATATCCCCTCCAGTGCGGTAATCCAGGGTTTGCCCGCTGATATCTGCCAGCATTTTCCGCCAGTAAGGGCTACGCGCCCCGCCGCCGATAAGCGTCACACTCTGTGGTGTGATGCCGCAGGAATGTACTACGTCCATGCCATCTGCCAGCGCATAACCCACCCCCTCAAGAACAGCGCGAGCGAGTTCTGCTGGCCCATGCTGATGGGTTAAGCCAAAGAACACGCCTTTCGCCCGTGGGTTATTGTGCGGAGTGCGTTCCCCGGAAAGATAGGGCAGGAACCACACCACGTCGGCTTCTTCGTTAGCCTGCTCGGCGGCGGTAAGCAATTCCGGAACCGTCCCCAGGCCGGTGAGTTTTGCAGCCCAATCCAGGCAGGAGGCTGCGCTGAGCATCACGGACATCAAATGCCAGCGGTTTGGCAGCGCATGGCAGAAGCTGTGCACCGCGCTTTCGGGTTTGCTACGGAAACCATCGCTGACGGCGAAATAAACGCCCGAAGTGCCAAGCGATAACATGGCCTGACCCGCATCCACCATACCTACACCTACGGCCCCTGCCGCATTATCACCACCACCGGCGACAACCGGCACCGCTGGCATTTTCCACGCCTGTGCGACGTCAGCTTTGAGGGTTCCGGTTATCTCACTACCTTCGTATAAATCGGGCATATGCTGGCGACTTAAATGGCAGGCGTCGAGCATGGTGTCACTCCAGTCTCGCCTCTCCACATCAAGCCACATCGTACCCGCCGCATCAGACATGTCGCTTGCGAACTTGCCCGTCATGCGTAACCGCAGATAATCTTTTGGCAGCAAGACTTTATTAATTTGCGCAAAAATATCGGGTTCGTGGCGTTCAACCCACAGCAGTTTAGAGGCCGTAAAGCCAGGCATCATCAGATTACCGGTGATGGCACGGGAATTCTCCACCTTGGCTTCCAGCAGGGCACACTCTTCGCCGCTGCGGCCATCGTTCCATAAAATGGCAGGACGGAGCACTTGTTGTTTGCTGTCCAGAAGAGTTGCACCGTGCATTTGCCCGGCAATCCCCAGCGCCTTGACCTCTTTGAGGGAATGCTGCTCCCCAAGCGCTTTCATCGCCCGATCCGTTGCCTGCCACCAGAACTCAGGGTCTTGCTCCGACCATAGTGGATACGGGCGCGAGACGTTCAGAGGTTCGGTGCTGGAGGCAAGCACTTCACCCTGCTCCCCAAGCAAAATTGCTTTCACACCCGAAGTTCCAAGATCGATTCCGATGTACATAGTGGCCACTCCTTATGAACGCGCCACGAAAACCGTGGCGCGGGGGTGATTGTTAATTGAACAGCAAACTTATCGATCAAACATGTAGTGATTAATCAGGTTTTCCAGTAACTCCTGGTGGCCACTCTGATGCTGTGGTGCCAGATTGTGCTGTTCTGCGTACTGTGCAATCTGCGCCAAAGACATCTGCCCGTTCAGAATTTGCTGACCGAAATCACCATTCCAGCCGGCATAGCGTCTGGCAACGCGTTTATCGAGCTCGCCATCTTCAATCATCCGGGCCGCGATTTTCAGTGACAGCGCCATGACATCCATTGCGCCAATGTGGCCGTAGAACAGGTCATATTTATCGGTGCTCTGGCGACGCACCTTGGCATCAAAGTTCAGTCCACCGGTAGAGAAGCCCCCGGCTTTAAGGATTTCGTACATCACCAGCGAATTTTCTTCCACGCTGCTTGGGAACTGGTCAGTATCCCAGCCAAGCTGAGGGTCGCCACGGTTTGCGTCAACCGAGCCGAAGATCCCTAGGGCAATGGCGCTGGCGATTTCATGATGGAAAGAATGACCGGCAAGTGTTGCATGGTTCGCTTCTATGTTTACTTTTATCTCTTTTTCCAGGCCGAATTGCTTCAGGAATCCGTAAACCGTCGCTACGTCGTAGTCGTACTGATGTTTAGTCGGTTCTTGTGGCTTCGGCTCAATAAGCAGCGTGCCACGGAAGCCAATTTTGTGTTTATGCTCAACCACCATCTGCATAAAGCGGCCGAGTTGTTCGCGCTCCTGGCGCAGGTCGGTATTGAGCAGAGTTTCATAACCTTCGCGCCCCCCCCACAGGACATAGTTATCACCACCCAGTTGATAGGTTGCGTTCATGGCAGCAACGACCTGAGAGGCTGCCCGGGAGAAAACCTCCGGATCGGGGTTCGTGGCCGCGCCCGCACCATAGCGTGCATTGGTGAAGCAGTTTGCCGTACCCCACAGGAGTTTCACGCCGCTTTCCTGCTGCTTTTGTGCCAAGTACTCGGTCATTATCGCGAAGTTGTCTTTGTATTCTTTAAGTGAAGTGCCTTCCGGCGAAACATCGATATCATGGAAGCAGTAATAGGGTACGTTCAGCTTATGGAAGAATTCAAAGGCGACATCGGCTTTACGTTTGGCCAGAGCCAGTGCGTCTCCCGCTTGCAACCACGGGCGATCGAAGGAACCGGCACCAAACATATCTGCACCATTCCAGCAGAACGTATGCCAGTAGCAGGCGGCGAAACGCAGATGTTCTTCCATGCGTTTACCCAGTATTAACTCGTCCGGGTTGTAGTGGCGGAATGCCAGCGGATTAGTTGTTTTAGGGCCTTCGAAACGCACACGGTCAAGTTGATCAAAATAGGCTTGCATAATTGACTCCAAGTTCAGGAAAATATCGGCCAAGTAAAAGCGTTTTAATCTTGGGCTTTCTTTGGTGGATGCTCAATTGCGTTATTTCACTCTCGGCTTAAGAGAATTCCCAAGCGTGCGCCACTTCACAAAAACACTTTTAAAAAAGGGAATTATTTTTGGTTTATTCCCTCTTTACCATGCTGAAGGTGATGGAGATGTAGCTTATTATATCCTGTGAGTCCGCGCTGAGTTTATGGTTTCATGAATGGTTTTTTCTAAAAAATCATTAAAGATCAATATCATAGCAAGGCAATCATTCATCCCCCTCCGCATTGCCATATTCAGCCGATGCCTTAAAGTTAGATCTTCATCATAGTTCAGCGATTAAACCAAATATCATAATGAGAAGATTAAAATCTGTAATTGCTTCTTTTGCAATCAGCGACAACAATCCATCCGCTTGCAGATGTAAATTATTCTTTAATCCGAAAGATCATCATCCCTACAGGTAAAATAAATATGAAGATTAAGAATGTCTTACTAGCGTCAATATGTGCATCGCTTATGCTTGCCAGCTTCAGTGGCATCGCCAAAGAAGTAAAGATCGGCATGGCCATTGATGACTTGCGGCTTGAACGCTGGCAGAAAGATCGCGATATCTTTGTTGCAAAGGCAGAGTCAAAAGGTGCTGAAGTGTTTGTGCAATCGGCCAATGGGAGCGAAGAAACACAGATATCGCAAATTGAGAACATGATCAATCGTGGTGTGGACGTGTTGGTTATCATTCCTCACAACGGACAGGTATTAAGTAATGTGGTAGCCGAAGCAAAACGCGAAGGCATAAAAGTACTAGCTTATGATCGTATAATTAATAATGCTAATATTGACTACTACGTTTCATTTGATAATGAAAAAGTTGGCGAGATTCAGGCACAAAGCATTGTCAATAGAGTGCCGTCTGGTAACTATTTCTTAATGGGTGGTTCGCCGGTGGATAACAATGCTAAATTATTCCGTGAAGGGCAAATGAAGGTGTTGAAACCTTATATTGATAGCGGAAAAATAAAAGTGGTTGGCGATCAGTGGGCTGACGGCTGGTTGCCGGAAAATGCATTGAAAATTATGGAAAATGCCCTGACAGCGAACAATAACAAGATTGATGCTGTCGTAGCATCAAATGATGCCACAGCAGGCGGTGCCATTCAGGCATTAAGCGCGCAGGGTCTGGCAGGGAAAGTAGCGATTTCAGGACAGGATGCCGATCTCGCTGGTGTAAAACGCATTATTGCTGGCACCCAAACCATGACGGTATATAAGCCGATCACCGACCTCGCCAACAACGCCGCTGAAATTGCAGTTGAACTGGGAGAAGGTAAAAAGCCAGCAGCAGATGCTACCCTGAACAATGGCCTGAAAGATATTCCAGCCAGACTGCTGACACCAATCGAAGTGGATAACACCAATATCGACAGTACCATCGTGGCAGACGGCTTCCATAAAAAAAGTGATCTATAACCCTTCCCGCCCATGGTTAGCCATGGGCGGCAACCTTTAAGCCAGACCGGGGAGGAGTTATGCCTTACTTACTGGAAATGAAAAATATCACTAAGGCTTTTGGTGCAGTGAAAGCGGTGGACAGTGTCAGTCTGTCGCTCAATGCCGGGGAAGTCATGTCGCTGTGCGGTGAGAACGGTTCGGGGAAATCAACGTTGATGAAGGTGCTGTGCGGGATTTATCCCTATGGTACTTACGAAGGCGAGATATGGTTTGCCGGTGAAAAACTCCAGGCCGGCCATATTCGTGATACCGAACGTAAAGGTATTGCCATCATTCACCAAGAATTGGCATTAGTTAAGCATCTCACCATTCTGGAGAATATTTTCCTTGGGGCAGAGATGTCGCGTTATGGTGTACTGGATTACGACACTATGACGCTACGCTGCCAAAAATTGCTCGCTCAGGTAAGCCTGAATATTTCGCCTGATACCCGTGTGGGCGATCTGGGGCTGGGCCAGCAGCAACTGGTGGAAATTGCCAAGGCGCTGAATAAACAAGTGCGCCTATTGATTCTTGACGAGCCAACAGCTTCCCTCACCGAGAAAGAAACGGATATTCTGCTGAGGATTATTCGCGAGCTGCAGGATCATGGAATCGCCTGCGTCTACATCTCTCACAAGCTCAATGAGGTCAAAGCGATTTCCGACACCATCTGCGTTATCCGCGACGGAAAGCCCATTGGTACCCGTGAAGCCGCACTGATGAGCGAAGATGACATAATCACCATGATGGTGGGGCGCGAGCTCACGGCGCTTTACCCGAACGAACCGCACCAGACGGGCGAGGAAATTCTGCGTGTTGAACATCTCACTGCGTGGCACCCGCTAAACCGACAGATCAAACGCGTAAATGATATTTCCTTCTCATTGCACAAAGGGGAGATCCTGGGGATCGCCGGCCTTGTGGGGGCGGGGCGTACCGAAGCGGTTCAGTGCCTGTTTGGCGTTTGGCCCGGCAAGTCGCAAGGCGAGATTTTTATTGATAACAAATCGGTAAAAGTCAGCAACTGCCAGCAGGCGATTTCGCACGGAATTGCCATGGTGCCGGAGGACCGTAAGCGAGACGGTATTGTGTCGGTCATGGCAGTGGGGCAAAACATCACCCTTGCGTCACTTAATCAATTCTCCGGCGCATTAACCAGCCTGGACGATGCCGCCGAGCAGAGTTGTATTCTGAAATCCATTCAGCGCCTGAAGGTAAAAACGTCAACGCCAGAACTTGCGATTGGTCGTCTTAGCGGGGGTAACCAGCAAAAAGCGATCCTGGCCCGCTGCTTGCTGCTAAACCCACGAATTCTCATTCTTGACGAGCCCACACGCGGTATAGATATCGGAGCGAAATACGAAATCTACAAACTGATTAATCAACTGGTTCAACAAGGGATTGCCGTGATCGTCATCTCCTCTGAGTTACCTGAAGTGCTTGGTCTTAGCGACAGAATACTGGTGATGCACGAGGGGCGTATCAAAGCCAACCTGGTGAACAACAACTTGACCCAGGAGCAAGTTATGGAAGCAGCACTGAGGAGTGACCACCATGTCGAAAAGCAACCCGTCTGAAATGAAACTTGCCGCGCCGCTGAGCTCGCCGCTAAGCATCCTGAAAGGGCTTAATCTGCAGGTGTTTGTCATGATTGCCGCCATATTGGTGATCGTGCTGTTTTTTACCTGGATGACGGACGGATCGTATCTCAGCGCGCGAAACGTCTCTAATTTGCTACGTCAGACGGCTATTACCGGCATTCTGGCGGTCGGTATGGTGTTTGTGATTATTTCTGCTGAAATCGATCTCTCTGTCGGTTCCATGATGGGGCTGTTGGGCGGTGTCGCAGCCATCTTTGATGTCTGGATGGGTTGGCCGCTGCCGCTGACCATCGTCGTGACGCTCGCTCTCGGGCTGGTGCTGGGAGCATGGAATGGATGGTGGGTGGCCTATCGTAAAGTTCCGTCGTTCATTGTCACCCTTGCCGGTATGCTGGCGTTTCGTGGTGTGTTGATTGGCATCACAAACGGAACTACTGTCTCGCCAACGAGCACTTCAATGGCGCAAATAGGTCAGAGCTATCTGCCGGGTGGTATAGGCTTTGGTGTCGGTGCATTGGGCTTAATGGCGTTTGTTGCTTGGCAATGGTGGCTGCGTATGCGCCGCGAGGAACTTGGCCTAGCAACGCCAGCTTCAACAAGCGTGATGGGACGGCAGGCTATCACGGCGGTGATTGTTCTGGGCTCTATCTGGTTGCTCAATGATTACCGTGGAGTACCGACACCCGTACTTATCCTGACACTGTTAATGCTCGCCGGGATGTTTATGGCGACCCGCACCGCGTTCGGCCGCCGTATTTATGCAATAGGCGGCAATATCGAAGCGGCGCGGTTATCCGGGATTGACGTAGCGCGCACCAAGCTTGCTGTGTTTGCGATTAATGGCCTGATGGTCGCCGTCGCAGGGCTGATCCTTAGCTCACGCCTTGGGGCTGGCTCACCTTCTGCCGGGAACATTGCAGAGCTTGATGCGATTGCCGCTTGTGTCATTGGTGGCACCAGTCTTGCTGGCGGCGTAGGTAGCGTGGCCGGTGCCGTGATGGGCGCATTTATCATGGCGTCTCTGGATAACGGCATGAGTATGATGGACGTGCCGACGTTCTGGCAATACATCGTCAAAGGGGCCATTTTGCTGTTAGCGGTCTGGATGGATTCAGCCACTAAACGTCGGGCTTGAGAGTGTGTTTTAGATCACAATGCCGGGGTAATATTCCCCGGCATTTCTTCATCTATGGTATTAAAATAAAAGGAGTTTTTGGGGTTGTTAACATGTTTGAGAAACGCCACCGCATCACGTTGTTATTCAATGCCAATAAAGCCTACGATCGTCAGGTGATCGAAGGTGTTGGCGAATATCTACAGGTGTCTCAATTAGAATGGGACATTTTCATTGAAGAGGATTTTCGCGCGCGTATCGACAACATCAAGGACTGGTTGGGCGACGGCGTGATTGCAGATTTCGACGATACAGAAATCCAGCAGTTACTGGATGGAGCAAGTGTGCCGATTGTCGGCGTGGGCGGCTCGTATCATCTGGCAGATCATTTTCCGCCAGTGCATTACATTGCTACAGACAACTTCGCTCTGGTGGAAAGCGCGTTTTTGCATCTCAAAGAGAAGGGGGTACAACGCTTTGCGTTTTACGGCCTGCCAAGTTCCAGCAACAAACGGTGGGCGGTTGAGCGCGAACATGCTTTTCGGCAACTTGTGGCTGAGGAGAAATACCACGGGGTGGTGTATCAGGGCATTGAGACAGCGCCGGAAAACTGGCAGCACGCACAAAACCGGCTGGCAGACTGGGTACAAACATTGCCTCCGCAAACGGGGATTATTGCTGTAACAGATGCCAGGGCACGCCATTTATTGCAGGTTTGCGAGCATCTGCATATGCCTGTACCGGAGAAGCTCTGTGTCATCGGTATCGACAACGAAGAGCTCACGCGATATTTATCCCGTGTAGCGCTTTCTTCCGTTGCGCAGGGAACAAGGCAGATGGGCTATCAGGCAGCGAAGCTGTTGCATCGCCTGCTGGACAATGAGGTTTTACCTCTTCAGAGGGTGCTGGTTCCACCTGTGCGTGTGGTAGAACGACGTTCCACGGATTACCGTTCTTTGCACGATCCTGCGGTGATTCAGGCCATGCACTACATTCGTAATTATGCCTGTAAAGGTATTAAGGTCGAACAGGTGCTGGATTCAGTAGGTATTTCTCGCTCCAATCTTGAAAAACGCTTCAAAGAAGAAGTAGGCGAAACTATCCATACGGTGATACACAAAGAAAAGCTCGAAAAAGCGCGCAGCTTGTTGGTTTCTACTTCCTTATCGATAAACGAGATTTCACAAATGTGCGGCTATCCCTCACTGCAGTATTTTTACTCAGTATTTAAAAAATATTATGATGTAACGCCAAAAGAGCATCGTGAACGGTATAGTGAAATTCTAAATAGCTGATCCGAATAGTGCCACACCTTGTAGGATCCATAAGGAAGGTGCGAACAAGTATCCTCAGTGAACAGATTGAGAACTTTAATCAATTGAACTCAATCGGTGCATCACACTTAACGAATTGTGGTGCCATCAGTTTCACGGTATGTCCGAATTCTTGCAGCTGATTGGCCCCAGTAGTGGCCACTGCCGCCGAACAGACAGATTGGTTTACCAGGTTCTGCTTCAACTGCCGCGGCAGTGTCAACCGCGTGGCTCGATTAATTCACCGTTCGCTCGACATCTGCACAATCCGCCGTTTTCCTCGCCAATGGCGGTGGGGGCCTGGGGGATAGCGGTAAAAAGGCCCCTGTCGGGGCCTGGTATCAGGGATCACTGTCTGCTGATGATGATGCGCCCCGTGCTCATGTCCCGCGCCTGGCCTGTGACCGCAATCTTGAGGCCGTAACGGGGCAGGGTGCGGCCCGCATCCGGGATGGCGTCGCTCTGGTAGCTATTGCCATCCTTGAAGGTGCGCCTGGGGGCCAGCCAGAGATCCCGCAGGAAGGAGCCACTCGGGTGATCCAGTTGCAGGGGGCGCTGGAAGCCCAGGCTGAAGGTGGCATCGTGGATCTGGTAGCGGGTGCCAGCCACGGCGCCGTCACTCCAGGTCAGGGGGCGCTGATCCGCGTCCACCACGCCGAGGAAGCCCTCGCCCGGATGCAGGCCCACCCAGTTGTTTTCCTGGCTGCTGTCCACGTACCAGAGCAGCATGCCCGGCTCGTAGCGCATCAGCTGATCGCTGACATTGATGTGGGCCAGCCCCTTGTCGACACCCGCGTGGTTGCGCCACTCCGCCAGATAGTAGTGCTCCCTGGCCTCGTCGCCCTTGCTTTGCACGAAACCGGCCAGGGTAAAGGCGGAGCTGGTCTCGGCCCCGTCCCTGAGCAGCACCTCGCCGTCGGCGGCGAGCTGGATGTCATCCACGAACAGACCGTGTTCGGCCACGCCGCCATCGCTCTGGTAGTGCAAGCTGAGCTGGATCTGCTGGCCGGCCCAGGGGGTGAGGTCGAACTCGGCCTCCACCCAGCCGTCGGAGTTGCCCGTGATGCCGACCCCGAAACCGACTCCGTTCGGATCGTCGCTGGTGGTCAGGTTGCCCGGGATGGGCTCGCCGTTGACCAGCACCCGGCCGTAGTCGTAGCCCTCCTCAATCTGATACCAGGTCTTGAAGGTCAGGGTGGCGCTCTGGCGGTCACTCAGGTCCAGCGCGAGGCTCATGCGGTTGTCCAGGTTGTTGTCCTTGCCGCCGTGGTACTGGTACTGACCGGCGTAGGGGGGATTGAGGGGCACCAGCTTGGCCGGAAGGTTGATGCGCACCACGTCCTCGTTGCGCCCCTTGTCGTTGGCCTGATCCAGCATGTAGACGTTGCCGCGCCGGCCGAGGTCGTCGATATGCACGTTGCTGCCGTGCAGCCAGTTGCCGCCGAGGGAGGCCTGCAGGAACGCCTTGGCCCAGGGGGAGAAGCCGGTCGGCTCGGTGCCGCCGATGACCCCCGCCCAGGAGCCGGATGACATGATGGACCAGGTCGCCACCGGCTCCCCCTTGCCGCTGTACTTGGTGTCGTACTCGTCCGGCAGGCCGAGATCGTGGCCATATTCGTGGGCGCAGACCCCGGCCGCCGCATCAATGGGCTGTATGGTGTAGTCGTAGGCGGCATACTGGCCGTTGAAGTCTCCCGCCGGGCTGCTGGTGCCCGGGATGGGGTAGGGGGCGCCCAGGTTCCAGCGGTGGGCCCAGATGGCATTCTCGCCCAGATCGCCGCCACCGGCCTCTTCCCCCACGCTGGAGTGGAAGATCATCAGGTGGTCGATGAGGCCGTCCGGTTCGTTCAGCTTGCCGTTGCCGTTGAGATCGTAGCGATCCTCCTGATCGAACTCGGCGAGATCGATGGCGGGATCCGCCGCTACCTGGGCCAGGGCCTCCTTCACCAGCTCGCGCACCGCCGTCTCGTTCAGGTTGCTGCCGTAGTAGGCGGCAGGCTGACTGGCGGTGTACCAGCCCGCCACCTGGCCGCGCACGCTGTAACTCTGGCCCGACTGCTGCTCATAGAACTGGCGCATGGAGATGAAGCGCTCGCCATTGGGACCGGCATAGCCCTTGGCGGAGAACAGCAGGTCGTTGTAATGGGCCGGGCTGTAGTCCGGGTAATACATCCTGGTGAGGTCCGGGGTGACGCTGTTTTTCGGATAGTCGGGAAAGTCCACCAGGATGGCGAGGATCTTGTCCTGCCGCATGCTGCCCCGGTAGTGCTCCTTCTCGATGGCCTTGAGCAGCAGGGTGGGCACCCTGTCCCCCGGCCGTGCCGTGCCCTGCTGGCGGATCTTCTTGAGGATGCGTTCGCGCACCCGCCCCTCTTTGAGCGCCAAGGTGCCCCCCTGGCCCTGATAGGCCCGGGACTTGTCGCGGTAGAAGCGGGCCAGGGCGGCCTGCTCCTGCTCGGGGGAGGCCAGGGTGGGGATGCGACCGCTCTTCTTGAGCATCTCCAGCACCTTGGTTTCATCGGCCAGGGGGGCATCGAACGGGCCATGGGCCGGGGCGGCCTGGGTTGGGTTTCCAATCACAAGGGTCGAGCCGACCAGCAGGCTCAGTAGGGTTTTTGTAGTCATTATCAACGTGCTCCATCACGTGAAAAAAGGAGCCCGGTCGGGCTCCTCTCTCGATTGCAAGGCTGGCTTGCCGACCCTTGATACCCCGGGTCGTCCCACTTTGTCATGGTGCCCGGGTGCTTGCCCCGTGCTGTTGGGGCGCGGCGCCATGGTCCGATCCTTCTGTCATGTCTGGTTTTTTCCTGTGATCTATGCGGTCTTATCGCGATTTCCTGGAATATGGTGCGGATATCCCCCCAAAACGGGCATGTCCCCATTTGGGGGAGAGGGTCAGGGGCCTGAGGAGGGACAAGATGGCGTCGACACTCGTTGAGCGCGGCGCGCCGGACAGGTATGCTTTGCGCAACCATACCGCCTGGGAGGCAACATGAGTCTGGATATGCAAGAGTGGCGCGACGAAACCAGCGCCATCGTCAACGAGCTGCTGGCCGACGGTAGCAACCCCGAGCTTGATTACGAGATTGAACACCATTTCGCCTGCCAGGATTTCGATCTGCTGGAGAAGGCCGCGGTGGACCTGTTCAAGGCCGGCTTCGAAGTGACCGATGCCGAAGAGATGGAGCTGGACGACGGCGCCACCATCTTTTGTTTCGATGCCACGGTCGAATGCGCCCTGGATGTGGAGCGGATCCTCGCCGACATCGAGAAGATGCGTCCCATCCTGGAGAAATACGGCGTCGATTACGACGGCTGGGGCACCTACTTCCAGGAGTGATGCCGGGTCGGGGCCCAGGCAACGGCCTGGGCTCCCGGCATCAGCGCGAGAGTGGGCAGCGACCCTGCCAGCAACGAGAAGGTCACCTGCGGGTGGCCTTCTGCTTTCTGTTATCTGATGGCGGGCAGCGCCTGTGCTCCCCAGAAGGAGTGATGGCGGCGGTCAGTCGCCGAGACCGTAGCTGCGGCCGAACTCGTCTGGCGGGAATGGTGGCGGGCGGTCAGTCGCCGAGACCGTAACTGCGGCCGAACGCGTCTGGCGGGAATGGTGGCGGGCGGTCAGTCGCCGAGACCGTAGCTGCGGCCGAACTCGTCTGGTGGGAGAGGGCGACTGAACAGATAACCCTGCAGCCGATCGCAGCCCGCCTCGCTCAACCAGCGGCGCTGCTCCTGGGTCTCGACCCCCTCGGCGGTGATCTGGATGCCGAGCTCATGGCCCAGGCCGATGACGGAGCGGACGATGGCCGTGGTGGCGCCATTGCTGACCAGATCCCGGGTGAAGCTTCGGTCGAGCTTGAGGGTGGCGACCTCGAGCCGGGGCAGATAGGCCAGCGAGCAATAGCCGGTGCCGAAGTCATCGATGGCGAGCTGGAAGCCGGCCCGGATCAGGCTGGAGAGGTTCTGCTCTATCTCGTCGGCATTTTCCATCAGCACGCCTTCGGTGATCTCCAGCTCCAGGGTGGCGGGGGCGATGCCGTGGCGGTGGGCGCAGGCCTGGATGTGGTCGCACAGGCCGGGGTCACGAAACTGCAGGGGCGAGAGGTTGACCGACAGCATCAGACTCGGCCACACCGCCTGCCAGCGGGCGAGCTGGGCACAGCCCTGCTCCAGCATCAGATCCCCGAGTCGGCCGATGAGCCCCAGCTCCTCGGCCAGGGGAATGAATTCGTCCGGCGCTATCATGCCGAGCTGGGGGTGGGGCCAGCGGCAGAGCAGCTCGGCGCCGTGCAGCTTGTCCTGCCGGGCACAGATGATGGGCTGGTAGACGGCCACCAGCTCGGCCGAGCGGATCGCCTGGGGCAAGTCGGCGCTGAGGCGCTTGCGTCGCTGCAACTGCTGATAGAGCAGAGGGTCGAACAGGGTGCAGTGCTGTTGCAGCCGCTTGCCCTCGGCCAGGGCGGCCTCCGCATGGCCCAGCAGACGCTCGGCATCGTTGGCGCGCCCCTGGGCGATGCCGAGGAAGGCGGTGACCTGGATGCGGTGCTCCTCGACCTGGTAGGGGGCCATCAACTCCCCTTGCAGCCGCTGGCTCCACTCGAGCAGGGGCTTGCCCGGCTCGGGCAGCAGCAGGGCGAAATCATCGGCGGCGACCCGGCACAGCAGGGCGTTGGCCGGGGTGAGCCGTTGCAGGCGCTGGGCGACCTGGCTGAGCAGCCGATCGGCGATGCGAATGCCGAATCTGTCATTGATCTCGCGAAAGTGTTGCAGATCGATGAGCAGCAGGCCTGCCGGGCGTCCGCCCAGGTGACGGCTGGTCTGCAGGAAGTGGGAGAGCTTGAGCAGGCCGGTGAGGCTGTCGTAGTGCTGCTCCTGTTGCAGTTGCGCCTGGGTGGTGCGCAGCCCCGTGATATCGCGGCTCAGGGTCAGTACCCCGAGGGAGAGGCCGTTGTCGTCCGGCACCTCGACCCGAGTGATCTCCAGATGGCGACCCTGGCCCCTGGCGTCGAAAAGACAGTATTCGCCGCGCCCCATGGGCATCTGGGGGGGCAGATACTGGCTGATGTTGTGACCCAGCACCTCGCTCGCCTGCAGCCCCATGAAATCGAGGAAGGCCTGGTTGCAATCGAGCATGCGGCCATCGTGATCCTCGAGACGGATGGGGTCGGGGATGGCGTCCAGCAGGCGGCGTTGCAGCAGCTGTTGCTGCTTGAAGGTCTGCTCCAGCGCCTTGTGCTGGCCTATTTCGCTCACCACGCCAAACAGGGCGAAGGGCTCACCGGCCTCATCGTAGAGCGGGATCTTGTGGGTCTCTATCCAGTAGTCACGCTCTTCCCCATGGCAGAGTTGCTGCTGGTGCAGCAGCGGCTGGCCACTGGCGAGGATCTGGGCGTCCTCTTCCCGATACAGGTTGCCCCAGGGCAGTTCCCCATCCGTCTTGCCGACGAGCTCGCTCGGGTGGGTGGCGCCCGCGTGCCGGGCAAACTGGCGATTGACCAGCAGATAACGGCCAGCCGGATCCCGACAGAAAATCGTCATGGGGAGCTGATCGATGAGGGCTTGAAGCTGGTCTGGGGTAAACAAGATGGAAAGATGGGCTCAAAGGGCAAGTTTCGAGCAAATCTATGACAGGCAAGCCTTTTTGTAAAGGCCGCTTGGGCACCGATCATTTCTTTGTTGCCCTGCTGACAGCCGCTTGTCCCGGCGCCATAATAGCCGCCGGTTGGCCTATGGCCTCATGATGAGACGAGAAGAGACAGATGAAAAAAATAATGGGGAGCGCCCTGGCGCTGCTGCTGGCAGGCTGTGCGGCGGACAACAACGGTGGCGAGCAGTACCGCTACAACCCGCCGGTTGCCAAGGCGACCAACAACACCCAGGAGATGCAGATCCCGGTGGATCTGGTGTGGGCCCGTGCCGAGAAGTGGTTTGCCGATCACGGCCTGAACATCGAAAACAGCCAGCGTGGCTCGGGGCTGATGACAGCCAACATAGAGCAGGCCGCCGATGGCCTGGAGTGGCTCGATTGCGGCACCATGGGCTCCAAAGTGGCGCTGGGCAACCCCAATCTGCAGATCAACCTGATCATCACCCAGAGCGGCACCAACAGCGTGGCCACCGTCAACGTCAAGGGCAACACGGAGCTGTTCTTCGTCGAAGCCTCCGGCGAGCGGGTGGCGGCGCCCTCCATCACGCCGGTCTGCGTGTCACGGGGTACCCTGGAGCAGAGCCTGTTCGCCACCCTGGGCAACTGATATCGGGTCTGAGCCTGGCACTGCATGAAAAACCGGGCCTCATGGGCCCGGTTTTTCATGGCATGACACGGCGCGGGCCGGCTCACTCCTGATCGCGGAAGATGACGATGTTGGAGAAGCCCAGCTCCTTGAAGTAGTTCTCCTGGAAATCCTTCACGCTCTTCTTGTCGCGGCGACACACCTGGGCCAGCTGGGCCTCCATGGCGTGAAATGCCTTGAGATCCAATCCCTCGGCGGCCGCGATGGCATCATAGATGCTGCGAAACTTGTCGTTGGAGTAGCCTATCTCTCTGGCCTGCTTCTGATAGGTGTAGGTAATCTTAAATGCCATCTGGCCCTTCCTTCTTCTTCGCCTGTTTGCGCTGCACATACAGATAGAGGCTCTCTACCTTCTCCCTGGCCCAGGGGGTCTTGCGCAAGAACTTCAGGCTCGACTTGATGCTGGGATTATCGGTGAAACAGCGGATGTTGATCTCCTGGCCCAGCGTCTCCCAGCCGTAGTGTTCGACCAGGGCGGTGACGATCGCCTCCAGGGTCAACCCGTGCAAAGGGTTGTTTTTCTGGGAGGCGCCCGGCGGCGCTGACTTGGGCTGGTCGCTCATGCCGGCTCCGCCAGGGTGGCAAAGGGCTGACCCATGCGGGTGGTGACCCCGTTGGCCAGGTGCGGCTCGAAACCGGCCAGCATGCCGGGGCCAAACAGGCAGACGACTGTGCTGCCGAGCTTGAACAGCCCCATCTCGGCGCCTTTTTGCAAGGTGATGGCCTCATCCCCCGTGTAGTCCCAGCGCACCACCTTCTTCTCTCTGGTCGGCGCTATGTTGCCGGCCCAGATGGTCTCTATGCTGGCGACGATAGTGGCACCGACCAGCACCAGGGCCATGGGGCCTTGGGGGGTGCGGAAGGTGGCGACCACCCGTTCGTTGCGGGCAAACAGGTTGGGCACCTTCTCGGCGGTGAGCGGGTTGACGGAGAAGAGATCGCCGGGCACGAACACCATGCTCTCCAGCACGCCGTCCAGGGGCATGTGGATGCGGTGGTAATCCTTGGGCGCCAGATAGATGGTGGCAAACTCCCCATCCTTGAACGGCGCCACCAGATCCTCGAAGCCACCGAGCAGCTCGCGGGCGCTGTAGTCGTGGCCCTTGGCCTGGATGATGCGGCCCTGGCTGATGGGGCCGAGCTGGCTGACGGTGCCATCCACCGGCAGGGCCAGGGTCATGGGGTCTTCCACCAGCGGGCGGATACCGGGCTTGAGCTCGCGGGTGAAGAAGGCATTGAAGCTCGCATAGTGTGCGGGGTCTTCGTGCAGCGCCTCGCTCATGTCGACGCCGTACTGCTTGATAAAGGCCTCGATCACCCGGGTGGTGAGCTTGCCAGCCTCAGCGGCCGCCAGCTTGCCCACCAGGCGGGAGAGGGCGTGCTTGGGCAGACAGTATTGGCCGGCAATTTTCAGGTTGTCAGTAATGCTCATGTTCATCATCGATTAGGTTGCATAGGGTCACAGCCGGGCTTGTTGCCGACCGTGGCGGGCTTCCTGCATGGTTTCCAGGATGCGGTGATAGTTGTGGAAGCGGTCGGCGCTGATGTCGCCCCGCTCGACCGCGCCGCGCAGGGCGCAGCCGGGATCGTCCTTGTGGGTGCAGTCGCGAAACTTGCAGCCTCCCAGGTAGTCGCGAAACTCGACGAAGCACCAGGTGATGCGATCGGCTTCCAGGTGCCAGAGCGCGAACTCGCGGATCCCCGGGGAGTCGATGAGATCGCCGCCACTCGGGAAGTGATAGAGCCGCGCCGTGGTGGTGGTGTGGGTACCCAGCCCCGAGTTTTCGGAGATCTCGCCGGTGAGCACGCCCAGCCCCGGCATCAGGGCGTTGGTGAGCGATGACTTGCCCACCCCGGACTGGCCGACGAAGATGCTGATCTTGTCGGTCAGTGCCGCCTTGAGCTCGTCGAGCCCCTCGCCGCTCTCGCAGCTCACCAGCAGCACCGGGTAGCCGAGCTTGCGGTAGGCTTTGAGCTGATCCTCGATGCGGGTTCGGGCCGCGTCATCGAGCATGTCGACCTTGTTCAGCACGATGAGGGGGGCGATTTCCACATCTTCGGCGGCCACCAGGTAGCGGTCGACGATGTTGGTGGAGAACTCGGGCATCACCGCCGAGACGATGACGATCTGGTCGATGTTGGCGGCGATGGGCTTGACCCCGTCGTAGAAGTCCGGCCGGGTCAGCACAGAGTGGCGCGGATGCACCGCCTCTATGACCCCTGGGGTTGCCTCATTCAGGCCGGGACGCCACACCACGCGATCGCCGCACACCAGGCTGCTGATGCTGCTGCGGCGCAGGTTGCTGCGGTGTATGGTGCCGTCGCTCGCCTCCACGTCCGCATGCTGACCGAAACGGCTGATCACCATGCCTTCGATGGCCGGGCCAAACAGGGTGTCGTCCACCTGATTGTTGTGCTCTTTTTGCAACCGCTTCTCGCGGTTGACCTGGACACGCCTTTGTTGACCCAGATTGAGTTTCGCTTTCTTTGCCACGGGGTTTGCCAGTTTATGAACAGATCCAAAGCCAGTATGATACATGCAATTTGGCAAAATTCCGCCATTCCTCCCGAGATAGAGAGAGCAATCATGACAGTCAGCGCCCAGAACCTGGTATGGATCGACATGGAGATGACGGGGCTGGACCCCGAACAGAACGTGGTTATCGAGATCGCCACCATCATCACCGACAAGGATCTGAACGTGCTGGCCGAGGGGCCCGTGCTCGCCATTCACCAGAGCGACGAAGAACTGGCCAAGATGGACGAGTGGAACGTCAACACCCACACCAAGAGCGGCTTGGTGGCCCGGGTCAAGGCGAGCCAGCACGACGAAGCCAGGGCCGTGGCCGAGACCCTCGCCTTCATTCGCCAGTGGGTGCCGGAGCGCACCAGCCCCCTGTGCGGCAACAGCATCGGCCAGGATCGCCGTTTCATGGTCAAGCACATGGCACAGCTGGAAGCCTTCTTCCATTACCGCAACGTCGACGTCAGCACCATCAAGGAGCTGGTCCGTCGCTGGCAGCCGGAATTGCTGGATCAATTCAAGAAGAGCGGCTCCCACCAGGCGCTGGACGACATCCGCGAGTCCATCGCCGAGCTGCAGTTCTACCGCGCCCAGGTCTTCAAGATCTAAGCCGGCTCCTCAGGCCCGTGTTGAGCGGGGACGAGCCAGGCCGCTCGCTTCGAACAGGAGGAGGAGGGACAAAACAGAGGGCAACCGGCGCCATCGGTTGGGAAAATCGGCAGTTCGACCAGCTTTTAAGCGAACAGGCGTTGCTGGACAAAAAAGCCCTTGCAATTGATCTCCCGGCTTTTATAATTCGGCTCCCGTGTGGTAGCGCAAGCAACCAAATGCCGCACGATTTTTTTATCGATGATGTTGCGGGAATAGCTCAGTTGGTAGAGCACGACCTTGCCAAGGTCGGGGTCGCGAGTTCGAGTCTCGTTTCCCGCTCCAATAGGTTTTGCCTGAGTAGCCAGGCTGGTAGAGCATGATAGTGCTTGCCAAGGCTGGGTAGCGAGCTTGCGTCTCGTTTGCCGCGCCACTCTTGCAAAATACCGTGTTTGCAGATGCATCGACCTCATGTCGAATCGATGCGGGAATAGCTCAGTTGGTAGAGCACGACCTTGCCAAGGTCGGGGTCGCGAGTTCGAGTCTCGTTTCCCGCTCCAAGCATCCGCAAGCCGTCAGTGATAGCCGTCATGTACACTCTTCGTTGCGGGAATAGCTCAGTTGGTAGAGCACGACCTTGCCAAGGTCGGGGTCGCGAGTTCGAGTCTCGTTTCCCGCTCCAATCTCTCTTCAAAGTTCGTCTATCCAGCCCCTTAATTTCAATATCGTCATGCTCTGTTGGTAGCGCATTGTCCGGCGCTTGCCAGGGTCTGAGTCGCGAGTTCGAGTCTCTTCCCCCGCATCCCTCGCTCTTGCTGTCTGCCTCTCTGGCTGGTCATTTCTGCCCATATCCCAGCATCTCCTTGTTTGCCCCTTGCTCCCCGCATCCCTTCCCGCGTCATTGCGCCACCAGTGTTCCGACTCGGCCCGTCACCTCGGCGGCAGGCATAAAATGTACCGCTTTGGCTCAGGCGCCCCTTTGTTGACGCTCCCCTTGATGCAACGCAAGGGAGGGCGGGATCCCCGCAAGGGCGGCGCCTGGTGCGCCCTATACTGGGGCAGAGTGATGACAAGGGGAGCAGGAGCCATGAGCAGCAAGCAAATCAAGGATCTGTTGCGCTATCTCGGGGAGGTGCACCACAGGCTGGCGTTGGCCTATGGCCGGTTGGGCCGGGAAGTGGATGCCGAACGCAGTCGCATGTTGCTGGTGTATCTGCGGGGGAGGGAAGATGCCGCCGCCACTCACCTGGAAGAGTATGCCCAGCAGCTGGGGGAGGCCCAGGCCCTGACCTGGTTCGAGCAGGGATTCGATGAGGAGCTGCTGCCCCTCATCGCCGAGTTGACGCTGCCGGCCGGGGCCCAAGGGGATGAGATAGTGGCCCTGGCCTGCGATCTGGAGCGGCGGCTGGTGGCCGAGCTGGACAGGCTGGCAGGGGAGTGCCCCACCGAGGCCACCGCCGCCCTGCTGCGCAGCCTGAGCGGGCTGGAGCAGGCCCGTTTGACCCGTCTGGTCCATGGCGCCCATCGGCTCGATGATCTCTAGGGCAGGAGGGTCCTGCCAGGCGCCGCCATGGCAGGGGAGTGCATGGCGCTGGACGGCTTGAGCCCGCTCCGTCTCAGTGGGTCTGCTTGGGGGCGCCGCCCCGTTTTTTCCTGGTCCCCTGCTGCAACCTGATCTGTTCGGCGCCGTAGAGTGCGGCCCCGATGATCCCGGCCTGATTGAGGCTGGCTGCGGCGATGAGGGGCGCCCGGGTTGCTATCTTGTCCACGAACTTGTCGAGCTTGGCGGCGCAGCCCCCACCCAGGATGAAGAGGTCGGGGGAGAACAGAAACTCGAGCCTGGCCAGGTATTGATTGAAGCGCTTGCCCCATTTCCCCCAGGAGAGATCCTCGCGCTTGCGCGCCGCATCGGAGCAGTAGCGTTCGGCAACCATGCCTTCCAGCATCAGGTGACCCAGCTCGGTGTTGGGCAGCAGGTGCCCCTCCACGAACAGGGCCGTGCCGATGCCGGTACCGACCGTGACCAGGATGACGACGCCGCCATGGGTCTGCCCGGCGCCGAAACGCATCTCGGCCAGACCGGCGGCATCGGCGTCATTGAGCACGAAGCAGGGCAGGCCCGTCACCTCGCCAAACAGCCTTGCCGCATCCGTCTCTATCCAGCTCTTGTCGATATTGGAGGCATTCTTGGCCACGCCGTGATGTATGGTGGCGGGAAAGCCGCAGCCGATGGGGCCTTGCCACTGG
This sequence comes from Aeromonas crassostreae, assembly GCF_054052445.1. NCBI lineage: Bacteria > Pseudomonadati > Pseudomonadota > Gammaproteobacteria > Aeromonadales > Aeromonadaceae > Aeromonas > Aeromonas crassostreae. The sequence continues at coordinate 91,425 of NZ_JBSTYM010000015.1, read as the reverse complement.
AAGTGCTCGACCAGCTGCTTGAGGGCGTGAGCGATGGCCGCCGGGGTGGCGGGTTGCGGGGTCGGGATGCGATGACGCTCGCCGATGAGCTCGCCGCTCTGCGTATCGACCAGGGCCCCCTTGATGCCCGAGCCTCCTATGTCCACACCCAATATCTGCATCTTTGTGATCCTTGTGATGATGGCGCCACCCAGGCGCGCTAAAGCATGGAAAATGTGCGCGAAAACAGCAAGGGGTCGGACCCTCAAGCGTGATCCGGCAGACCCTTTTCGATGCAGCGGATAAGCAGCCGGGTCTTGCGGTTCTCCCCCTGCTGGCGGGCAGTCAGGCTCGCCAGTGCCCACTCTATGTGCTCGGCCACCATGGGTTGGGCCTCTGGCAGGGCCGAACGCAGGGCGCCGAAGACCGCCTCGTCGGCCGGACCGTTGCCCAGGGCCACCGCCAGGTTGCGGCGCCAACGCTGATAGCCGATGCGGCGGATGGGGCTTCCCTCTGTATGTTTGAGAAACTCGGGCTCCGACCAGGCCCAGAGATCCAGCAGCTTGGGGCTGTGCAGATTGGGGCGCGGGCGAAAATCGGGCTCGGGGCTGGCATCGGCGTAGCGGTTCCAGGGGCAGATGAGCTGACAGTCGTCGCAGCCGTAGATGCGATTGCCGAGCAGGGGTCTGAGCTCGACGGGGATGGGCTCGTCACTCTCTATGGTGAGGTAGGAGATGCAGCGCCGGCCATCCACCACATAGGGGGCGACGATGGCCCCTGTGGGGCAGATGTTGATGCAGGCCACGCACTTGCCGCATTGCTCCTTCTCCACTGGCTGATCCAGGGGGAGCGGCAGGCTGAGCAGCAGCTCGCCGAGGAAGAAGAAGGATCCGGCGGACTCATTGAGCAGGAGTGAGTGTTTGCCAACCCAGCCGAGCCCGGCCTTGGCGGCGAGAGGGCGCTCCAGCACGGGGGCCGAGTCGACGAAGGGGCGCCAGCCCAGGGACTCGCAGCGGGCCTCGATGCGCTCGCCGAGCGCCTTGAGGCGGGCGCGCAGCAGCTTGTGATAGTCGCGGCCAAGGGCGTAGCGGCTGATGTAGCCCAGGCTGGGGTCACGCAGGGTGGCGGCGAAGCCTGCCTCGAACGGGAGATAGTTCATCCGCACCGACAGCACCCGCAGGGTGCCGGGCAGCAGCTCGTGAGGGCGGGCGCGCATCATGCCGTGGCGGGCCATGTAATCCATGGAGCCGTGATAGCCCGCATCCAGCCAGGCCTGCAATCTGGGCTCTTCCAGGCTCAGATCCGTGTCCGTGATGCCGGCCTGGTCAAATCCTAGCTCGCGTGCCCAGAGCTTGATATCGTGGGCCAGTTTGTCGAAATCGGGAGCCGTCATGATGCAGATCAACAGGAAAGGTGCGGGCAGTTTACCACAGCTTCGCACCGAACCGAGCCATCCTGGCGCGGCGCTGCCCGAGGCGCTGTGGCGAACCGAGGAGATCCGCCGGGCCGAGGTCGAGCTGGCGGGCGCCGCGGGCATCAGCCTCCATGACCTGATGGAGCGAGCCGGTAGCGCCCTGTTTGACTATGCCAGACGATGTTGGCCCGAGGCGCGCCACTGGTGGGTCTTCACCGGCCCCGGCAACAATGGCGGCGATGGCTTCGTGCTGGCCCGTCTGGCCCTGGCCGCCGGCCTCTCGGTACGGGTCATCGCCGCCCGCGCCCCCTCGGCCCTCAAGGGGGAGGCCCACAGCGCCGCCGCCGCTTTTCTGGCGGCGGGAGGACGAGTGGAGCGGTTCGCCGACGACCACAGGATCCCGACCGGGGCGACGCCCGGGCCTGATCTGGTGATAGATGCCCTGCTCGGCAGCGGCACCCACAGGTCGCTCTCCCCCGCCATGACAGAGATTGTCGCAACCATCAATGCCTTGCCCGCCCCAGTGCTCGCGGTGGATCTCCCCTCCGGCCTGGATGCCGATACGGGTCAGGTGCTGGGGACCGTGGTGCAGGCGACTCGTACCCTCTGCCTGGTCGGCCTCAAACAGGGGCTGCTGACGGGGCAGGGGCCAAGCTGGTGCGGCGAGCTGGATCTGGATCCCCTCGGCCTGGCGCTGGCGGATTGGCAGGCACCCGCCGCCCGGCGCATCGATTACCCCGGCCTGGCCCCCCTGCTCACCCCGCGCCCCCGCAGCGCCCACAAGGGTCACCATGGCCGGGTGCTGCTGGTCGGCGGCAATCAGGAGATGGGGGGCGCCATACTGCTCGCGGCCATGGCCTGCCTGCGCACGGGCGCCGGCCTGGTGCGGTTGTGCCAGCATCCGGCCAATCCCGCCGCCAGCCTGACTCAGCCCGAGCTGATGGGCTTGGCGGCGTCCGCACTCTTGCGTGAGGCCTCGATAGAGACCAACTCTGCCCGGGCGCCCGCCTGGGAGTCGGTGCGGGTGCTGGGGCCGGGACTGGGGCGGGACGAGTGGGCTCGCGCCCTGTTCGAGGCGGCCCTGTGCCGGGATTTGCCCCTGGTATTGGATGCAGATGGGCTGAATTGGCTGGCGCAAGGGCCTCGCCATCAGGATAATTGGGTGCTCACGCCTCACCCCGCCGAGGCGGCACGCCTGCTGGGGTGCAGCGTGGCCGAGGTGGAGGCCGATCGCTTCGCCGCGGTGGCGGCTCTGCAAGGGCGCTATGGCGGCGTCGTGCTGCTCAAGGGCGCCGGCACCCTGATCGCGGACGGCCAGCAGATCTGGCTCTGCCACGAGGGCAACCCGGGCATGGCGGGGGGCGGCATGGGCGACCTGTTATCTGGTATAATCGCCGCCCTTTTGGCCCAGGGGCTGGGGGCACGCGATGCGGCCTGCCTGGGGGCAGTCATTCATGGGGAAGCCGCCGATCTGGCGGCGGCAGAAGGGGAGAGAGGCATGCTGGCATCGGACCTGTTGCCATGGATCCGCCTTCTGGCCAACCCCGATATTCCTGACAAATTAAGAAGACGATGGCAAAACAGTTGATGATAAGGCTGCCGGATGAGGCAGCGACCGTCGCCCTGGGTGGTCAGTTGGCCCAGGCCAGCGAGCAGGCGACCACAGTATTTCTGCACGGCACCCTGGGGGCGGGCAAGACCACCCTCACCCGTGGCTGGGTGCAGGGACTCGGCCATTCAGGCAAGGTAAAGAGTCCGACCTATACCCTGGTCGAGCCCTATGAGCTGGACGCCTGGCAGGTCTATCACTTTGATTTGTATCGACTGGCTGATCCAGAGGAGCTGGAGTTCATGGGGATCCGTGACTACTTCGGCCCCCATACCCTCTGTCTGGTGGAGTGGTCACAGAAGGGAGAGGGCTGGCTGCCCGCCCCGGATCTCGAGATAACCCTGACCTATGTAGACATGCAGCGCGAGGCCCTGCTGGTGGCCCGCACTGCGATCGGCGAAGCCATTCTGGAACGGTTGCAACCCAAGTGCGTCTGATAATCTCCCTGTTGTTTACTCTGTTGGCCTTGCCCGTCTGGGCCAACCAGCTCAAGAGCGTGCGGATCTGGCCCTCGCCCGACAACACCCGGGTGGTGCTGGATCTCGCCAGTTCGCCCCAGTTCAACTACTTCACCCTGACCGGGCCGGATCGGCTGGTCATCGACCTCAAGGGGGCCAGCAATGGCACCAATCTGGCGCGGGTGGAAAACAAGAGCGAGCTGGTGCGCAAAATCCGCGAGAGCACCCCGGTGGACAAGGGGGGGCTGCGCCTGGTGCTGGATCTCAAGTCCGCCATCAAGCCGGTGGTGTTTCCTTTGGCGCCGGCCGGTCCCTATGGCCACCGGCTGGTGATCGACCTCCCCTACGAGGAGAGCACCGCCAGGCACGCGGCGCCGCCGCCCGCGAGCCCGGGCAGCAAGGTGATCATCGCCATCGATGCCGGCCATGGTGGCGAGGATCCCGGCTCCATAGGCCCGCGCCGCACCTACGAGAAACGGGTGACCCTGGCGGTCTCCCAGAAGCTGGCCGCACTCATCAACCGCGAGCCCGGGATGCAGGCGGTGATGACCCGCCGGGGCGACTACTTTGTCGATCTCAACAAGCGTTCCGAGATTGCCCGCAAATCCAAGGCGGATCTGCTGGTGTCGGTGCACGCGGACAGCTTCCACAACCCGCGCCCCCGGGGCGCCTCGGTCTGGGTGCTCTCCACCAACCGCGCCAATCGCGAGATGGGCAGCTGGCTGGAGAAACAGGAGAAGCAGGGGGAGCTGCTCGGCGGCGTCGGCAAGGTGATCGCCGAATCGGATCCCAACCCCTATCTGGCGCGCACCTTCCTGGATCTCTCCATGGACAAGTCCCGTGCCGAGGGGTACGACGTCAGCCGCCAGATCCTCAAGGAGATGGGGCGGGTTGCCCGCCTGCACAAGGCTGCCCCCGAACACGCCAGTCTGGCGGTGCTCAAGGCGCCGGACATCCCCTCGGTGCTGGTGGAGACGGGGTTCATCTCCAACCACGAGGAGGAGAAACAGCTGGCCAGCACCGCCTATCAGAACAAGCTGGCCCAGGCCATCTTCCAGGGCATTCGCAACTACTACCGGGCGCACCCCACCAAGGGCCCCATCATGGCGGGCAAGGTGAGCAGCTCCCCGACCCGCACGGTGCAGCGCCCCGTCAGTCAGGTGGCGCCCGCCAGCCAGTCGGCCCGCGCTGCCGCCCCCGTGGTGGGCGTGGCCAGCGCGTCCGGGGCCGGGATCATCAAGCCGGTGGCCAGTCTGCCCGGCAATGGCGCGCAGAGCGCCATCGACAAGCAGCGCAGCATCCGGCACGTGGTGAGGCGCGGTGAGAGCCTGTCGCGCCTGGCCGAGCGCCACGGCATCCCCATGTCCCGACTGGCGAAATACAACAATCTGAAATCCAACGAGATCCAGATTGGTCAGGTGCTTTACATCCCCAGAGGATAAGGAATGGCGAGCCATATCTTGTCGCCGGCAAGGTAGCGGTACGGCTCGCCTTTCTGGATGGCGCCAGCGTTCCCCAAGCTCAATTTTCAGGAGTAAGCGATGCCGATCCGTATTTTGCCTCCGATCCTTGCCAACCGGGTTGCCGCAGGCGGTGATGGGATGGCGCGGTCCGTCGCTCTGGGGATGGCGCCAGCCTCCCCCAAGCTCAATTTTCAGGAGTAAGCGATGCCGATCCGTATTTTGCCTCCTATTCTTGCCAACCAGGTTGCCGCAGGCGGTGATGGGGTGGTGCGGCCCGCCTCCATGGTGAAGGCGCCGGCTTTGTTCAAGGTCAACCATCAGGAGTAAGCGATGCCGATCCGTATTTTGCCCCCGATCCTTGCCAACCAGATTGCCGCGGGCGAGGTGGTGGAACGCCCCTCCTCCGTGGTGAAGGAGCTGGTGGAGAACAGCCTGGATGCGGGGGCGAACCGGATCGAGATCGACATCGACAAGGGGGGCGCCAAGCTGATCCGCATCCGTGACAACGGCTGCGGCGTGGCGCAAGACGAACTGGTGCTGGCGCTGTCGCGCCACGCCACGTCCAAGGTGGCGACCCTGGATGATCTGGAGGGGATCAACAGCCTGGGCTTTCGTGGCGAGGCGCTCGCCTCCATCAGCTCCGTGTCCCGGCTCACCTTCACCTCCCGCACCCAGGCGCAGTCAGAGGCCTGGCAGGCCCAGGCCGAGGGGAGGGAGATGGACGTCACCATCAAGCCGGCGGCCCATCCGGTGGGGACCACGGTCGAGGTGGTGGATCTCTTCTTCAACACCCCGGCGCGGCGCAAGTTCATGCGCAGCGAAAAGACCGAATTTGCCCATATCGACGAGCTGGTGCGCCGCATCGCCCTGTCGCGCTTCGATGTCACCCTGCTGCTGCGCCACAACGACAAGCTGGTGCGCCAGTATCGCGCCGCCAGCACGATAGCGGAGCAGGAGCGCCGTCTCGCCGCCGTGTGTGGCAGCCCCTTCATGCACCATGCGCTGGCCATCGAGAGCGAGCACAGCGACGTGCGGCTGCGGGGCTGGTTGGCGACCCCGGCCGGGGCCAGGCCCCAGAACGACCTGCAATACACCTATGTCAATGGCCGCATGATGCGCGACAAGTTGATCAATCACGCCATCCGCCAGGCCTATGACGAGCTGCTGCCCGCCGGCAGCTTCGCCGCCTATGTGCTCTATATAGAGCTGGATCCGCGCCAGGTGGATGTCAACGTCCATCCGGCCAAGCATGAGGTGCGCTTCCACCAGGCGCGGCTCATCCACGACTTCATCTACCAGGCGCTCTTCACCGCCCTGCATCGCGCCAGAGAAGAAGCCCCCCTGGCCATGAGCGAGGTGACCCTGCCGGTGGCCGAGCCGCCCGAGTATCCTGGCCAGGCTCCGCGTACCGACTGGTACGGCGCCGAGCATGGCTATCGCGCCCCCGCCGCCGTGCGCGAGGAGGGGGCGAGCGAGCGGGGGGGATCCCCTGCCGGCGGGGGGGGCGCGGACAGGGCGGGGCCAGCGGCGCGCTCGCGCGAGGCCATGACGGGCCATGGCGTCGGCTTGGCCGAGGCCCCGAGCCGGGAGGCGTTGCGGGGCATGCAGGCTCTGCTCACCACGCTGCCCGAATCCGGGGAGGTTGGCCCGGCCAGGGACGAGGCGCAGGGCGGGCAAGTGGCCCGGGCACTCTCTCTGGTCGAGGGGCGCTATCTGCTGCTGGAGCAGGGGGGGCAACTCGCCCTGCTGCGGCTGGTGGCGGCGGAGCGTCGCCTGCTGCGGCACTGGCTGCAAGATGGCTGGGGACAGGGGCTAGCGGCCCAACCTCTGCTGTTGCCCGTCTCCTTCAAGCTGGCCAAATCCCAGCAGCAGGTGGCCAAGGAGCAGGAAATCTTGCTCAAACGCCTGGGGCTGGAGTTGAAAAGCGGAGGACGCGACACCATGATCCTGACTCGGGTGCCCGCCTTGCTGCGCCAGACCGACCTGGCCCGGCTGCTGCCCGAGTTGTTGCAGCTGGTGGACGGGCTCGGGGCGGCCGACGACCATGAACAGGCCCAGGTGCTCTGCCAGTGGCTGGTGGAGCAAGGGCTGGCCGCAGACAAGCAATATGATTTTGCCAGTGCCAACCGCCTGCTGGGGGAGCTGGCCCATCTGCCCGGAGAGCCCCTCGCCGACAGGCGGCTGCTGCGCCCCTTGTCCCTGGCCGCCGCCCTGGCCGAATTTGATGGTGAGTGAGGACGCGCCCGGTATCTCCGTTCAAGGGCGGGGATACCGGGGCCCACCTGCCAAGACGACCCTGTATTTTGCCCAGTGAGAGGAATTTGAACGTGAGCGAGTTGCCGAGCGCGATTTTTTTGATGGGGCCTACCGCCTCCGGCAAGACGGATCTCGCCATCGAACTGTGCCAGGCCCTGCCCTGCGACATCATCAGCGTGGACTCTGCCCTCATCTATCGCGGCATGGACATTGGCACCGCCAAGCCCAGTGCCGATGAGCTCAGACTCGCCCCCCATCGCCTGATCGACATCCTGGATCCCGCCCTGAGCTATTCGGCGGCGGACTTTTGCCGCGACGCCTTGCGTGAAATGGCCGAGATAGCCGGTCGTGGCCGCATCCCGCTGCTGGTGGGCGGGACCATGCTCTATTTCAAGGCGCTGCTGGAGGGGCTCTCCCCTCTGCCCTCTGCCGATCCGGCCATTCGTGCCGAGATTGAGGAAGAGGCCGCCCGCCTCGGCTGGCTGGCGCTGCACGACGAGCTGGTGCGCATCGACCCCGTGGCCGGTGCCCGCATTCATCCCAATGATCCCCAGCGGCTGAGCCGGGCCCTCGAGGTCTATCGCATCAGCGGCAAGACCCTCACCGAGCTGACCCGGGTGCAGGGGGAGGGGCTGCCCTATCGGGTGCATCAGTTTGCCATCGCCCCCGCCGATCGGAGCCTGCTCCATGAACGCATCGAGCGGCGCTTCGATCTCATGCTGGCGCAGGGGTTCGAAGAGGAGGTCAGGGCCCTGCGCGCCCGGGGCGATCTCACCCCAGACCTACCCTCTATCCGCTGCGTTGGCTACCGCCAAATGTGGGACTACCTGGCCGGGGAACTGGAGTATGATGAGATGCGTTATCGTGGCATCGTTGCCACTCGTCAGCTTGCTAAACGGCAGATGACCTGGTTGCGGGGCTGGCCTGATGTCACCTGGTTGGGATCTGGTGAGTCCGGCAACCTCGCCAGGGTCATCGCCAGCGCTGGTGCGGCTTGACACTCCCTGTATAATCAGGTTGTTATAGTGATATCCGGTGTTTAAAAACTACAAACTATAAGGAAAAAAGAAGATGGCTAAGGGGCAATCACTCCAAGACCCGTTTTTGAATGCGCTGCGCCGTGAGCGGATTCCTGTTTCTATCTATTTGGTGAACGGCATCAAGCTGCAGGGTCAGATCGAATCGTTTGACCAGTTTGTCATCTTGCTGAAGAACACGGTGAGCCAGATGGTTTACAAGCACGCCATCTCTACCGTGGTGCCGGCCCGAGCCGTCAATCATCATCAGCATGCCGCCACTGGCCAGGGTGATGAGCCGTCCGGTGACGGCGAGGCGTGAGCCGACGAGGCGAGCCCGCTCGCCATCCAGATCCCATGAGTTCCGTTAAGGAGTCAGCGCTTGTTTGACCGTTATGAAGCAGGCGAACAGGCCGTATTGGTGCATGTCAACTTCAGCGATGAGGGTGAACGTGAGGATCTCGAAGAGCTCAAGATGTTGGTGAGCTCCGCCGGGGTCAACACGCTGGGGGTGGTGACCACCAGCCGCAGTGCGCCAAGTGCCAAGTTTTTTGTCGGCAGCGGCAAGGCGGAAGAGATCGCAGCCGAGGTGCAGGCCCTGGATGCGGACGTGGTCATCTTCAATCATGCCCTGACCCCGGCCCAGGAGCGCAACCTGGAGCGGCTGTTCCAGTGCCGGGTGGTCGACAGAACCGGCCTCATCCTCGATATCTTCGCCCAGCGCGCCCGCACCCATGAAGGTAAACTTCAGGTCGAACTTGCCCAGTTACGCCATCTCTCCACCCGGCTGGTGCGCGGCTGGACCCACCTCGAGCGTCAGAAAGGCGGTATCGGTCTGCGTGGACCAGGTGAAACCCAGCTCGAAACCGACCGCCGCCTGCTGCGTGAGCGCATCAAGGCCATCCTGCGCCGGCTCGACAAGGTGGCGAAGCAGCGGGAACAGGGGCGCCGTGCCCGCAATCGCAACGAAGTGCCGACCGTTTCCCTGGTGGGTTATACCAACGCCGGAAAATCCACTTTGTTCAACGAACTTACAGCTGCCAGCGTGTATGCTGCCGATCAATTGTTCGCGACCCTGGACCCGACCCTGCGTAAAGTGGAGATCCGGGACGTGGGGGATGTGATTTTGGCGGACACGGTTGGATTTATCCGACACCTGCCCCATGATCTGGTTGCGGCCTTCAAGGCGACGCTGCAGGAGACCCGGGAAGCGGATCTGCTGCTGCACGTGGTCGACTGCGCCGACGAGCAGATGCAGGACAATATCGACGCCGTGCAACGGGTACTGGCCGAGATTGAATCCGATGATCGCCCGCAGCTGATGATCTGCAACAAGATCGACAAGCTGAGTGATCGCCCGGCCCTGCTGGAGCGCGACGATGAGGGGCGGCCTGTCCGGGTCTGGCTCTCGGCTCAGACCGGGGAGGGGCGCGAGCTGCTGTTCCAGGCGCTGACCGAGCTGCTGGCGGGGACCATGGTTCACCACAGGCTGCAGTTGCCGCCTTCGGCCGCCCGGTTGCGCAGCACCCTCTATCGCCTCAAAGGGATAGAGCAGGAAGGTTTTAGCGAGGAGGGGGATTTTGTGCTGGAAGTCCGCTTGCAAGTGGCCGACTGGAACCGCCTCGTGAAGCAAGAAGGTGAAGTTTTACAACGCTTTATCATGCATTGATCCGCTATCTGGGCGACAAGGCCCGGCGGCATGATGCCGATAGAGATGACATCCATTCGCACGTATTTAAATGGAGACGCTGATGGCTTGGAATGAGCCTGGAAACAACGGCAAAGACCGTGACCCTTGGGGGAATAACGGCAAGACTCAGGGACCCCCTGATCTGGACGAGATGCTGCGCAAGTTGAGCCGCCGTTTCGGTGGTCTGTTTGGCGGCAGTGGCAAATCCGGTGGTGAGATGGGCAAGTTCGGCATCTCCATCGCCGTGCTGATCGCCGTGGTGGTGTGGGTCGTCAGCGGCTTCTATACCATTCGCGAAGCGGAGCGTGGCGTCGTGCTGCGCTTTGGCCAGTACTCCCACAACGTGGATCCCGGCCTGCGCTGGAAGCCGTCCTTCATCGATCGGGTGATCCCGGTGGACGTCGAGTCCGTGCGCTCCTTGCCGGCCTCCGGTTTCATGCTGACCCAGGACGAGAACGTGGTCCGGGTCGAGATGGACGTGCAGTACCGCATCGTGGATCCCCAGGCCTACCTGTTTAGCGTGACCAACGCGGACGAGAGTCTGAGCCAGGCCACCGACAGTGCCCTGCGCTACGTGGTGGGTCACACCCGGATGGATGACGTCCTGACCACGGGTCGGGAGAAGGTCCGTCAGGAGACCTGGCAGGTGATCGACGGCATCATTGATCAATATCAGATGGGTCTTCAGATCGTCGACGTCAACTTCCTGCCGGCCCGTCCGCCGGAAGAGGTGAAAGACGCCTTCGATGACGCCATCTCCGCCCAGGAAGATGAACAGCGCTTCATCCGTGAAGCGGAGGCCTATGCCCGTGAGGTGGAGCCCAAGGCCCGTGGCCAGGTCAAGCGCCTGGAGCAGGAAGCCGAGGGTTACAAGTCCCAGATCGTGCTCAAGGCCAAGGGTGAAGTGGCTCGCTTTAACGAGCTGTTGCCCCAGTATCAGGCCGCCCCCGAGCTGACTCGTGAGCGTATCTACCTGGAAACCATGGAAGAGCTCTATCAGCAGACCAACAAGGTGGTGGTGGACATGCCGGCTGGCAACAACAGCATGATCTATCTGCCGCTGGACAAGCTGTCCGGCAAGGCGAATGCGGTGCAAGCCGCGCGTCCGGCAGGCAGTGCGGCGGTTGAATCGACCCCGGCGTCCAACGAGGGAGCCAACTCCACTCCGACCCCGCTGCGTAGCGGCGACCGTTTCAGCTCAGGGAGAAACTAATAGATGAAAAAACTAGCTATTGGTGTCATCGCTGTGGCCGCCATGGTCTGCTTCTCCTCCGTCTTCATCGTCGATGAAGGCCAGAAGGGCATAGTGGTGCAATTTGGCAAGGTGAAGCGGGTTGATTCCGGTGAGCCGCGCCTCTATGAGCCGGGTCTGCACTTCAAGGTGCCGCTCATCGATCAGGTGCGCAAGATGGATGCCCGCATCCAGACCCTGGAAGGTCAGGCGGATCGCTTCGTCACCTCCGAGAAGAAAGACCTCATCATCGACTCCTACGTGAAGTGGAAGATCGAGGACTTCTCCAAGTACTACCTGGCCACAGGTGGTGGCAACAAGATCCAGGCCGAAGACCTGCTCAAGCGCAAGATCAACAACGGCCTGCGCTCCGAGATAGGTAACCGCACCATCAAGGACATCGTCTCCGGTGAGCGCAGTACCGTGATGGAAGATGCCCTGATGAAGATGGCGCGCTCCTCCGAGCTCGGCATCAAGGTGGTGGATGTGCGGATCAAGCAGATCAACCTGCCGGTGGAAGTGTCCAACTCCATCTATCAGCGGATGCGTGCCGAGCGGACCGCGGTTGCCCGTGAGCACCGCTCCCAGGGTCGCGAGCAGGCCGAGATCCTGCGGGCCGACATCGACCGCAAGGTGACCGTCATGATCGCCGACGCCGAGAGTAATGCGCGTCAGTTGCGTGGTGAAGGGGATGCCGAAGCGGCCAAGATCTATGCCGACAGCTACAGGAAAGACCCCGAGTTTTTCAGCTTCGTGCGCAGCATGGAGGCCTATCGCAAGAGCTTCGCCGGGGGCAGCGACCTCATGGTCTTGAAGCCGGACAGCGAGTTCTTCCGTTACCTCAAGTCGCCGCAAGGCAGCCAGCCGTAAGCGCAGACGGTGCATGATGCAAGAGGGCCCTCAAGGGGCCCTCTTTCTATTTCTGCGGGCTCAGACCTCGCCCAGACGTCGTGTGGTCAGGGGGCGGCGTGGGGGAGTGAAGGGATTGCCTTCTCAAGTTGTTGGGGAGAAACGGGTCTCTCTTTGTTTCTGCTGGCTCAACGCCTCGCCGACAGCGCGTGGTCAGGGGGGTCCTTGCGCAGCGTGAGGGGTCGCCTTTCCCCAAGCAGTGATAGAGGGGAGATGACGGACCATGAAAAAGAGGCCGCAGAGGGCCTCTTGTTCATGGTGCCAGGAAGCAGGGCTCAGGTGCTGCGCTGAACCGCCATCTGGGCCAGCTGGATCAGGGCCTGGCGGTGCTGGGTATCCGGCAGGACCATGAGGGCGGCGATGGCCTTGTCGGCCTCTTCCCGGGCCCGCTGACGGGAGTATTCGAGGGCGCCCGTGTCGTCGAGGATGGCGAGGATCTCGTCGAGGTGCTCCATGCCGTTGCGATGTTCGATGGCATCGCGAATGCGCTGACGCTGAGCCGGGTTGCCCATCTCCATGGCACGCAGCAGGGGCAGGGTAGGCTTGCCCTCGGCCAGGTCATCGCCGACGTTCTTGCCCATCTCGTCGCGCTGGGAGCAGTAATCCATCACATCATCGATGATCTGGAACGCCGTGCCCAGGTACTTGCCGTAATCTGTCATCGCCTGCTCGATGGGCTCGGGCTGCTGGGTCAGTACGGCGGCGAGCCGGGTGGCGGCTTCGAACAGCTTGGCGGTCTTGCAGTAGATGACCGTCATGTAGCTCTGTTCCGTGGTGTCCGGATCGTTGCAATTCATCAGCTGCATCACCTCGCCTTCGGCGATGGTGTTGGTGGCGTCGGACAGTATCTCCATCACCCGCAGGTCGGCGAGCTCCGCCATCATCTGGAAGGAGCGGCTGTAGAGGTAATCCCCCACCAGGACGCTGGCGGCATTGCCAAACATGGCGTTGGCGGTTTCCCGGCCGCGGCGCAGGTCGGATTCGTCGACCACGTCGTCGTGCAGCAGGGTCGAGGTATGGATGAATTCGATGATGGCGGCGAGTTTGAGGTGATCTTGTCCCTCGTAACCCAGCGCCCTGGCGGCCATGACGGTCAGCATGGGGCGCATCCGCTTGCCGCCGGCACTGACAATGTAGAAACCCAGCTGATTGATCAGGCTGACATCGGACTGGAGCCGGGCCAGGATCAGCTCATTGACCGCCGTCATGTCGGCGGCACAGAGCGCTCGAATAGTCTGTTGGTCCATAGATCTCGTAACGTGACGGGCAGCAATGTCTGCAGTTTTAGTAATGGCGGGGATTCTACACGATTTCACAATGGGTTACAGTTAAGCGTTTATTCACGGTCGGGCATATGCGCACAAAATAAACTTTTTGCTAAATTGGTCTTGCCTGAGTAGACCGATATGCGTAGAATGCCGGCCCATTGTTATAGTTTTTGTGCGGGTCTGGCCTTGAGCAAAAGACTCGCCTTTACGGAGTTAATCAAATGTACGCGGTATTCCAAAGCGGCGGAAAACAACACCGTGTGGCCGAAGGTCAAATCGTTCGTCTGGAAAAGCTGAACGTTGAGACTGGCGCTACCATCGACTTCAACGAAGTTCTGATGGTTGCTGCAGGCGACACTTTTAAAGTAGGTGCTCCTTTCGTTGAAGGTGGCAAGGTTGTAGCTGAAGTTGTGGCTCACGGCCGTGGCGAGAAAGTGACTATCGTCAAGTTCCGTCGTCGTAAGCACCATCGCAAGCAAGCGGGCCACCGTCAGTGGTTCACTGAAGTCAAAATCACTGGCATCAGCGCTTAATTCGAGAGGAATCTGAAAAATGGCACATAAAAAAGCTGGCGGTTCATCCCGTAACGGTCGCGACTCAGAAGCCAAACGTCTCGGCGTGAAGCGCTTCGGCGGCGAAACTGTACTGGCTGGCAGCATCATCGTTCGTCAGCGTGGTACCAAGTTCCACGCCGGTGAGAACGCTGGCGTGGGCAAGGACCACACCATCTTCGCAACCGCGAATGGCAAGGTGAAGTTCGAAGTTAAAGGTCCGCAGAATCGTAAGTACATCAGCATCGTTGCTGAGTAATTACGGACCGCAAGGATCCGAGGCCCCGCCAGTATGGCGGGGCTTTTGTTTTTATACAGCATTTGTACGAAAAAACGGGACGCCGATGGTCTGCCGCAGGCGCCATCATCCAGATGCGTATCGCCCACAGGGGCCTGTACCACTATAATTGCGTATCGGTTTTTCGAATTAAGGTGACGGTTACCTATGAAGTTTGTTGATGAAGTCCAGATTCGAGTCGATGCCGGTGACGGTGGTAACGGTTGTGTGAGTTTTCGCCGTGAGAAGTACATCCCCAACGGTGGCCCGGATGGCGGCGATGGTGGCGACGGTGGTGACGTTTACCTGATCGCCGACGAGAACCTGAACACCCTGATCGACTACCGTTTCGAGCGTTTTCATGCCGCCGAGCGTGGCGAGAACGGCCAGAGTGCGAACTGTACCGGTCGCCGCGGCAAGGATCTCACCCTGAAGGTGCCGGTCGGTACCCGTGCCAGCGATGAGGATACGGGTGAGCTGCTCGGCGATCTGACCCATCATGGCCAGAAGTTGCTGGTCGCGAAGGGCGGTTTCCACGGCCTTGGCAACACCCGTTTCAAGAGCTCGGTCAACCGGGCGCCACGCCAGAAGAGCAACGGTACTCCGGGCGAGGTGCGCAGCCTCAAAATGGAACTGCTGCTGCTGGCTGACGTCGGCATGCTGGGGCTGCCCAACGCGGGCAAGTCCACCTTCATTCGCGCCGTTTCCGCCGCCCGTCCGAAAGTGGCCGACTACCCCTTCACTACCCTGGTGCCGAACCTGGGGGTAGTGCGCGGGGAGAACTCCCGCTCCTTCGTGATCGCCGACATTCCTGGCCTGATCGAGGGTGCCGCCGAGGGGGCAGGCCTCGGGATCCGTTTCCTCAAGCACCTCGAGCGTTGCCGCGTGCTGATCCACCTGGTGGATATCTGCCCCATTGATGGCTCCGATCCTGCTGAAAACGCCGTGACCATAGTCCGGGAGCTGGAGAAGTACAGCCCCGAGCTGGCGAACAAGCCGCGCTGGCTGGTGTTCAACAAGATGGACCTGATCCTGGAAGAGGAAGCGGCCGAGGTGATGGATCGTGTCAAGGCGGCCCTGAACCATGAAGGTCCTGTCTACGCCATCACGGCCATCAGCAAGGAAGGCACCAAGAAGCTGTGCTATGACATCCTGGATCTGCTGGACACCATGCCCCGTCAGCTGGAGCAGGATGCCAAAGACGCCATCGAGAAGGTGGAGTTCAAGTGGGATGACTACCACAAGAACCAGCTGGCCCAGGCCGAAGCGGACGCAGCGGCGGCCTCCCGCGCCTTCGATGAATCCCTTGGCGATGATGACTGGGATGAAGACGATGATGACGGAGTAGAGGTCATCTACGTCCGCGACTGATAGCGTTTCCCGCGTCATTGCATGAAAACCGGAGTCCGGCAACGGACTCCGGTTTTTTTATCGATGCTGCCAGGGATGGTGATGGACTCGAAGCGCGCCAATTGTGGGATTTGTGATGCCAGTTCTTGCCTGACATCTTCAGCTGGTTATACTGCGCACCTGAACGTAACCTGATCGAAACAATATGCTAACACTCTCGTGTGAATCAATATGCATATCTGTTTGGGTATGTTCTGATGGACGCTTCGTCTGTGAAAATACTTATGCTTAAAATAATGCATTAAAAGCTTGTTTGTGCGTTTTTTTGGAGTATTCTTTCGCCCGTTTTGCCGGGCGGGGCATGAGTATGCAGGCGACCTGGCTAAGGAAAAGTAACATTAAGGCTGTAATACCATGCTGGAAAAGACCCTCGATGCCCCCACGGTGAATACCCGCCGTAACTTGCTGATGTTCTTGGTCCCGTCACTCATCGGGATCCTGCTGTTCATGACCCCGGTGCTCTACGACGGCAATATCACCATACCGGTGGCCGTGCTGG
The DNA here is from genome assembly GCF_054052445.1 of Aeromonas crassostreae. Lineage (NCBI taxonomy): Bacteria > Pseudomonadati > Pseudomonadota > Gammaproteobacteria > Aeromonadales > Aeromonadaceae > Aeromonas > Aeromonas crassostreae. The sequence goes on along the minus strand of NZ_JBSTYM010000015.1, from coordinate 75,395 downwards.
CCAAGACGGTGCAGGCCGTGTTCGCCGACTCCCTGGTGGCCGTAGTGAGTGCCCTCATCACCACCACCATGCTGCTGACCCTGGTCGCCTGGTTGTTCAAGCCAGCCATCCTGGTGCGTCGCCCCTTCCTCAATGCCCTGTTCAATGTCTCCCCCTTCTGGGCCTGCGTGCGGGTACTTGGCGGTATCTTCGCCCTGCTGGTCTTCTTCGGCGTCGGGCCCGAGGCGCTGCGCTCCGATGCCACCGGGGGCCTGGTGCTACACGATCTGCTGCCCGTGCTGTTCTCCGTGTTCATCTTCGCCGGTCTTCTGCTGCCCCTGCTGCTGGATTTCGGGCTGCTGGAGTTTATCGGCACCCTGATGACCCGCATCATGCGCCCCGTGTTCCGTCTGCCCGGTCGTTCGGCAGTGGACTGCTTCGCCTCCTGGCTCGGGGATGGCAGCGTCGGCATCCTGCTGACCAGCAAGCAGTACGAAGGCAAGTTCTACACCCAGCGGGAAGCCGCCGTCATCGGCACCACCTTCTCCGCCGTCTCCATCACCTTCTGTCTGGTGGTGATCTCCCAGGTCAAGCTGGAGCACATGTTTGTACCCTTCTATCTGACGGTCTGCCTGGCTGGCGTGGTGGCGGCCATCGTAGTGCCGCGCCTGCCGCCGCTCTCCTGGAAGAAGGATGTCTACAGTGACGGCACCCCGCTGTGCCGCAAGCAGGAGGCGGTGCCCCACGAGCACAGTCTGGTGAGCTATGGCTTCGAGCGTGCGCTCAAGAAGGCCGACAGCGTCAGCGATCTCGGGGCCGTGGCCAGGGAAGGGGTGAAGAATGCCCTGGATATGGTGTTTGGCGTCTTGCCCGTGGTGATGGCGATCGGGACCTGCGCCCTGCTGCTGGCCGAACACACTCCCATCTTCAACTGGCTGGGGGCTCCCTTCATCCCCTTGCTTGAACTGCTGCAACTGCCGGAGGCGGAAGCCGCGTCCAAGACCATAGTGGTGGGTTTTGCCGACATGTTCATCCCGGCGATCCTAGCCTCCAGCATAGAGAGCGAGATGACCCGCTTCGTCATCGCCGCCATGTCGGTGACCCAGCTCATCTACATGTCTGAAGTCGGTGCCCTGCTACTGGGCAGCAAGATCCCGGTCAAGCTGTGGGAGCTGTTTGTGGTGTTCCTGCTGCGAACCCTGGTGACCCTGCCCGTGATCGCCGGGGTAGCGCACCTGCTGTTCTAAGCACTCGTCGCAGGAATATTGATAGAAAAACGGTCAACCCCATGGTTGGCCGTTTTTTATGGCTTTTTTCCGCTTTGTGATCGGATCCTCCTTTTGTGAATGTCGGGGCTGCCGACGGCCTGCCTAGACCAAGGTGGGCGTTGAATTTCCATGGTTTTACACTAACGTAACATTCGACCGCGAGACGTCGCCAGCCGAGCCTTAGGCCACTCGTTCCCCTCATGGCAAGGAGCCCCCATGTCCGCACCGCTCAGCTATCGCGCCGGCCCGACCGACGTCCCCCTGCTCGAACAGACCATAGGCGAATACCTGCACGCCATGGCGCGCCGCTTTCCGGATCGACCCGCCGTGGTGGTGCGTCACCAGCAGATCCGCTGGAACTGGCAGGAGTACGTCCGCCAGATAGACAGGCTGGCCAGAGGCCTGCTGGCCATCGGCATTCGCCCCGGCGATCGGGTCGGCATCTGGTCGCCCAACAACATAGAGTGGTGCCTGGTGCAATTTGCCACCGCCCGCATCGGCGCCATCATGGTCTGCATCAATCCCGCCTATCGCCAGGAAGAGCTGGCGTTTGCCATCAACAACGTCGGCTGTCGGGCCCTCATCTGCGCGAGCCGGTTCAAGGGCAGCGACTACCTCGCCATGCTGACTGCGCTGGCCTCCGAGCTGGCCAGTGCGAAGCCGGGAGCGCTCAAGGCGGCCGCCTTGCCGACCCTGTCCTGGGTGGTGCGGCTGGGGGAGGCGAAAAGCCCGGGCATGCTCAATTTCGGCGATCTGCAGACCCTGGGGGATGAAACGGACCCTGAGCCGCTGATGCGGGTGGCCGCCGGACTCAAGGCCTCGGATCCCATCAATATCCAGTTCACCTCGGGCACCACGGTCAGTCCCAAGGGGGCCACGTTGAGCCACCACAACATTCTCAACAACGGCATGCTGGTCGCCGCCGGCATGGGGCTGACGGAGCAGGACAGGCTCTGCATCCCTGTCCCCCTTTACCACTGCTTCGGCATGGTGCTCGGCAATCTGGTCTGCCTGAGCGTAGGGGCCTGCGCCCTGTTCCCGGCCGAATCCTTCGACCCCGCGACCACCTTGCAGATGGTGGAGGAGGAGCGCTGCACCGCCTTGCACGGGGTGCCCACCATGTTCATCGCCGAGCTGGAATTGCCGCATTTTGCCGAGTTCGATCTGGGGTCGCTGCGCACCGGCATCATGGCGGGAGCCATCTGCCCGGAGCCGCTGATGCTGCGGGTGCAGACCCTGATGAACATGGAGGAGGTGACCATCGCCTATGGCCAGACCGAGTGCAGCCCCATCAACCATATGACGGCGGTGGACTGCCCCCTCGACAAGCGGGTCACCACGGTTGGCCGAGCCATAGGTCACACCGAGATCAAGCTGGTCGGCCCAGGGGGCGAGACGGTCGCCATCGGCGAGAAGGGGGAGATCTGCTGTCGCGGTTACGGCGTCATGAGCGGTTACTGGCAGGATGCGGCCAAGACGGCCGACACCATAGACGCCGAGGGGTGGCTCCACTCGGGTGACATAGGCGTCATGGACGAGGAGGGGTACGTGCAGATCGTCGGTCGCAGCAAGGAGCTGATCATCCGTGGCGGCGAGAACATCTACCCGCGGGAGGTGGAGGAGCGGCTCTACGACCATCCGGCGGTGCAGGATGCCGCCGTGTTCGGCATCGACAGCGATCGCTACGGGGAGGAGGTGTGTGCCTGGATCAAGCTCAGGCCCGGCTGCGATGCCGATGAGGAGGACATCAAGCACTTCCTGTCGGCGCGGATCGCCTATTTCAAGGTGCCCCGCTACATCCGCTTCGTGGAGGAGTACCCCATGACGGTGACCGGCAAGCTGCAGAAGTATCGCATGAAGGAGTTGATGAGCGCCGAGCTGGGCGGACACTAGCCGCGCCCTCAGCGGGGGGGCGGCTCCCTGCGTGCCCGGCGGGCTGGCCTGGCGTGGGCGCAGACCTGACCGCGTTGGGACGATGGCAGGAAGGCGGCGAGATCGACCCGGTCACACTGACTCGCCTCCAGGAAGCGTTCGCCATAGTGCTGCCAGATGCGGCTGCGCAGGAAGAGGGCGAAGAGATCCGGGTCTATGTGCCCCTCGTCGGCCATCTGGCTCATGATGGCGAGGGATTGGCTGAGGGACTTGCCCGACTTGTAGGGGCGATCCCTGGCGGTCAGGGCCTCGAAGATGTCCGCGATGGCCATGATGCGGGCCGGTATGCTCATCTGCTCCCGGGTCAGTCCCCTGGGATAGCCACCGCCATCCATCTTCTCGTGGTGGCCGCCGGCTATCTCGGGCACCTGCTTGAGGTGGCGGGGGAAGGGCAGCCGCTCCAGCATCTTGATGGTCTGTATGATGTGCTCGTTGATCTTGTAGCGCTCCTCCTCGCTCAGGGTGCCCCGTCGGATCCCTAGATTGTGGAGCTCGCCGCGATCGTAGCGATACAGGGGCACGGTCACCTTGAAGCCCCAGGGATTGTCCGGATCCAGCCGCTCATCCTGGCTGCGGGGGATCCTGTGCTCCGGCCTGTCGGCGAGCAGGGATTCGCGGCAGGGCAGGGGGGCGGGGGCGCCCTGGCAGCGCCCCAGCTCCTCGGCACCGAGGCCGAGCCGGTTGTCCAGGGTGCGCCACCAGCTGCGGCTGGCGATGCGCTGCAACCGCTCGAGCCGCTCGGGAGCCATCCACTCTCCCCCCTGGTTGCACTCGGCCACGAAGGCAAACTCGGCATCCAGCTCGGCCCAGCGCGGCAGCACGGCGGCCTGGGCCGCGCTCTGCTGCGCCTCGGTCAGCTGCTCGCTCAGGGCCGCGATATGGGCATCGCGCTTGAGCACCTCGAAGCGGGTGCGCACCTCGTGGATGCGATCGTAGAGGGTCTCCAGCTTGGTCGCCTTGTCGACCACGAACTCCGGGGTGGTCACCTTGCCGCAGTCATGGAGCCAGCTCGCGATATGGATGGCCTCCCACTCCTGTTCGCCCGGATTGAAGCTGGCGAAGGGGCCTTGCCGCTCGGCGCTGGCCGCCTCGGCCAGCAGCCGGGTCAGCTCCGGGACCCGCTGGCAGTGGCCGCCCGTGTAAGGGCTCTTGGCATCGATGGCGCCGGCGATGAGCTCGATGAAGGCGGCCAGCAGCCGTTTCTGCTCCGCCAGCAGGCGCTGATTCTCGATGGCGGAGGCCGAGGTGCCGGCCAGTGCCTCGATCAGGCTGATGCGGGCACCCAGTTCGGCGGGCGAGCAGGGAGGCAGCAGGATCAGCAGGCAGCCGCTCACCTCCTGGTGGTGATCGTGCAGGGGCTCGGCCACCAGATGTCCCTCACCCGGATAGTCACCCCAGCCAGCGAGATGGCGCTGCCAGAGCCCGGCCTCGAGGGTCAGCTTCACCCGCTCACCGCGCAACACGGGGCGCAGCAGGGGGGCACCATCGATCCGTTGCAGCGGTTGGCCCCGCCAGAAGGCGCGCTCCGGTCGCAGCTCCCCCGAGGCGACCAGATAGAGGGCCCCACCGGTGGCGCCCGCCGCGGCTATGGTCTCGCCGAGCACCCGCTGAAACAGGGCGTCGACGTCGTGCTCGGCCCCGAGTGCCCGCCCTATGTTCATGAAGTTGCCCAGGGTCAGGCGCATGCCCGACATGGTGCGGGAGAGATCGTCTATCTCCAGGATGGCGGAGTGGGGCTCTTCCCCCTGGCTGAAGTCGAAATGCTGGATGCGCTCGGCCTCGCGGGTCAGGGCCCGCAGGGGCATGGCGGTGCGTCTTGCCACCAGCCAGATGATGGGGAGCAGCAACAGCAGGGCCAGCAGGGCGCTGCCAAGATTGTGCAGGGCCTGCCGTCTGGCCCCGGCAAACAGGCGTTCGCTGCTGACCAGCAGCCCCAGGTAGAAGGGGGCCCCCTCACCGATGGGGGAGAGATTGACCTGCCACTCCCCCCGCTGGGGATCGTCCAGGGTCAGGCCGCTACGCCCATCAAGCAGATCGGGCTCGGCGCTGAGGCGACGCTGCAGCAGGGTGAAGACGGGATCGTTGAGGCTCGAGATCTTGGGCAAGACCCTCAGTCGCTCGTAGCCGGGCAGCTGAGCCGGATCCGTCGCCAGCAAGGTGCCGTGCCGATCGAACAGCACCAGCAGGGTTCCCTCCTGCTGCATCTTGCCGATGAGGGTGGAGATGCGCTCGACGCTGGCATCGATGCCGATCACCGCCTTTTTGTCCCGGCTCGCCATCGCCAGCGTGATCCCCGGCTCCTGGGTGGTGAAGAAGAGATAGGGCGGGGTACTGGCGATGCCGCTGCTGCGCAGCGCTTGCTGATACCAGCGCCGGGCGCGGGGATCGAACTGGTAGTCAGGCATGGCCGTGCGGGAGATCAGCTGCTGGCGGGCATCATAGTAGAGGTATTCCCCCCTGCCGCCGACCAGGCTTTGCACCAGCAGGCTGCTCCCCTCGGGCAGGGGGCCCAGCCGCCCCTTGACCCTGTCGGTCAAGGGGCGAATCAGAAAGAAATCCCCATTGTCATAGCCGACATAGATGGCGCCATAGCCATGGTTGCTGGCCAGCGCCTCGGTCAGCTGGGGCAGGAAGGCGAGCCGGGCGGCCTGGGTCTGGGCCTGCATCAGGGGGCCAGCGGCCAGCAGGGAGAGGCTGGTGCGGGCGGGGCGCTCGTTGAGTCGCAGTGCCAGGGCCAGCTGGTCGCGATACTGCAGGAAACTGCGATATTCATAAGCCATTCCCAGGGCTCTATGCTGTTCGAACTGCTGCAGGATCAACAGGGTACCGAGCAGGCCGAACAGGCCGATAAACAGGGTGGCGATATGCACGTAGAAGGGGCGGCGTCGTGCGCCAGTTAGCCTCATGATCCGGATCCTTGTGATGGCCATTCATCCATGGTTGACCAGCAATGAGTGTGGCTCATGGCATCAGGATCGCCAGCGAGGGAACGATTGTGTCTCATTTAGAGCTAATGGTAGAGTGAGCCCTTTCCCCTCCCAGGAGTGAGTCATGCGCGTTCCCTATTCGGTACTGGATCTGGTACCCGTTCCCGTCGGCTCTCACCCCGCCGATTCCTTCCGCCGCTCCCTGGCACTGGCCCAGCAGGCCGAGGCCTGGGGTTATCACAGATACTGGCTGGCGGAGCATCACAACATGCCCGGCATCGCCAGTGCGGCCACGTCGGTGCTCATCGGTCACCTGGCCGGTGGCACCCGCACCCTGCGCCTCGGGGCGGGCGGCATCATGCTGTCCAACCACTCCCCCCTGGTGATCGCCGAGCAGTTCGGCACCTTGGAATCCCTCTATCCAGGGCGGATCGATCTCGGTCTTGGCCGGGCGCCCGGCTCGGATCAACGCACCATGCAGGCCCTGCGTCGCCAGCGCAGCGGCGAGGTGGATGATTTTCCCGCCGACGTGGCCGAACTGATGGCCTATTTCGGGGACGAGGCGGGTCCGGTGCGCGCCGTGCCCGGGCTCGGGCTCCATCTCCCCGTCTGGCTGCTCGGATCCAGCCTCTACAGCGCCCAGCTGGCGGCGGCCATGGGCTTGCCGTTCGGGTTTGCCACCCATTTTGCCCCGGCCCTGCTGTCCCAGGCGCTGGAGATCTACCGCAGCCAGTATCGCCCCTCGGCCCGCTGGCCCAAGCCCTATGCCCTGGTCTGCGTCAACCTGATCGCCGCCCAGAGCACGGCCGAGGCGCGCCTCCTGTTCAGCACGGTGCAGCAGCAGTTCCTGCGCCTCTATCGGGGGGATGCGGGCGAGCTGCCGGCGCCGGTGGAGGAGCTCACCGGCTGGGCTCCCCATGAGCTGGTGGCGATGGAGAAGACATTGTCGCGCTCCCTGGTGGGGGATGAGGCGGCGGTGCGTCATGGCATCCAGGCGCTGCTGGCCGAGACCCGGGCCGACGAGCTGATGTTCAATGGCCCCATCTTCGATCAGGACGCCAGGCTGCGCTCCTTCGAGCTGGGTGCCCGGATCATGCAGTCCCTTTAAGTCTCTGGTACGGCGATCACCTGGCGCCATGGGCCGGGTGATCGCCGACCCCTTCCCTCGCTTTCAGCCCTTTCCTGCCCCCGTCATCCCATCTATTCATCTTTCCGAATCAGCCCTGACCCCTTCTCTGTCAGCGACAGATTTCCAGCAGTCTTATCGGTATTTCGCCGACGTTTGCGTATTTTTCGCGACATTTTTCGCTTTCCTGCCGAGCAAACAGGGGCTGCCTGCAGGGGCTGCCTGCCGGCTGCCGCGGGGAGTGTCCTGTTCGTCGCATCTCTGCGCCGCAGCGACCCATGGGCGAAATAATGTTTAGATCATTAAACAAAAAATTGAAATATCATTACTGGACTAATGATGTAGGCAGGGATTTGGTATCTCTCTTTAACTGTTATTCCACATAAAATCATGTGATTATGTATATGTTGCATGGTCGCCGTGGCCATTACCCCTTTATATCTCACCGTAAATTGTTTAGTGTAGTAATGGAATTTCGCCATGGCCACCCCATGGCGATGCGGTAGTAATCAATTAGAAAAGGGCAACATGACAGTCAAACTGGAAGTAAAGACCCTGTACAAGATCTTTGGTGATCAGCCTGACAAGGCATTCAAACTATTGGAAGAAGGAGAGGATCGCGCCGGTATCTTGCAAAAGACCGGGCAGACTCTCGGCGTTCATGACGTGAACTTGCAGATCCATGAGGGCGAGATCTTCGTGGTGATGGGGCTGTCCGGCTCCGGCAAGTCCACCCTGGTGCGGCTGCTCAATCGCCTGATCGAGCCGACCCGTGGCCAGGTGCTGATCGATGGCGAAGACATTGCCACCATCTCGGATGAGGCCCTGCGCCAGGTGCGCCGCAACAAGATCAGCATGGTGTTCCAATCCTTCGCACTGATGCCCCACCTGACGGTGCTGGACAATGCCGCCTTCGGCCTGGAGCTGGCCGGCGTCCCCCTGGCGACCCGCCATCGCAGTGCCCATCAGGCCCTGGCCCAGGTCGGCCTGGACACCTGGGAGCACGCCTATCCCGATGCCCTCTCCGGCGGCATGAAGCAGAGGGTCGGCCTGGCGCGCGCCCTGGCAAACGATCCGGATATCCTGTTGATGGACGAGGCGTTCTCGGCGCTCGATCCCCTGATCCGCACCGAGATGCAGGATGAGCTGCTCAAGCTGCAGGCGAACCATCAGCGCACCATCATCTTCATCTCCCACGATCTGGACGAGGCGATGCGCATCGGCGATCGCATCGCCATCATGCAGGATGGCCGGGTGATCCAGGTGGGCACCCCGGACGAGATCCTGAGCCAGCCGGCCAACGACTACGTGCGCGCCTTCTTTCGCGGGGTGGATCTCGCCAACGTCTTCAGCGCCCGGGATATCGTCAGCCGCAAGCAGATGCCGCTCATCAAGAAGCATGTCACCGATGGCCCGGCCAATGCCCTGCGCCAGCTCAAGGAGCAGGACAGGGAGTTCGGCTATGTCGTGGATCGCAGCCGGCGCTTCGTCGGTGTCGTCTCCCTCGACTCCCTGGACCGCGCCGTGGCGAGCAAGGGCAGCCTGGATCAGGCCCTGCTGGGGGAGATCCCCCCCTTGCTGGCGGATACCCCCTTGCACGAACTGATCAGCCAGGTGGCGGCGGCCCCCTGCCAGGTGCCCGTGGTCGAGGAGGATGGCACCTATCTCGGTCTCATCTCCAAGGCCAGTCTGCTCAACACCCTGGACAGGAGTACCCCGGTATGAAACAGCTGATATCCCTCTGGCTGGCGACGTTGTTGCTGGCCAGCCAACCGGCCTGGGCCGATGCCGCCGAGGCGGCCGAAGATCCCTGGGCCAGCACCCCCGCCAGCCAGAGCGAGGCGGATCCCTGGGGCAGCGCGACCCAAGATGCCGTGGCCAGCAATGACTGGCAAAGCCAGATAGCCGAGGCCGATGACGGGCCCGCCTTCGACCCCCTGGATCCCTTCCAGCAGGCCTGGCTGCCGCTCGATGCCTGGGTGGAGCAGGGCATCGACGTGCTGGTCACCCATTTTCGTCCCCTGTTCCAGATCATCAGGGCACCGGTGGAGGTGACCCTCAACGCCTTGACCCAGGCGCTGCAAACCGTGCCTTCCGCCATCATGGTGATCCTGCTGACCCTGATCGCCTGGCAGCTGGTCAGCGGCGCCATGGCCCTGGGGGCGCTCGGTTCCCTCATCGCGATAGGTCTCATAGGTGTCTGGTCTGATGCCATGGTGACCCTGGCCCTGGTGATGACCTCCCTGCTGTTTTGCATGGTCATCGGCCTGCCGACCGGCATACTGCTGGCGCGCAGCGAGCGGGCCACCGCCTGGACCCGGCCTCTGCTCGATGCCATGCAGACCACGCCAGCCTTCGTCTACCTCATCCCCATCGTCATGCTGTTTGGCATCGGCAACGTGCCCGGGGTGGTGGTGACCATCATCTTCGCCCTGCCCCCCATGATCCGGTTGACCATACTGGGCATTCGCCAGGTACCGGCGGATCTCATCGAGGCGGGCCACTCATTCGGTGCCAGCCCGCGTCAGCTGCTGTTCAAGGTGCAACTGCCACTGGCCATGCCCACCATCATGGCCGGGGTCAACCAGTCGCTCATGCTCTCCCTCTCCATGGTGGTGATCGCCTCCATGATCGCGGTGGGGGGCCTGGGGCAGATGGTGCTGCGGGGCATAGGTCGCCTCGACATGGGCATGGCCTCGGTCGGCGGCCTGGGCATAGTGCTGCTGGCCATCGTGCTCGACCGCCTCACCCAGGCCATGGGCCAGTCGGGGGGCGAGCGCGTTGGGCGCTGGTATCAACGAGGCCCCGTCGGCCTGCTGCTCGCCCCGTTCGGGCGCCATCATCAGACTCACACCAAAGGAGAAGTATCATGAGATCCATCACCAAGGGATTGACCCTGAGCACCCTGCTGCTGAGCTCGACCACCATGGCCGCCACCCTGGTGCAACCCATTCAGAGCAGCGTGCCGGAGGAGGCGTTCCAGACCCTGCTGGTGAGCAAGCTGCTGGGGGAGCTTGGCTATGACGTCAAGCCCGCCAAGGAGGCGGACTACAACGTGGGCTATGCCTCGGTCGCCAGTGGCGATGCGACCTTCCTTGCCTTCAACTGGAACCCGCTGCACAAGGACAAGTACGAGAAGTCGGGGGGGGACGCCAAGTTCTATCGCCATGGGGACTATGTGACCGGCGCGGCCCAGGGTTATCTCATCGACAAGGCGACCGCCGACAAGTACGGCATCACCAATATCGCCCAGCTCAAGGATCCCAAGCTGGCGGCCCTGTTTGACAGCGACGGTGACGGCAAGGCCGATCTGGCGGGTTGCAACCCGGGCTGGGGCTGCGAGGGGGTGATAAACCACCAGCTCAAGGCCTATGAGCTGGACAAGACGGTGACTCATCAGCAGGGCAACTACGCGGCCATCATTGCCGACACCATCACCCGCTACAAGGAGCACAAGCCGGTGTTCTACTACACCTGGACCCCTTACTGGGTGAGCGGTGAACTGGTGCCGGGCAAGGATGTGGTCTGGCTGGAGGTGCCCTTCACCGCCCTGCCGGACGGCCGCGAGGGCGACACCAGGCTGGCCAATGGCAAGAACTATGGCTTCGAGATGAACAGCATGCACATCGTGGCCAACAAGGCATTCGCCGAGGCGAACCCCTCCGCGGCCACGCTGTTTGCGCAGATGAAGCTGCCCATCAATGACATCAATGTCCAGAACAGCCTGATGAAGCAGGGGCAGAACAAACCGGCGGACATAGCCCGTCATGCCGACGCCTGGCTCAAGGGGCACCAAGCCCTGGTCGAGCAGTGGCTCACGGCGGCTCGGGCCGCCAACTAGGCGCCATCCCCTCGTCACTCTCCCGCCCGGCCTTTGTGCCGGGCTTTTTTCATTCGGGCCAATCGGCTATAAGATATTGATCTGCAATGGCTGTCACCCGAATGTCGGGTCGCTGTCGTCAAGGATTTCGCCCAAGCCGGGTACGCTTGCTTTCGTCACTAGCACAAGGAGTTCATCGATGATCGTCAGGAAGTTGAGATTGCAGCGCGGCTGGTCACAGGATCAACTGGCCACCCTGTCCGGGTTGAGTGTCCGCACGGTGCAACGGATAGAGGGGGGCCAGGCCCCCGGTCTCGAATCCCTCAAGGCCCTGGCCGCCGTCTTCGAACTCGACCTCAGTCAACTGCAGGAGAGCGAGATGAGTGAAACCAAGGGGGCGCAAGGGGTTGCGCCGGACGAGCGCGAGGCGATGGAGTTTGTGCAGGGGTTGAAGGGGTTCTACGGCCACCTCATCAGCTACGGGTTGGTGATAAGCCTGCTCTGGGTCATCAACCTGGTGACCAGCCCGGGACATATCTGGGCCTGGTGGCCCATGCTGGGCTGGGGCATAGGGCTGGGGGCCCACGCCTTCAACCTGTTCAAGCTGCCCAAGTGGCTCGGCCCCGACTGGGAACGGCGCCAGGTCGAGAAGCGGCTCGGGCGCAAGCTCTAGTCCCAGCCACCGTTGCCAACCCATGAAAACGCCCGGGATGACCCGGGCGTTTGTATTGGGGGGGGGCGGCGGGATCAGATCCCGGAGCCGTCGCTCTCGCCGCTCTCTTCATGCAGGCCGCATTCGCGCTTGAGGCCGAAGAAGCGGGTCTGCTCCTCGCTCATGCCCGGCTCCCACTTGGCGGTGGTGTGGACGTCGCCCACCGAGAGGTAGCCCTGCTCCCACAGGGGGTGATAGGGCAGGTCGTGCTCCTTGAAGTAGTAGAAGACATCCTTGTTGCTCCAGTCTATGACCGGCAGGAACTTGAAGCGGCCGCGCTGGATGGCCAGCACCGGCAGCTTGCCGCGGCTGCCGGACTGCTCCCGGCGCAGGCCGGAGAACCAGGTCTGGGCGCCGAGCTCGTTCAGGGCCCTGTCCATGGGCTCTACCTTGTTGAGCTGGTTGTAGCGGGTGATCCCCTCCACACCCTGCTCCCACAAGAGGCCGAAGCGGGCCTCCTGCCAGGCGGGGGATAGCTCGGCCCGGTAGATCTTGAGGTTGAGGGCGAGACGCTCGCTCAGCTCGTCGATGAAGCGGTAGGTCTCGGGGAACAGATAACCGGTGTCGGTCAGCACCACGGGGATATCGGCCCGCTCACGGCTCACCAGGTGCAGCATCAGCGCCGCCTGAATGCCAAAACTCGAAGAGAGGATGTGCTGTCCCGGCAGGTTGGCCAGGGCCCAACGTACCCGCTCGGGGGCGCTCATGGCCTCCAGCTCGCGGTTGTGGGGGGCCAGGGCGGCGACCTGCTCCTCTTTGGAGAGGGTGAGCAGTTGTGTCAGATCCAGTGTCATCTCTGTGTCTCGCTCTGTGAAGAAAACGGGCGCCTCGCGGCGCCCTTGGGATCAGGCGGCGTAGAAGTCCACGGCGGAGTTGACCACGGGGGCTATGATGCCGGCACGGATCACGAAGTCGCCGAAGCTCTCGCCTTGGTTGCGCTCCTTGGCCCAGCGGCCGATGAGGGCATCCAGCTCGGCCAGGATCTGCGGCTCGGTGATGTTCTCCTGATACATGCGGGGGATGCGGGTTCCCTCCAGGTTGCCGCCCAGGTGCAGGTTGTAGCGACCGGGGGCCTTGCCCACCAGCCCCACCTCCGCCAGCATGGCGCGGCCACAGCCGTTGGGGCAGCCGGTGACCCGGAAGATGATGGCATCTTGCGCCAGGCCGTGCTTGGCCAGCAGCCCCTCGATGTCGGTGACAAAGGCCGGCAGCATGCGCTCGGCCTCGGCCATCGCCAGGGGGCAGGTGGGCAGGGCGACGCAGGCCATGGACTGCTTGCGCTGCTCGCTCACGCCATCATCGATGAGGCCATACTGGCGGGCCAGGGCTTCAATGCGGGCCTTCTCGCCGGCGGGCACCCCGGCGATGATCAGGTTCTGGTTGGCGGTGAGGCGAAAATCCCCCTGGTGGATCTTGGCGATCTCCAGCATGCCGGTCTTGAGGGGCTTGCCCGGGAAGTCCAGCAGGCGGCCGTTCTCGATAAACAGGGTGAGGTGATGCTTGCCGTCGATCCCCTCCACCCAGCCGAAACGATCGCCACGGCTGGTGAAGACATAGGGGCGGCTCTCGGCAAACGCGATGCCGGCGCGGCGCTCCACCTCGGCCTTGAAGGCCTCGACCCCGACCCGTTCGAGGGTGTACTTGGTCTTGGCGTTCTTGCGGTTGACCCGGTTGCCCCAGTCGCGCTGGGTGCTGACCACGGCGGCCGCCACCTCCAGCACGTGGGAGAGCGGGATGAAACCGAAGTCGCTCGCCTTGCGCGGATAGGTGCTGGTGTCGCCGTGGGTCATGGCCAGACCGCCGCCCACCAACACGTTGAAGCCCACCAGCTTGCCGCCATCTGCGATGGCCACGAAGTTGAGATCGTTGGCGTGGACATCGATGTCGTTGTGGGGCGGGATCACCACGGTCGTCTTGAATTTGCGCGGCAGATAGTTGGAACCCAGGATGGGCTCCTCGTCGCCCCCCAGCTTCTCGCCGTCCAGCCAGATCTCGACATAGGCGCGGGTCTTGGGCAGCAGGTGCTCGGAGATCTGCTTGGCCCACTCGTAGGCCTCCTGGTGCAGCTCGGACTCCACCGGATTGCTGGTGCAGAGCACGTTGCGGTTCACGTCCCCCGCGGTGGCGATGGAATCGATGCCGGTGCTGTTGAGGGTCTGGTGCATCAGCTTGATGTCACGCTTGAGCACGCCGTGGAACTGGAAGGTCTGGCGAGTGGTCAGGCGGATGCTGCCATACAGGCTGTGCTCCTCGGCAAACTTGTCGATCACCTGCCACTGGGCCGGGGTGATGATGCCGCCGGGCAGGCGGGCCCGCAGCATGACGTTGTGCAGGGGCTCGAGCTTCTGGGCGGCGCGCTCGGGGCGGATGTCTCTGTCATCCTGCTGATACATGCCGTGGAAGCGGATCAGCTGGAAGTTGTCGCCGTTGAAGCCGCCGGTGAGGGGATCCTTGAGATCCTGCTCTATGGTGCCGCGCAGGAAGTTGCTCTCGCGCTTGAGGCGTTCGTTGTCAGCCAGCGGCCCTTCGACCGGTCCCGCTTCCTGTTTCGAGATAGGTTGCTTGCTCATCAATAGACATCCCTTTGATAACGTTTGGCACGACGCAATTCGCTCAAATACTCTTCTGCTTCCTCACGGCTCTTGTGGCCGTGCTCGCTAATCACATCCAGCAGGGCTTCCTGCACATCCCTGGCCATGTGGTTGGCGTCGCCGCACACATAGAAGTGAGCACCCGCTGCCAGCCACTGGTAGAGCTCGGCCCCCGCCTCACGCAGGCGGTCCTGCACATAGATCTTGCCGGCCTGATCCCGGCTGAAGGCCAGGGAGATCTTCGACAGCAGGCCAGATTTCACATAACGCTGCCACTCCACCTGATAGAGGAAGTCCTGGGTAAAGTGGGGGTTGCCGAAGAAGAGCCAGTTCTTGCCGGAGGCCCCGATGGCGTCCCGCTCCTGCAAGAAGGCGCGGAAGGGGGCGATGCCGGTGCCCGGGCCCACCATGATGACGGGGGTATCGGGATTGGCCGGCAGGCGGAAGTTGTCGTTGTGCTCCACGAACACCCGCACCTCGGCCCCGTCATCCAGCCTGTCGGCCAGATAGGAGGAGGCGGCGCCACTGCGCACAGTGCCATCTTCCTGGGGGTAGCGCACCACGCCGACTGTCAGGTGGACCTCTTCTTCCACCTCGCTCTGGGCGGAGGCGATGGAGTAGAGGCGCGGCGTGAGCGGGCGCAGCAGGCCGGTCAGCTGCTCGGCGCCAAGGGGAGTCGGGAAGCGCTTGAGCACATCCACCACCTGGGCGGACGCCACCAGGGCATTGAGCTGGGCCTTGTCACCGGCGATGTCATGGAGCGCCGCATCGGTGGAGATCTCGGCCAATCCGGTGATGAAGCCGCCGTGCAGCCGGGTCAGCTCGAAGTGGCGGGTCAGCGCCTCGCGCAGGCTGCCATGGGGGGTAGCTTCGTCACCGGTCAGACCGGTCAGGGCCAGCACTTCTCCCACCAGATCGGCGTCGTTGTCGAACCAGACCCCGAGGGCGTCACCGGGTTGATAGCTGAGGCCGGACTCTTCCAGGCTGATCTCGATGTGGCGTATGTCCTTGGTGGAGTCGCGACCGGTGATCTTCTGGTTGACCGACAGGCGCGCCGGGAAGGGATTGGCCTTGTCGAACTGGCTGTAGCCCACGGCCGCCTTGACGGCACCGGCCACAGAGCCGGTCGGGCCCGCATTCAGGGTCGCGGCGACCGCGGCCAGGGCCTGTTCGCTCCAGGCCTTGGCGCCGGCCTCGTAATCCACGTCCAGGCTGGCGAGGGGGGCGATGCGCTCGCCACCGGCCTGGGCCAGCCAGCCATCGAAGTCCTGGCCTGTCTTGCAGAAGAATTCATAGGAGCTGTCCCCCAGCCCCAGAACGGCGAACTTGACGCCGTCGAGCTTGCCGAGCTTGCCCTTCTTGAGCTGCTCGTGCAGGTCCACCGCGGGCTCGGGCGGCTCGCCCTCGCCATAGGTGCTCACCACCACCAGCAGGTGGGTCTCCTTCTTGAGCTGCTTGGGCTTGTAGTCCGCCATGGAGACCAGGGTCACCGGCAGTCCCTGTGCCTGGGCTTGCTGGTGGATGGCGCTGGCCACCCCCTTGGCGTTGCCGGTCTGGGAGCCGTACAGAATGGTCAGGCTGCCGCCGGCCGCCGCGGCCGGGATCGGCGCCGCCGCCACGCCGCCACCGGCCTGGGCCAGACCATAGAGGTAGCCGCTGACCCAGGTCAGTTGCTGGCTGTTGAGGGTGGCGAGGGCCTGGCTCAGCTGGCGCTGCTGCTCATCGGAGAGGGGGGTTATCTGGGTCAAAGAGTCCGTCACTTGCATCACACACGTCTTCCATGGTCTGATTTTTGGTCAGGGTAAGGGTTGGCATGGATAACAACAAAGAATAAAAATGTCTTTTTTATTCGATTGAGGCATTAAAAAGTACCGGACGGGCGCCGGACGCGGGATGGCGCCCATGGCGGTGCGGCGTTTCCCCCGGATTTGTGCGTGCCAACCCCCACTTCCCCCTCGTCAGGAGAGACCATGATCCAGCTGTTTCACGTCAATGCCTTCGCCCAGGTTCCTTTCACCGGCAATCCCGCCATGATGGTGCAGGGAGGGGGATCGCAGCAGGCCCTGATCCAGAGGTGAGGGGAGTGGTTGCCCCGCTCGGCTGAGGGCCATGGGCCGCCTTTGCTGCGCCGTGATTGCCGCGCCGTGACCATAAAAAAGAGGCCCCGCCATGGCGGGGCCTCTCGTGGTACTGGCTGTCAGGGTTGGCCTGACGAGCTGGCTGTCTGCACGTCTTATTTCTGCGGACGCAGGGCCGGGAACAGGATGACGTCGCGGATGGTGTGGCTGTTGGTAAACAGCATCACCAGACGGTCGATGCCAATGCCCTGACCGGCAGTGGGCGGCAGGCCGTGTTCCAGCGCGGTGACAAAGTCGGCGTCGTAGAACATGGCTTCGTCGTCGCCGGCGGCCTTCTGGTCAACCTGGGCCTGGAAGCGCTCGGCCTGATCTTCGGCATCGTTGAGCTCGGAGAAGCCGTTGGCCAGCTCGCGGCCGCCGATGAAGAACTCGAAGCGGTCGGTGACGTCCGGGTTCTGGTCGTTGCGACGGGCCAGCGGGGAGACGGCGGCCGGGTACTCTGTGATGAAGGTGGGTTGCAGCAGCATGTGTTCCACCGTCTCTTCGAAGATGGCGGTGATCACGTGGCCCAGCTCCCAGCTCTTCATCAGCTCGATCTTCAGGCCCTTGGCGACGGCGCTGGCCTTCTCCAGGGTGGCCAGATCGTCGCGGGTCACACCCGGGTTGTACTTGAGGATGGAGTCCACCATGGAGAGGCGCTGGAACGGCTGACCGAAATCGATGGTCAGGCCCTCTTCGCCCTCTTTGGCGTAACGGATCCTGGTGTCCCCCAGAATGTCCTGGGCCAGGGTACGCAGCATCTCTTCGGTGAGATCCATCAGATCGATGTAATCGGCGTAGGCCATGTAGAACTCGAGCATGGTGAACTCGGGGTTATGGCGAACGGAGATGCCTTCGTTACGGAAGTTGCGGTTGATCTCGTAGACACGCTCGAAACCACCGACCACCAGACGCTTCAGATAGAGCTCAGGCGCGATACGCAGGTACATGTCGATGTCCAGCGCATTGTGGTGAGTGATGAAGGGACGGGCGGAGGCGCCACCCGGGATCACCTGCATCATGGGGGTTTCCACTTCCATGAAGCGCTTGTCGTTCAGGAACTTGCGGATACCGGCCACCACCTTGGTACGGGTCACGAAGGTCTTGCGGGACTCTTCGTTGGCGATGAGATCCAGGTAACGCTGACGGCAGCGGGCTTCCTGGTCGGTCAGGCCCTTGTGCTTCTCGGGCAGCGGGCGCAGGGCCTTGGTCAGCAGGCGGATGACTTCGACGTGGACGGAGAGCTCGCCGGTCTGGGTCTTGAACAGGGTCCCTTCGACACCGACGATGTCCCCCAGATCCCACTTCTTGAACTGCTCGTTGTAGAAGCCTTCCGGCAGGTCGTCACGGGTCACGTAGATCTGGATCTTGCCAGCCATGTCCTGCAGGGTGGCGAAGGAGGCCTTGCCCATGATGCGGCGGGTCATGATGCGACCGGCGATCGAAACCCGCTTGCCCAGGGCGACCAGCTCGTCGCTGCTCTTGGCGTCGAACTCGGCATGGAGATCGCCGGAGAGGCTGTCACGACGGAAATCGTTGGGGAAGGGATTGCCCTGTGCACGCAAGGCGGCCAGCTTGGCGCGACGCTCTGTCATCTCGTTGTTCAGTTCGAGACTGTGGTCGACTTCCGGAGTTGTGGTTTGTTCAGACATGGTGATTCCTGCTGCTGCGTGTTACAGGCCTGACTTCAGGCTGGCTTCGATAAACTTGTCCAGGTCGCCGTCGAGCACCCCTTGGGTGTTGCGGGTCTCGACGCCGGTGCGCAGATCCTTGATACGGGCGTCATCGAGCACGTAGGAGCGGATCTGGCTGCCCCAGCCGATGTCGGACTTGGTCTCTTCCAGGGCTTGTTTCTCGGCATTCTGCTTCTGAATTTCCAGCTCGTAGAGCTTGGCCTTCAGCTGCTTCATACACTGATCTTTGTTCTTGTGCTGGGAACGGTCGTTCTGGCACTGCACCACCACCCCGGTCGGGATGTGGGTGATACGCACAGCGGACTCGGTCCGGTTGACGTGCTGACCACCGGCACCGGAGGCGCGGTAGACGTCGATGCGCAGATCCGCCGGGTTGATCTCGATGTCGATGTCGTCATCGATCTCGGGATAGACGAACACGGAGCAGAACGAGGTGTGACGACGGCCACCGGAATCGAACGGCGATTTCCGTACCAGACGGTGTACGCCGGTCTCGGTGCGCAGCCAGCCGAACGCATACTCGCCGGTGAACTTGATGGTGGCGGACTTGATGCCGGCCACGTCCCCTTCGGAGCATTCGATGAGCTCGGGCTTGTAGCCGTGGGCATCGCCCCAGCGCAGGTACATGCGCAGCACCATGTTGGCCCAGTCCTGGGCCTCGGTGCCGCCGGAGCCTGACTGGATGTCGATGTAGCAGTCGGAGGCGTCGTGCTGACCGGAGAACATGCGGCGGAACTCGAGATCCACCAGCTTGGCCTCCAGCCCGTCGGCTTCGGCCACGGCTTCGTTGAAGGTGTCCTCGTCCTCGCCCTCCACGGCCAGCTCAACCAGCATGGCCACGTCGTCGGCGCCCTGGGTCAAGACGTCTATGGTGCCGACCACGTTCTCCAGCGCGACGCGCTCCTTGCCCAGGGCCTGGGCGCGCTCGGGTTCATTCCAGACGTCCGGCTGTTCCAGCTCGGCGTTGACCTCTTCTAGACGCTCTTTCTTGGCGTCATAGTCAAAGGTACCCCCTAAGCAGCTCGGTCCTCTCAGACAGCTCCTTAAGCTTGTTTAATACAGGATTGACTTCAAACATCGTGAAAACTCTCGGGGTCGATGTGATTTAAAAACGGGATATTCTAGCCAATTGCGGAAGGAATAAACAGGGTTGCCCCGCCCTTGTCGTCTTCGACGGGGCAATTAGTGGCGCATTCTTGGCCATGGCGGCGAAAATTTTGCCGGTTCGGCCAGATTGGGGTTCAGGTTTTCTGCCACCGGCCGTTATTCATTGCTGCAAGACTAAGATGCCGATGGCATCGGTGGGCACACCCTCTTCCTGACATAAGAAGCACACATGATGAAAAACCTCTCACTCAAGCAGAAGATACTGATGTCTGTGGTGATCGCGCTCTCGCTGGTGATCCTGCTGCTCTCCTGGCAGAGCTACTCCAGCCAGAAAAACCAGCTGTTGCAAGGCAGTCAGGAACAGGTGCTGCGTCTGGGCGGCCAACAGGCACAGAGTGTCAGTGACTGGCTGAGCGCCCGCCGGGACGTGATCCAGGCCCTGGGCAACAAGGCCAGTGCCCAGCCCCTCGATGCTTTGCAACAGGCTCAGGTCTCCGGTCGCTTCCAGCTCACCTACTTCGGTGAGGGCAGTGGCAAGATGCATGACTCGGACCCCTCCATCAACCGCGATGGCTATGATCCCCGCACCCGTGGCTGGTATCAGGAGGCCATGGCCAAGGGGGGCATGATAGTGACCAAGCCCTATCTGGACGTGGCCTACAACGTCATGGTGGTCACCCTGGCCCAGCCGGCCCAGGGCGGTGTGGTCGGCGGCGATCTCTCCATCGCCTCTCTGGTGGAAGACATCACCAAGATGAAGCTGCCCGCCGACGGCTTCGCCATCATGATGCACAAGGACGGCACCGTCATCGCCTACAAGGATGCCGCCAAGGCGATGAAGCCGGCCACCGAGATCGACAGCGATCTCACCAATGCCCTGATCGAGCAGAGCAAGGCGAGCCAGAGCCTGGTGCCAGCCTATTTTGACGGCGAGGGTCGCGACAAGCTGCTGCTGGCGGTCGATGTGCCGGGCACCGACTGGGAGCTGGTGCTGGTACTGGACAAGGCGACCCTGGAGGCGCCGCTTTCCTCCCTGCTGATGACCCAGCTCGCCATGGCCCTGGTGGTGCTGGTGGGCAGCATACTCGCCATCTCCTGGCTGGTCAGCCTGCTGCTCGGCCCCCTGGTCAAGGTCTCCCAGGCCCTGGCCCGCATCGCCGACGGTAACGGCGATCTGACCCAGCGCATCAAGATAGATGCCAACGACGAGGTGGGTCAGCTGGCGGACAGCTTCAACCGCTTCGTCGGCAGCCAGCATCAGCTGATTGGTCACATTCGCAACCTGGCCAATGAGCTGGATGCGGACGCGGAGCGCAGCCTGGTGACCAACCAGGCCGCGGTGGAAGAGCTGCAGCGCCAGCAGCAGGAAGTGACCATGGTCGCCACCGCCGTCACCGAGATGGCCAGCGCCACCATGGAGATCGCAGGCAACGCCGAGAACACGGCGGCGGCGGCCCAGCAGTCGACCCAGAGCAGCGAGCAGGGCAAGCAGCTGGTGAACCAGACCCGGCAATCCATCAACAGCCTGGCCAACGAAGTGGGGCAGGCGACCGAGGTGATCGGCGAGCTGAGCCGCCACGCCCAGGCCATCTCCGGCATCCTCTCCACCATCCAGGGGATCGCCGAGCAGACCAACCTGCTGGCGCTCAACGCCGCCATCGAGGCGGCCCGGGCCGGCGAACAGGGCCGCGGGTTCGCCGTGGTGGCCGACGAGGTGCGGGTGCTGTCGCGCCGCACCCAGGACTCCACCCAGGAGATCCAGTCCACCATAGAGACGCTGCAACAGACCACGGCCCGTGCGGTCAGCCTGATGCAGACCAGCCAGGGGTTGGCGGACAACAGCGTGCAGGATGCCGATGCCGCCGCCGCCGCCCTCGAAGAGATCACCCAGGCGGTCTCCCTTATCTCCGACATGGCGGGTCAGATAGCGACCGCCGCCGAGGAGCAGACCCAGGTGACCGGCGAGATCACCCAGAACACCACGGCGATCAAGGACGTGACCGACGAGATCACCGCCTCCGCCATGCGCGATCTGGATCAGGCCCACAGCCTCAAGGGCCGGGCCACGGATCTGAGCAAGCAGGTGTCGACCTTTATCCTCTAAGGCACCGGATCCGCGTCATGAGAAAGAGCCCGGGAGGGCTCTTTTTTTATGGCCGGGACCGAGGGAGAGGGGAGGCCCGACGACGCCGGCTGGCCTCGATGCCGCCCTGGGAGCAGGGAGCGGCACAGTGTCGCCTTGCCCAGGCGCCGACATCTGGTTATTTCCAAGGAGCCATGGGGAGAGGGCCAGTGTCCGTTTAGTGGCTTGGCGCGTGGCCCCTGGTAGCGGAGCCGACGGTGTCGCCATGGGAGAGCCGCTGGGGTGGCTCAGGGAATGAGTCAGGGAATGGGTCAGGGAGTGAGCCAGCCTTGCCGGCATCTGCCTTGGTATCGGGGCGGCCGAGCGTGAGCGCCGCCGATGGTGTACCGGGTTGCATGGCATGGGCGGAGGAGGCGAGGCGCGCCAGCTAAGGTGGGCACGGCTGCGGACACAGGCTTGATTCGCAAGGCCCAGGGAGGGGGGATGCAGGTGGGCGGGGTGCATGCCCGGACAGGAGAGGAGGAGAGGGGCTGGCTGAGCCCCGGGCCCGCCAATGACAAAGGCGACCGCAAGGTCGCCTTTTTTCATCCTGCAGAGCGCGGGATCAGAGCTGCTCGATACCCACGATATGCCAGGGAGCGCCGGCCTTGGCCAGGTTGCGCTCCAGGTGCCACACCTCTTTGATATCTTCCTCGACCTGCTCCTGGCGGTCCATGTAGCGGCCACTGAAGCGCACGCTCACCTGGGCCCAGTCGCTGCCGTGGTCGGCGCGAACCAGCTGGGTGTCCACGTACATGACTTCGGTATGCTGCTCGCCGGAGAGCTCGGCGCGCTCGGCCTTGAGCTGCTCGAACAGCTCGGGGCTCACGTACTCGCGCACCTTCTCCAGGTCGTTCTGGTTCCAGGCTTCTTGCAGGGTGCGGTAGTGATCCCGGGCACCGGACAGGAAACCATTCATGTCAAAGCCCGGCGGCAGGCGGAAGGGCACGTCGCTGTCGGCGAAACCGGTCGCCTGCGGCGCGCTGGTGCTCTGCTCGAACTGCTGGGGTGCCTGAGGCTGGTAGCCGGCATAGGCCGTTCGCTGCTGGGGTGACATCTGGGCCGCCTTGCTGCGGCGCAGGGTGCGGATCAGGAAGAAGACACCGAGGGCCAGGGCGGCGATCAGCAGCATGTCCATGCCCTGCAGGCCTTCGAAGGCGCCGCTGCCCAGCAGGTAGGCGAACAGACCACCGGCCAGCAGGCCACCCAGCAGACCGCCCATCATGCCGCTCTTCTTGGGCGCCCCTTGGGCACCCACAGTCGGGTTCTTGGTGTCGACAGGCTTGGCCGCCGGTTGGGCCGGCGCCGTCTTGTAGCTCTTGCCAAAGGATTTGCCGCCGCCAAATTTCTTGGCTTCGGCGATGGGGGCCCCCAGGCCAATGGCCAGGATCAGGGCAAACAGGGTCAGCATTTTTTTCATTTTGACGCGTTTCACTCTCAGCTATGGGTGGGGCATGTCCCGCTAGTGGCAAGGCGCATGGCAGGCTGCCAGTCCCGCTATGTGGCGCAGCTTGGCGCTAGGAGTAACACCCCAGGCATGAATTATTCATGAACGAAGTAAGGAGGCGACAGCCTGCCCGAGTGGCGACCCCCTGGCAAGGGCGGCGCGGGCGCGCGGGGCGATCCGGCCTCTGGCCAGATTAGCGCTCGCGGTGGCGGGCTTTCTTTTGTAAAATTCCCGTCCCCTTCCCGCTGCGGTTTTTAGGTGTATGGCAGAGCAAGTGACGGCGAAAAAAGACGCCAAGACACAACAGCTGAAAGTTCCCCCCCACTCCTTCGAGGCAGAGCAGTCCGTACTGGGCGGCCTGATGCTGGACAACGAGGCTTGGGATCGGGTGGCCGAGCGGGTGATCGACAAGGACTTCTACAGCCGGCCTCACAGGCTCATCTTCCAGGCCATGGACAGGCTCTCCAACGCCGGCAACCCCATCGACCTCATCACCCTGCAGGAGGAGCTGGAGCGCTCCGAGCAGCTGGAGGAGGCCGGTGGCTTCGCCTATCTGGTGGAGATCGCCAAGAACACCCCAAGTGCCGCCAACATCAGTGCCTACGCCGAAATCGTGCGCGAGCGCGCCGTGGTGCGGGAGATGATCTCGGTCGCCAACGAGATAGTCGAGGCGGGCTACGAGCCTCAGGGGCGTACCTCCGGCGATCTGCTGGATCTCGCCGAGAGCAAGGTGTTCAAGATCGCCGAGCAGCGCACCAGCGCCAACGAGGGCCCCCAGCCCCTCAAGCTCATCCTCGAGCAGACGGTCGACAAGATTGAGGAGCTGTTCAAGACCCCCCACAACGGGGTGACAGGGGTTTCAAGCGGTTATGGCGATCTCGACAAGATGACCGCCGGCCTGCAGCGCTCGGATCTGGTCATCGTCGCCGCCCGTCCTTCCATGGGCAAGACCACCTTCGCCATGAACCTGTGCGAGCACGCGGCCCTCACCGCCGACAAGCCGGTGCTCATCTTCTCTCTCGAGATGCCCTCGGAGCAGATCATCATGCGTATGCTCGCCTCGGTGGGACGCATCGACCAGACCAAGGTGCGGACCGGTCAGCTCGACGACGAGGATTGGGCCCGCCTCTCCTCCACCATGGGGCTCTTGCTGGAGAAGGGCAAGATGTACATCGACGACGCCTCCGGCCTGACCCCGACCGACGTACGCTCCCGCGCGCGGCGTATCGCCCGCGAGCATGGCGGTCTGTCCATGATCATGATCGACTACCTGCAGCTGATGCGGGTACCGGCGCTGTCTGACAACCGTACCCTGGAGATCGGTGAAATCTCCCGCTCCCTCAAGGCGCTGGCGAAAGAGCTGCAATGCCCTGTGGTGGCGCTCTCCCAGCTCAACCGAAGCCTGGAGCAGCGGGCCGACAAACGCCCGGTCAACTCGGATCTGCGGGAATCGGGCTCCATCGAGCAGGACGCGGACTTGATCATGTTCATCTACCGCGACGAGGTCTATCACGACGACAGCCCCGACAAGGGGATCGCCGAGATCATCATCGGCAAGCAGCGTAACGGCCCCATAGGCCGGGTGCGCCTCACCTTCCAGGGCCAGTTCTCCCGGTTCGACAACTACGCGGGCCCGGCATTTGATGATGACTATTGATGTAAACCCAAGGTGAGGGCTGCGTAGCCATCACTACAACTACCCTGACCGATAGCCAACTCAGATAGTGGCCGACCGTCAGGGCTTGTTTTCCCGGTTCGACAATTCTGCCGGTCCGGCCTTAGACGATGACTATCAAGGGATGACACCACTCGGTGCCTGGCGCAGGTGCGCCATCATGCCCTCGTAAGGGAAAACAGATGAAAGCGGCTATTGCCCAAATCGATACCTCGGCCCTGCGCCACAACCTCGCCGTGGTCAAGCGCCACGCGCCTTCCTGCAAGATCATCGCCGTGGTCAAGGCCAACGCCTACGGCCATGGCCTGCTGCCGGTCGCCCGCACCCTGGTGGATGCGGACGCCTATGCGGTGGCCCGCATCGAGGAGGCGCTGATGCTGCGCTCCTGCGCCGTGGTCAAACCCATAGTGCTGCTGGAGGGCTTCTTCTCGAGCGCGGATCTGCCGGTGCTGGCGGCCAACAACCTGCAGACCGCGGTGCACACCTGGGAGCAGCTCGAAGCCCTGGAGCAGGCCGAGCTGCCTGCCCCCGTGGTGGCCTGGCTCAAGCTCGATACCGGCATGCACCGGCTCGGCGTGCGCAGCGACGAGATGCCCGCCTTTATCGAGCGCCTCGGCAAGTGCAAGAACGTGGTGCAGCCGTTCAACGTCATGACCCACTTCAGCCGCTCCGATGAGCTGGACCAATCCACCACCCGCGAGCAGATCGACTTGTTCAGCCAGCTGACTGCGCCGCTTGCGGGCGAGCGGGCCATGGCCAACTCGGCGGGCATCCTGGCCTGGCCGGATTCCCACTGCGACTGGATCCGCCCCGGCGTGATCCTCTACGGCGTCTCCCCCTTCCCCAATACGGTGGCGGCGGATTACGACCTCAAGCCCGTGATGACCCTCAAGACCCAGCTCATCGCGGTGCGGGATCACAAGGCGGGCGAGCCTGTGGGTTATGGCGCCAACTGGGTGTCGACCCGCGATACCCGGCTCGGGGTGATCGCCATTGGCTATGGCGACGGTTATCCCCGCATGGCCCCCAATGGCACGCCGGTGCTGGTCAACGGTCGCATCGTACCCCTGGTGGGACGGGTCTCCATGGACATGACCACAGTGGATCTCGGCCCGGGTGCCATCGACAAGGCCGGTGACGAGGCGGTGCTCTGGGGCGAGGGCTTGCCGGTGGAGCGGGTCGCCGACGAGATAGGCACCATTCCCTATGAGCTGATCACCAAGCTCACTTCCCGCGTCTTCATGGAATATGTGTAGGTTCGAATAGCGAATCGTATTCGGACATTCGAGTGACGCGGCGTCATCAGACGGCAAGCCTCACCGAATCAACAGAAAGGCCGTTCGTGCGATGTCACGAACGGCCTTTCTGCTTCTGTGCGCAAGGCTCTGCAAAAACAAGCCCCGCGTCTGCGGGGCCTGGGTCTCTGTCACTGCGCGACGTTTAGCCTATGGTCATCAGGCTGGCGTTGCCACCGGCGGCGGCGGTGTTGACCGAGAGGGCGTGCTCGATCAGCAGGCGCTCCAGGGGGATGTCGGTCTCGCCACGGTGCAGGCCGTGCACGCCGACGATGGCGCCAGCACGGGCGGCGGCCAGCTTGGCCACTTCCCGCAGCTGATCCGAGTCACCGTGGTGCAGCAGAGCATCGAAGCCAACCTCGCTGTTGGCCCAGTCCGCCACCAGCTGGATACGCCCTTGTACCTCGCTGGGCAGGCTGGCCAGCAGGGTGCGGTTCTGGGCATTGTCCTGCCACAGCACTTGCGTCCCGACCGCCAGACAGGCCGCCAGTTGGGCCAGCAGATCCGCCCTGGCTTCTTGATCGTCGGCGGCCAGACAGAGCACCCGCTCCCTGGGCAGCAGGCTGTAGCTGTTGCGCTCGCCGGTGGGGCCGACCAGCAGCTGGGTCAGGCCGCTCAGCGCCAGCTCGCCGTAGCGATCGCACAGGGCCACCAGTGCCGGGGCCTGCTTGGCTGCCCAGCCACGCAAGGCCAGCAGTGCCGGTTTGGCGGCCTCGGCTTGCGGGGTTGCCCCCTGCTCCTGGCGAAGCTGGCTGGTCACCGCCTCCTGCGGGCGCGCCCCGAGCAGACGGTACATGTAGAGCGGGCCGCCCGCCTTGGGACCTGTCCCGGAGAGCCCTTCGCCGCCGAACGGCTGCACCCCGACCACGGCGCCCACAATGTTGCGGTTGACGTAGAGGTTGCCGACCTTGGCGGTGTTGACCACCTGGGCTATGGTCTCGTCGATCCGGGTATGGACCCCCAGGGTCAGGCCGTAGCCGCTGTCGTTGATCTGCGCGAGCAGCTCACCGAGCTTGGCGCGGGGGTAGCGCACCAGATGCAGCACCGGGCCGAACACCTCCGGGCCCAGCTCATCCAGGCTGTCGAGTTCGATCAGCGTCGGCAGCACGAAGGTGCCGCGGTTGCAGGCGCCCTCTTGGGTGCGGGCAATCTGGTGCACCCGGCGACCCTTGTCTCCCATGGCCTTGATGTGGCGCTCTATGTTGGCCTTGGCCTCGGCGTCGATGACAGGGCCTATGTCGGTGGAGAGGTGCTCGGGGCTGCCGACCTTGTACTCGGCCATGGCGCCCTTGAGCATGCGGATCACTCGCTCGGCCACATCGTCCTGCACGCACAGCACCCGCAGGGCGGAGCAGCGCTGACCGGCGCTGTCGAACGCCGAGGAGATGACGTCCATCACCACCTGTTCGGTCAGGGCGGAGGAGTCGACGATCATGGCGTTCTGCCCGCCGGTCTCGGCGATGAGCGGTATGGTGCGGCCCTGGGCGTCGAGGCGACCGGCCAGGTTGCGGGAGATGATGCCCGCTACCTCGGTGGAGCCGGTGAACATGACGCCACGGACCCGCTCGTCCGCGATAAGCGCCGCACCCACGGTTTCACCGCGGCCAGGCAGCAGTTGCACCGCTCCGGCGGGGACGCCGGCTTCCAGCAGGATGCGCACCGCCTGGGCGGCGATGAGGGGGGTCTGCTCCGCCGGTTTCGCCAGCACCGTATTGCCGGCCGCCAGGGCCGCGCAGACCTGGCCGCTGAAGATGGCCAGCGGGAAGTTCCAGGGGCTGATGCAGACCACGGGGCCGAGCGGCCTGTGGCTCTCGTTGGCGAAGTGATCGCGCGCCTGGGCGGCGTAGTAGCGCAGGAAGTCCACCGCCTCGCGCACCTCGGCGATGGCGTTGGCGAAGGTCTTGCCGGATTCGCGCACCAGCAGGCCCATCAGGGGTTGCAGCTCGGATTCCATCAGATCGGCGGCGCGCTCCAGCACGGCGGCCCGCTCGGCGGGTTGTGTGGCCTGCCAGATCTGGCCGCTGGAGAGAGCACAGGCCAGCGCGCTGTCCACCAGCTCTACCGTGGCTTCGCTCACCTGACCGACCAGATCGCGGTGATCCGCCGGGTTGACCACGTGCTGGAACTGGGTCGGTGCGTCGATGTCGCAGCCCGGCTGTTCATTACCCAAGATGGGCAGGGCCTGATAGACGGTGTTGGTGCTGGCGAGCAGGGCGGCGGACAGCGACCCGAGTCTGTGCTCGTTCGCGAGATCCAGACCGGCGGAGTTCGGGCGGGCTTCACCGTACAGCTCACGGGGCAGGGGAATGCGCGGGTGGGGCATACCCAGGCTGCCTTCACGGGCGGCCATCTGCTCGATCTGCTGTACCGGATCCTGCACCAGATCCTGCAGGGAGATGCTGTTGTCCGCGATGCGGTTGACGAAGGAGGTGTTGGCCCCGTTCTCCAGCAGGCGGCGCACCAGGTAGGCGAGCAGGGTCTCGTGGCTGCCGACCGGCGCATAGATGCGGCAGGGGCGACCGAGCTTGCCGTCGGCGACCTTGCCGACCACCTGTTCGTAGAGCGGCTCACCCATGCCGTGCAGGCACTGGAACTCGTACTGGCCCGGGTAGTAGTTCTGCCCCGCCAGCTGGTAGATGGCAGACAGGGAATGGGCGTTGTGGGTGGCGAACTGGGGATAGATGGACTCGGGCACCGCCAGCAGCTTGCGGGCGCAGGCGAGATAGGAGACATCGGTGTAGGGCTTGCGGGTATAGACGGGGTAACCCTCCAGGCCATCCTGCTGGGCGCGCTTGATCTCGCTGTCCCAGTAGGCGCCCTTCACCAGCCGGATCATCAGGCGGTGACGGCTGCGCTTGGCGAGATCGATGACATAGTCGATCACATAGGGGCAGCGTTTCTGGTAGGCCTGGATGACGAAGCCGATGCCGTTCCAGTCCGCGAGAGACGGGTCGAAGCAGAGTTTCTCCAGCAGGTCGAGGGAGATCTCCAGCCGATCGGCCTCCTCGGCGTCTATGTTGATGCCGATGTCATACTGCCTGGCGAGCTGGGTCAGGCCCAGCAGGGTGGGGTAGAGCTCCTCCATGACGCGATCGTACTGGGCACGGCTGTAGCGCGGATGCAGGGCGGAGAGCTTGATGGAGATGCCCGGCCCCTCGTAGATGCCGCGACCGTGGGAGGCCTTGCCGATGGCGTGGATGGCCTGCTCGTAGGAGGCCAGATAGCGCTTGGCATCCTCCTCGGTGAGGGCCGCTTCCCCCAGCATGTCGTAGGAGTAGCGGAAGCCCCTGTTTTCCATGTTGCCCGCGTTCGCCAGCGCCTCGGCTATGGTCTCGCCGGTGACGAACTGCTCCCCCATCAGGCGCATCGCCATGTCCACACCCTTGCGGATCAGCGGCTCGCCGCCCTTGCCGATCAGCCCCTTGAGGGAGCTGTTGAGGCCAGCTTCGTTGTGGGTGGCCACCAGCTTGCCGGTGATGAGCAGGCCCCAGGAGGCGGCGTTGACGAACAATGAGGCGCTCTGGCCCAGATGCTGGCTCCAGTTGCCGCCGCTTATCTTGTCGCGGATCAGGGCATCCCGGGTCGCCTTGTCGGGGATGCGCAGCAGCGCCTCCGCCAGGCACATCAGGGCAACCCCTTCCTGGGAAGAGAGGGAGAACTCCTGCAGCAGCCCCTGCACCAGGCCCTGACGGCCGCTGGCGCTCTTCTGGTTGCGCAGCTTCTCGGCGATGCCGAGGGCCAGCTTCTGGGTGGCCTCGGCCTTCTCCTTGGGCAGGCGGGCCTGCTCCAGCAGCATGGGCACGGCCTCGGTCTCGGGGCGGCGATAGGCGGAGGTGATGGCGGCACGCAGCACGGACTGCGGCAAGATGCTCTCGGCAAACTCGAGGAAGACCTGGATGCCCTGCTCGGTGAGGGTCTCGATGGCCTCTTCCCCGGCGGCAACGGCCAGCCCGGAGTGCTCGGGCGGAGTCAGGCCGCGATCCAGCTGCTCCAGATAGGTGAAGATCGCCTGCTTGATCAGCCAGTGGGGGGTGCGATCCAGGGTCTGCGCCGCCTGTTTGAGGCGGTCGCGGGTCGCTTCATCGAGTTTGACGCCGAGGGTGGTAGTGGCCATGGGACTTCCTGTGTCTATAAGGTAATAATATTACCGGACGGTTAAATTTTGCCGATGATGGTGCAACCAGGTGCAACCTTCAAGAAAGAAATTTTAATGTTTTGGTTACATTGTTGAATTTCTCCATGAGGTCAGTCTTCATCGGACTCTCTTCAAACGCGCCGCTCGTGCCCTTTTCACAGCATTATTAATGGGTTGGCAATGCACCTTATGAATGCCTATAAGAGGTGCAACCCATCTGTGGGTAGGGTTGCACTTTTTGCAGGTGTGGCCCGGACGGAGCCAGCGAGCCCGGCTCCCCATGCGGGGAGGGGGGCCGGATCGCCACCCGACAGCGCCCCGTGCTCTTCTAAGCTGTTAGCTGGCCACAGTGGTCAGCATAGGTGACAAGGAGAAACCCATGGCGCGTGTCAGTACCTATCTCAATTTTGCCCGGGAGGCGGAGGCGGCCTTCCTCTTCTACCGCGAGGTGTTCGGCGGCGAGTTCAACGGCCCCATCCACAGATTCAAGGAGTCCCCCGGCTGCCCGGGTCAGCCGCCCCTGTCACAGGAAGATGGCGATCTGGTGATGCATGTGGAGTTGGCGATCCTGGGCGGCCACGTGCTGATGGGCACGGACGCCCCCGCCAGCATGGGGTTCACCCTGGTGCAGGGCAACAACAGCTACCTCAACCTGGAGCCGGACAGCCGGGCCGAGACCGACCGCCTGTTTGCGGCCCTGGCCGAGGGAGGCCAGGTGGAGATGCCGCTGCAGGAGATGTTCTGGGGCGACTATTTCGGATCCCTGGTGGACAAGTTCGGCACCCGCTGGATGTTCAACTGTCAGAGCAAAAGCTGAGACGGCTTTGCTAATGAAAAGGGCGCCATGGCGCCCTTTCTGTTTTTAACCGCCTCCATGTACCTGGTCCCACCATCTGGGCAGGCACCGGCATCTGACTCCCGGTGGCTGAGTTGGCCTATGGCTGCCGTCCCACCATGTCGGCGGGCACCACCCAGGCATCGAACTGCTGGGCCGTGAGGTGGCCGGAGGCGATGGCCGCCTCCCGCAAAGTCAGCCCCTGGTGGTGGGCCCGTTTGGCGATCTCGGCGGCCTTGTCATAGCCGATATGGGGGTTGAGGGCCGTCACCAGCATCAGGGAGCGGGCCAGCAGATCGTCGATCCTGGGCTGGTTCGGGGTGATGCCCACGGCGCAGTGGTCGTGGAAGTTCTGCATGCCGTCCGCCAAGAGCCGCACGCTCTGCAGGAAGTTATGGGCGATCATGGGCCTGAACACGTTGAGCTCGAAGTTGCCGCTGGCGCCGCCGATGTTGATGGCCACATCGTTGCCCATCACTTGGGCGCACAGCATGGTGAGCGCCTCGCTCTGGGTCGGGTTGACCTTGCCGGGCATGATGGAGGAGCCGGGCTCGTTCTCGGGGATGCAAAGCTCCCCCAGCCCGCTGCGGGGGCCGCTCGCCAGCCAGCGCACGTCGTTGGCGATCTTCATGAGGGAAGCCGCCAGCGTCTTGAGGGCGCCGTGGCCGTGCACCTGGGCATCGCTCGCCGCCAGGGCCTCGAACTTGTTGGGGGCGCTCACCAGGGGCAGGCCGGTCTGCTCGGCCAGAGCCCTGGCCACCGCCTCGGCAAAGCCGGGGGGGCAGTTCAGACCGGTGCCCACGGCGGTGCCGCCGAGGGCCAGCTCGCACAGATGGGGCAGGGCGGCCCGGAGATGGCGCTCCCCCTGTTCGAGCTGGGCGACCCAGCCGGAGATCTCCTGGCCCAGGGTGAGGGGGGTGGCATCCTGCAAGTGGGTGCGGCCTATCTTGACGATGTGGTCGAAGGCGGCGGCCTTGTCTGCCAGGGTCTGTTTCAGGGTGGAGAGGGCCGGCAGCAACCGCTGTGTGATGGCGGTGACCGCCGCCAGGTTCATGGCGCTGGGGAAGACATCGTTGCTGGACTGGCTCTTGTTTACCTCGTCGTTGGGGTGCACCTGCCGCGCCTCTCCCCGCGGGCCGCCGAGCAGTTCGCTGGCCCGGTTCGCCAGCACCTCGTTGAGGTTCATGTTGGTCTGGGTGCCTGAGCCGGTCTGCCACACCATCAGGGGAAACTCGGCGTCGTGCAGGCCGCACAGCACCTCGTCGGCGGCGGCCATGATGGCCTGGGCCTTGCGGGCGGGCAGCAGTCCCAGGGCGTGGTTCACCCTGGCGCAGGCGGACTTGATACGGGCCAGGGCATGGATGATCTCCATGGGCTGGCGCTCCCCCGAGATGTTGAAGTGGTGCAGGGAGCGCTGGGTCTGGGCCCCCCAGAGTCTGTCTGCCGGGACGGCTATCTCTCCCAGGCTGTCTCTTTCCATCCGGGTCTTCATGGTTCTCTCCTGACGTTTGCTGGTTCGGTGCTCTTAAGCATGGGAAGAAGCGGGCTCGGGGGCCAGCTCGAGATCCACCCACACCAGGCGGTGATCCGAGCTGACCCCCTTGGCGATGCCGAGCTGTGGGTCATGCACCAGGTGATGGCCCGGCTCGACGCTGGCGGGCCAGAACACGCCCGAGGCGACCGCGTTCAGGTTGGCGGAGGGGATCAGGTGATCGAGCTGCAGGCCGCTGCTGCTGGTGATGCGCTCCGGATGTGGGCGAGTGTGGTGGCGCTTGCAGTCGCTTCCCTTGGCCAGACTCTCGGGGCCGCCCTGGCTGACCGGGATCAGGGCGCCGTGGGTGACGGCCTGGTTGACCTTGTCATGCCGCAGCAGGGCCTGGATGGCGCCCCTGTCCCCGTCCCCTGCCAGGGGGTCTGCGTTGAGATCGCCGGCGATGACGAACCTGGCGCCTGCGGGCAGCCCACCGGCCTTGCCGGCATCATCTACCATGTAGCCAGCCCCTGCCACATAGTCCTGCCAGAAGGCTATCTCCGCCCGATTGCGCTTGACGTTGTGGCGCGCCGCGTTGGCGAAGATGGGGGGAGTGGGGTGGGAGACGAGAAAGTGGACCACCTCCTCCCTGTCGCCCTGCCTGATGCGCACCGGCACGTCGGCGTGGTTCTTGGACGAGAGCGGGAAGGTTTGCCAGGCGGCCTCGTCATACCAGGGCTCGCCGCACTGGCGGCCGGCCGGGATCGGCGCCCTGGGGTGGTGGCAGTCGTCGATGACGGGGTTCGATTCGCCCGGCATGTCCTTCCACTTGAATGTCTGGAAGGTGCGGATCCCCTGAGTGTCGATGGGGAACTTTGACATGACGGCTAAGGCATATTGGCCGTGGTAGCTGCCAAAGCCCCAGGCGTCGTCCGGCCCGCTCACCCTGCCATCCAGATTGAGGTCATGGCCGCTCATCAGGCCGGTGTTGGTGGCGAAGTTTTGCAGCACCGGGTAGCGGATGGCGGTCACCTCGTCGTGCTGGGGGTGGGCCAGGTAGTGGTCGTTGAAGGCCTGGAGATCGGTTGTGTGCTCGCCCTGGCCGTCGTTGTCGAATTCGCTCAGCAGCAGCACGTCCGGCCGGGTGCGCTGGATGATCTCGGCGACGTTGCGGATCTGTCGCACGTTGCTGGCTTTGGTCTGCTCTGCACCGCTCAGGCGCCCATCGGCGAGACGGGCCAGCAGGGCGTCCTGGGCGGCGCGGGTCAGGGCGAGTTCGCCGGAGAGCATGCTGGGGGCGGTGCGATCGAAGGCGAGGTTGAAGGTGGCGAAGCGAACCATGGGATCTGTGGTCTCGGAGTCGTGGTTGTCGTGACAGCCTGCCATCAATCCGAGGGAAATGGCAGCGGTGGGGTCTGTTTCATGCTGTTTTCCGTCGTGACGATGAGTCTTGCCCTTTTGCGACGCGAGCCTACCATTTGGTTTCAAGTGACTTCGACTGTGAACCATCTGGCGGCGCGCAGGCGGGGGCTTGCCATGCTGTTCATGGAATAATCAGGCGGAGCGCGATAAGGTAAATCACACCAAGGGTGGTAAAAGCGGCGTCATGGGTGAGAAATCCCCCGTCTGGACGTTGAAATTTGCGCCTCGGCAGGGAAGAATGCGCACCAGCCGTGCCGCCGTGTTCATCAAGGGATGAACGGGCACCACCCTGACCTGGTTGCCAGGAACACTCATAGGAATTGTATGAACGCCTTTAGTACCGCGGTTAGCACCGCCACCTCGGCCCTGCTGTGCAGTCTGATGCTGGTCAGCCAGCAGGCCGCCGCCGTTGAATATGCTCTGCCCGCGGCCAACAGCCGCCTGATCGGCGAGAACCAGGAGTACGTGGTGCCCGCCGACAATCGCGCCCTCGAGCAGATCGCCGCCGATTTCCAGCTGGGGCTGACCAACATCATGGAAGCGAACCCTGGGGTGGATCCCTTCCTGCCGACGCCGGGCAGCACCCTGGTGATCCCTCACCAGCTGATCCTGCCGGACGCACCGCGTCAAGGCATAGTGGTCAACGTGGCCGAGATGCGCCTCTACTACTACCCCAAGGGCAAGAAGGTGGTGCATGTGCTGCCCATCGGCATCGGCCAGCTGGGGGTGAATACCCCGGAAAACTGGGTCACCAAGGTGGAACGCAAGCGCGCCAACCCGACCTGGACTCCGACCGAGAACATCCGTCGCCGCTACGCCGCCCAGGGCAAGACACTGCCTGCGGTCTGGCCGGCCGGCCCGGACAACCCCATGGGGCTGCATGCCCTCTATATCGGCAACCTCTACGCCATTCATGGTACCAATGCCACCTTCGGCATCGGCCTGCGGGTGAGCAGCGGCTGCGTGCGCCTGCGCGCCGACGACATCAAGTACCTGTTTGACAACGTGCCGGTCGGTACTCGCGTCCAGTTCGTCAACCAGCCGGTCAAGGCCACGGTGGAGCCGGACGGCAGCCGCTACCTGGAGGTCCATGAGCCGCTGTCGCGCAGCGAGGCTGAGTTCAACTCCAATACCCCCGTGCCCCTCAAGCTGACCGCTCCCATCAGCCGCTTCATCGCCAACGCCGAGAGCGACTCCAACCTGGTCAAGCAGGTGCTGGAAGAGCGTTCCGGTATGCCGACCCGTCTCAATCCCGAGGCGTGATCGTCTCCTCGCGATACGCATAACCACAACGGCGACCCCAGGGTCGCCGTTGTGGTTTCTGGTGGTCGCTCAGGGGTGGGGAGGGGCATAGAGGGCCAGCCGGTTGCCTTCGGTATCCTCTATGATGACCCGGGAGCCATGGCCGCTGCCAATGCTGTGCAGCGGTGCCAGCACCCGCCCGCCGAGGCCGGGCACCAGCCGCTGCGCCTCTTCCAGCCTGTCCCCGAGGGAAAGGTAGATGAGGGGGCCGGCGCCGCCGGGCTGGTGGTATTCATCCATGGGGCCGAGGCAGGCCGCCGCGTTGCTGCCATCGTAACGTAGCATGGCGAAGCGTATCTCCTCCTGTACCGGCGTGACCTCCACGTCGAGCAGGGCCGCATAGAAGGCCATGGCGCGATCCAGATCCCGTGTCGGAATGTCGGCCCAGACCAGGGTATTGTCCATCGTCGTATTCTCCAGCAATATCCGGCCGATGCGACCGGCGGCACCTTGAGGTTAGGAGTGGCCGAACAGGGGCGCCATCAATGAAAAAACGGCGCCATCAGGCGCCGTTTTGGGGTGGGGAAGAGCAGCCATTTCCGCTCTGTATACAGTTACTTGCCGGCGATGCTCAGCCCGCCGAAGCGAATGAGGGGGGCGTAGAAGCCCTTGCCATCGTCGTGGTGCAGCACATCGCCGACCGCCTCCAGCTCGCCGAGCAGGCGATAGAAGTTGCCCGCCACCGTGATGCCGCGCACCGGCGCCACGCGCTCGCCATCCCGGTACAGGAAGCCGGAGGCGCCAAACGAGAAGTCGCCGCTCACCGCATCGGCCCCGGAATGCAGGCCGTCGAGCTTGACCAGCTCCAGGTACTCGCCGCCCTGCACCTCGCTCTCGCTGTGGGGGCCGAGCCCGAACACCAGATGGCGCGGACTCACGTCCAGGGCGCTGCGGGCACTGCGGGCCGCCGCGCCGTTGCTCATCACGCCGAAGTGGCGGGCGGTGGCGCTGTTGTGGAGCAGGGTTTTCAGCTCCCCCTCGCCGATGAGCAGCAGATCCGAGGTGGCGGCCCCTTCGCCGTCGAAGGCCTTGATCTTCATCCCCCCCGGTATATGGACCCGGCTCTCCAGGGTGAGCCAGGGGGAGGCCACGCTCTGCCCCACCTTGCTGCGCCAGGGGTTGATCCCCTGCTGGGCCCACTTGCCCGACAGCGCCCCCTGGAAGCAGCCAAACAGGCTGGCGAAGCAGTTGGTGCTGAAGAGGACGCTGTAGCGGCCGCTCGGTACCGCTTCCCCTGCCAGCAGCCCATCCGTGATGGCATGGATCTGGCGGATGAGGGCCTGGCTCTCCAACTCGTCGAAGCGGCGGCCATATTGCCCCTGATAGTGCATGGACTGGCGACCGTCCCGCTCGATCAGCGCCGAGCTGTGGCAACCGACGCTGAACTCCTGATGCTGGCAGAGGCTGCCCCGGCTGTTGGCGAGCCAGAGGCGGCTCTCCCCTTCGAAGAAGCCGTTGTAGGGGGCACCGGTGACACCCGGCAGGGCCAGCATGTCCGACTCGAGGCGCAGGGCCAGGGCGATCTTCTCCTCCACCGCCGTGGTGTCGGCCTGGTGTATCTCGGCGCACGCCGTGGTGATATGGCTGCCCGTCACCGAGATGCGCTGATCCGCATCCACCTTGGCGAAGCGGCTGGCATCGAGGGCGTCCTGCACCATGGCGTCCAGTGCGGCCTCGTCGAGGGATTCCGAGTAGGCGATGCCGACCCGGCCCTCCTTGATCAGGCGAATGCCGATCTGCTGGCTGCTGGTGACCTTGTACTCGCTGAGCTCGCCCTTGTCGGCCTTGAGGGAGAAGGCCTTGTCCTGGTTGGCGATGATGTCCGCCTCGGCATTGATATCGGCGACCTTCTCCAGCAGGCGGGTGAGCAGTTGATTCATGTCGAGTGTGCTCATCAGGCGTTCCCTCCGATCAGAATAAGGTCCACTTTCAGGAGCTTAATGGCGTCATTCATCAGGCATTACCCCCCACCAGAATATTGTCCACCTTCAAGGCGGGCTGACCGACCGAGGTGGGCACTGAGCCGGAAACCGAACCGCACATGCCGGCGGCCAGGGCCAGATTGCGCCCCACCATGGAGATCTCCTTGAGCACCTGGGGGCCAGTGCCGATCAGGGTTGCCGACTTGAGGGGTCGGGTTATCTTGCCGTGCTCGATGAGGTAGGCCTCCTGCACGTTGAAGTTGAACTCGCCGGTGCCCGGCTGCACCGAGCCGCCCCCCATCTTCTTGGCGTAGATGCCGTGCTCGACGGTGGCCAGCATCTCGTCCAGGCTGTGGTGGCCCGGTTCGATATAGGTGTTGCGCATGCGGGAGGTGGGGGCAAACTTGTAGGATTCCCGCCGCCCGGAGCCGGTGCGGGCATGGCCGGTCTTGAGGGCCCCCATTCTGTCCACCAGGAAGCCGGTGAGCACGCCCTCCTTGATGAGCTGGGTGTGCTGGGTCGCCATGCCTTCGTCATCGACGTTGATGGAGCCCCAGGCGTTGCTCTGCAAGCCTTCATCCACGGCGCTGACCGCCGGATTGGCGATAAGCTGGCCCATCTTGTCGTGGAACACCGAGGCCTTCTTGGCCACCGAGGTGGTCTCCAGCAGGTGGCCGCACGCCTCGTGGAAGATGACGCCACCAAAGCCGCTCTCCATGATGACCGGCAGGGTGCCGCTCGGGCAGGGGGCGGCCCCCAGCTTGACCAGGGCCTGGCGGGTGGCGGTGAGGGCCAGCTCCCGCGGGTCTATGCGCTCGGCGTGTTCCCAGCCCATCAGGGCGCCTGGGGCCTCGTAGCCCATGGTCTGCTCGCTGCCAAGGGCGGCGATGGTCTGGGCCATGATGCGGTTGTAGTGGCGGCGATCGCTCACCTGGAGCCCTTCGCTGTTGAAGATCTCCACCTCCTGCTCCCAGCCCAGCACATTGCCGGAGAACTGGCTCACCCGATCGCTCTCGGCGCGGGCCGCGGCGTCCATGGCGTGCAGGTAGGCGATCTTCTGCTCCAGCAGCTTGTCGGCCGAGAGGGGCAGG
Source organism: Aeromonas crassostreae (assembly GCF_054052445.1). NCBI lineage: Bacteria > Pseudomonadati > Pseudomonadota > Gammaproteobacteria > Aeromonadales > Aeromonadaceae > Aeromonas > Aeromonas crassostreae. Next base: position 37,405 of record NZ_JBSTYM010000015.1, on the reverse strand, counting down.
GTGACCGGGTTGCGATCGGTGAAACGGGTGAAATCAAAGGCGGTGGCGGTGACCACGGGGTCACGCCTGTCCTTGGCCGCCAGCAGGGTGACGATGCGCAAGAGCTCGTCGCGGTCGGCCAGGTTGGTGTAGCCGTAGAGCACCTTGTGGCCGTAGCACAGGCGCACGCCTATGCCGAAATCGAGGCCTCCGCTGATGTTCTCTATCTGGCTGGAGAGCAGGCCGAGCTGGCTGCGGCGCTTGCGCTCCACAAACAGCTCGGCAAAGTCGGCCCCGAGTCGCAGCGCGTGATCGAGCACGTCGCGGGCAATGCTGGGGGCCAGGAGGGAGATCTGATTCATAGAATGTCCTTTTCTGGTCTATTCCTGTTTGCTTCCAGCGCCCTGATTTTTAGGGTTATGTTGGGCGCTGGTTAACATTGTTACAGACCAGGGTGCAAAAGTCGCTAGGCCTAACCCGATGACGACAATAGAAAATACGCAGGGAGGGGAGGCTTGGCGCCGTGCCGGGCTCTCGCCGAGGGGCTGCCGGGCCCACTGCGTTGGTCGACTTGTCAGAGCAATGCCTGGTGTGATCTCGCCGAGGGGTTGCCGGGCCCACTGCGTTGGTCGACTTGTCAGCGCAATGCCAGGCTCTCGCCGAGGGGCTGCCGGGCCCACTGCGTGGGTTGGCTTGTCAGAGCAGTGCCTGGATCTCGCCGAGGATCTGTTCGACCCATTGTTCGAGCCGCTCGTCGGTCTGCTCGTACTGGTTGGCGTCATCGAGGGCCAGGCCGACGAAGTGGCGGCCATCGTCGATCAGTGCCTTGGAGGCTTCGAATTCGTAGCCCTCATTGGGCCAGTAGCCCACCAGCTTGACCCCCTTGGGTACCAGTTGATCGTGCAACAGGCCGAGGGCATCCTGATACCACTCGCCATAGCCCAGCTGATCCCCCATGCCGAACAGGGCGATGATGCGCCCCTCCAGGTCGATATCGGCGATGTCTTCCCAGCGGGATTCCCAATCCTCCTGCAGCTCGCCAAAATCCCAGGTGGAGATGCCGAGGATCAGGATCTCGTACTCCGTCATGCGCGCCAGGGGGACATCCTTGATGTTGTGAATGTCGACCAGCTCCGGGCCCAGCAGGGTGCGGATCTTCTCGGCGGCCATCTCGGTGTAACAGGTGGTGGAACCGTAAAACAGACCAATCTTCATCGCTCTTCCCGCCAGCTCAAGTAAAGGGGCGAGTTTACCAGAGAGTGGCGCCCCCTTCCCAGCCTGCTCATTCTGCTTCGGGCCGGCGTGGTACTTGCCGCCTCGCCCCGCCTTGGCGTTAGAATGGAGGCCCGTTCGCCAACCCGACTCGCGCCATGACCCGCAAAGCCGCCTCGTCCGCCACGCCGCCTCATCCCTTGATCGAGCAGTTCCTCGATGCCCTCTGGCTGGAGCGGGGTCTGTCAGACAACACCATCGCCTCCTACCGGGTCGATCTGGGCAAGTTCGCCCTCTGGCTCGACGGCCAGGGCGGCGCCCTGTTGCTGGCGGAAATGGATGACATCCAGCACTACCTGGCCTGGCGGGTGGATCAGGGCTTTGCCGCCAGCAGCACGGCCCGCTTCCTCTCCGCCCTGCGCCGCTTCTACCAGTACCTCAACCGGGAGAAGTTGCGGGGGGACGATCCCACGGTGCTGCTGGAGGGGCCCAAGCTGCCCAAGAAGCTCCCCTCCGACTTGAGCGAGGGGCAGGTGGGCACCCTGCTCGACGAGCCGAACGTGGAAGATCCCCTGGAGCTGAGGGACAAGGCGATGCTCGAATTGCTCTACGCCACCGGGCTGCGGGTCTCCGAGCTGGTGGGACTCACCGCCGAGCATGTCAGCCTGCGCCAGGGGTTGGTGCGGGTGCTGGGCAAGGGCAACAAGGAGCGGCTGGTCCCCATGGGGGAGGAGGCGGTTTACTGGCTGGAGCGTTACTACCGGCAGGGGCGTCCCCTCTTGCTGGGGGGAGTGAGCTCGGACGTGGTCTTCCCCTCCAAGCGGGCCCAGATGATGACGCGCCAGACCTTCTGGCATCGCATCAAGCTCTATGCCCTGCGGGCCGGCATCCAGGGGGAGCTCTCCCCCCATACCCTGCGCCACGCCTTTGCCACCCACCTGCTCAACCATGGCGCCGATCTGCGGGTGGTGCAGATGCTGCTGGGTCATGCGGATCTCTCCACCACCCAGATCTACACCCATGTGGCCAACGAGCGGCTCAAGGCGCTCCATGGCGAGCACCATCCCCGTGCCTGAGTCACCCTGCTTCGGGCAAAAAAAAACCGCGTTCACGCGGTTTTTTTGCGATGCACCAGCAGGGGGGGGGTTATTTGCCCTGCTGGGATTTCAGCAAGTCGCGGATCTCGCTCAGCAGCTCCTGATCCTTGGTCGGCCCGGCCGGGGCGGCCGCTTCCTCTTCCTGCTTCTTCTTCAGGGTATTGATGGCTTTGAGCCCCATGAAGATGGCGAAGGCGATGATCAGGAAGTCGATGATGGTCTGGATGAACTTGCCATAGGCGATGACCACGGCCGGGGTGTCCCCCTCCGCCGCCTGGAGCACCACGGCCAGATCGCTGAAGTCTACCCCGCCGAGGATGATGCCGATGGGGGGCATGATGATGTCGCCGACGAACGAGGAGACTATCTTGCCAAAGGCGGCACCTATGATGATACCGACGGCCATGTCGATCACGTTGCCACGGGCAGCAAAGGCCTTGAATTCCTGGATAAGGCTCATTGAATTCCCTCCAAAATGGGTAAAGTTGAGCAAAATAAGGGGGTCATGACGCTAGGCCCTGGGGCGGGATAATCCCAGCCCCCTGGCCATCCCTGATAGCTTGCGGTGGCAGAGTCCAATTGGCAACCTGAGTGGGCTAAATTTCTGTTATCTCCCGGTTATTAACGGGATTGGCAATAAGAGGCCCTGGCCAGCTCGCGCAGGGGCGGACGTTTTCTCAGCGCCGGCATTTGCCTAAGGGGAAGAGGAGTGCGATCCTTGCTGCCTGTTTCGGCCTCTGCCCCCGTTTGAACCCACTGGATATCGCCATGTCTTTGCAAATCCGTCGTCGCCCCCGGGTGGATGATTCTCATCTGCCCGATACCCTGCACCCCCTGCTTCGCCAGATCTTCGCCAGTCGCGGCGTGGAGGATCCCGCCCTGCTCGAGCGCAGCGCCAGCTCGCTGCTGCCGCCCCAGCGTCTGTTTGGCATGGAGCAGGCGGTGCCCCTGCTGGCAGCGGCGCTGACTGCCCAGCAACGCATCCTCATCGTCGGCGACTTCGACTGCGACGGCGCCACCAGCTCGGCCCTGTGCGTGCTGGCCCTGCGCGCCATGGGGGGCCACCACATCGATTTTCTGGTGCCCAACCGTTTCGAGTTTGGCTACGGCCTCACCCCGGAGATTGTCGAGCTGGCGGTGGCCCGGGGCGCCGAGTTCCTCATCACAGTGGACAACGGCATCTCCAGCATCGCCGGGGTGGCGGCGGCCAAGGCGGCCGGCATGCGGGTACTGGTTACCGATCACCACCTGCCGGGACAGGCGCTGCCTGACGCCGATGCGATAGTGAACCCCAACCAGCGTGGCTGCGACTTCCCCTCCAAGTCCCTGGCCGGGGTGGGGGTGGCCTTCTATCTGATGGCGGCCCTCAACACCCATCTGCGCCAGAGCGGCTGGTATGAGCGCCAGGGGCTGCGCGCCCCCAATGTGGCGGACTATCTGGATCTGGTGGCGCTCGGCACCGTCGCCGACGTGGTGGCGCTCGATGGCAACAACCGCATCCTGGTCCACCAGGGTCTGCAGCGGATCCGGGCCGGACGCTGTCGCCCCGGTATCCAGGCGCTGGTGGACGTATCGGGTCGCGACGGTCGCCGCCTGTGCGCCGCCGATCTCGGCTTCGCCCTGGGGCCCCGCCTCAACGCCGTGGGCCGGCTCGATGACATGTCTCTCGGGGTCGCCTGTCTGCTGTGCGACGACATCAACCTGGCGCGCCAGCTCGCGTCCGAGATGGACAGCCTCAACCAGGAGCGCAAGGAGATAGAGCAGGGGATGCAGCAGGAGGCGCTCGCCACCCTGGAGCAGATCCGTTTTCGTGACGGCGAGGTGCCCTCCGGCATAGTGCTGCACAGGGACGAGTGGCATCAGGGGGTGGTGGGGCTGGTGGCCTCCAAGGTGAAGGAGAAGTACTACCGCCCTGTCATCGCGTTTGCCGAGAGTAGCGACACCGAGCTCAAGGGCTCGGGCCGCTCCATCCCCGGGGTGCACCTGCGCGATGCCCTGGAGTTGCTCGATACTCGCCATCCGGGCCTGATGGGCAAGTTTGGCGGCCATGCCATGGCGGCGGGGCTGACCCTGCCCAAGGCCAATATAGAGGCGTTCGGCCGGGCATTTGAAGTCGTCATCGCCGAGCTGGTGACCCCGGAGCTCTTGACCGGGGTGCTGCTCACCGATGGCGAACTGCTGCCGGACGAGCTGAGCCTGGAGCTGGCGGAGCTTATCCGCGCCTCCGGCCCCTGGGGCCAGGCCTTCCCCGAGCCGCTGTTTGACGGCGAATTCGTGCTGGTGCAGCAGCGGCTGGTGGGGGAGAAGCACCTCAAGATGATGTTGACCACGGATTCGGGTCATGCGGTGGACGCCATCGCCTTCGGGGTGGATCTCAAGCGCTGGCCCGATGCCTCGGTGAAACGGGTGCGGCTGGTCTACCGGCTCGACGTCAACGAGTGGCGCGGCAACCGCAGCGTCCAGCTGCTGGTGGAGCATCTGGAGGCGGCCGGCCTCTGAGCCGGTTGCGATGCTGCCCCGTCGATGACCACGGCCACCCCAGGGTGGCCGTGTTTGTTTGCAGGCATGGCGATAGCGTCATCCCCATGGACATCTGACTTGGCCCCTCGCCGGCGGCCTCGCGGGTCAGCTTGCCTGCGGGATCGTCGCCGCCGCCCTGATGGCGCCGGCCATCTGCATCAGCAGTTCATAGGCGAGGGGCAGCTCGGTGAATCCCTCCCGGTCAAGAAAATGGCCCCCCTGTGCGATCTGGTGCAGGGGGGCCTGCAACCGCTGGGCCAGGGCATGGGAGCTGGGCGGGGGGACGATGGCGTCATCGGTGGAGGCGATCAGGGCGCAGCGCGGTAGCCTGGCCCTGATATGGGCGAGGGGCAGGGGCTGGGCGACGAAGGGAGTGAGCTCGGGCAGGGTATCGAGGGGCTCGTCGAAGCCGGAGACCAGCAGCAGACCACCCAGGTTGTTCAGGGGGGGATGCTGATGCAGGTAGCGCAGGGCCGAGATGCAGCTCAGGCTATGGCCAACCAGCAGGGTGTGGCCATCCGCCTCGCCTATGCTGGCCGCCAGGTGGGCATCCCAGGCGGCAGGATCTGGAGTATGGGGATCCGGCATGGCGAGCACCCGGGTCTGGATACCCTGCTCCTCGAGCCGGGCGGCGAGCCAGGGAAACCAGTTGGCCTGGGGCGAGGCGGTGTAGCCATGGATGATAAAGGCCTTGATGGGGGACATGTGACACTCCTGAATGGGGCGGGGAGTGCGCATGATAGCCGCTGCCCGCAGGAACAGGAATGCTCGAACGGGGCCTTGCCGTTGTCTTCGGGTGTGGATGAGGCGCCCTGTGCCGCGTCAGGCGCTGGCGATTCATTGCCCTGACCCGGCGCCGCCTGGCGGAGGTGCGGGCCTTGCTTGCGCTGCATCAGCAGTGGCGGGGCCCCCATTGAGATCGTGATGGACGGTCATAAAAAAGAGCGCCCTTTGGCGCTCTTTTTTTCAGTGCAGGGGGAAGGGGTTATTTGACCTCTTCGCCCTTGGCCTGCAGATCCGCGTGATAGGAGGAGCGCACGAAGGGGCCGCAGGCGGCATGGGAGAAGCCCAGCTCCATGGCGACATCCTTCAGCTCGTCGAACTCTGCGGGCGGCACATAGCGTTTCACCGGCAGGTGGTGACGGCTCGGCTGCAGGTACTGGCCCAGGGTCAGCATGTTGACGCCGTGCTCGCGCAAGTCCTTGAGCACCTGCACTATCTCTTCGTTGGTCTCGCCCAGACCCATCATGACGCCGGACTTGGTCGGCACATGGGGGTGCATCTCCTTGATGCGGCGCAGCAGTTCCAGGGACCACTTGTAGTCGGCACCCGGGCGGGCGACCCGGTACATGCGCGGGGCGGTTTCCAGGTTGTGGTTGAACACGTCCGGCGGCGTCTCGCGGAACACCTCCAGCGCCTGCTCCATCCGGCCGCGGAAATCCGGGGTCAGGATCTCGATGCGGGTCTGGGGGCTGTGTTCGCGGATCTGCTTGATGCAGTCGGCGAAGTGCTGGGCACCGCCGTCCCGCAGATCGTCGCGGTCCACCGAGGTGATGACCACGTATTTCAGCCCCATCTCCTTGATGGTGAGGGCCAGCTTCTTCGGCTCTTCCGGATCCAGCGCCAGCGGGCGGCCGTGGGCCACGTCGCAGAAGGGGCAGCGGCGGGTGCAGATGGCGCCCATGATCATGAAGGTGGCGGTGCCGTGGTTGAAGCACTCCGCCAGGTTGGGACAGGAGGCCTCCTCACACACAGAGTGCAGCTTGTTCTTGCGCAGCGTGCTCTTGATGTGCTCGATCTTCTGGCTAGAGGGGGGCAGTTTGATCCGCATCCAATCCGGTTTACGCAGCACTTCTTCGGTGGGATCCGGCATGAATTTCACCGGGATCAGGGCCATCTTGTCGCCATCGCGCAGCTTGACGCCCGGCTCCATACGAACGGGTTTGCTCATGATTCACTCTCGGTGTTTGTTACTGTCTGATTGATGTCCGCAGAGGGCATCTTGAGATTCGCATCGCGCCATGGCATGGCGGCTTGCTCGATATGGGTGATGGTCTGGTAACCGATGAGGCTGGCCAGCTCGGCCATCAGGGGCCGGGCCGCCTCGGGAACGCTCAAGGGGCCCCCCAGGGCACTGGTCTGGGTCATGGCCATGCCCGCATAGCCGCAGGGATTGATGCGCAGGAAGGGGCTCATGTCCATGTTGACGTTGAGGGCCAGCCCATGGAAGGAGCAGCCACGGCGAATGCGCAGGCCCAGGGAGGCGATCTTGGCTTCGACGCCGAGCGCGTTTCGCACGTAGACGCCGGGGGCGTCCGCCTTGGCATAGGCCTGGATGTCGCTCCTGGCGAGCACCTGGATGATGGCGGTTTCCAGGCAGGTGACCAGCTCGCGCACCGACAGCTTGCTGCGGCGCACGTCCACCAGCACATAGAGCACCAGCTGGCCGGGGCCGTGATAGGTCACCTGACCGCCGCGATCGCTTTGCACCACAGGGATGTCGCCGGGGGCGAGCAGGTGCTCGGCCTTGCCGGCCTGACCCTGGGTGTAGACGGGATCGTGCTCCACCAGCCAGAACTCGTCCGGGGTCTCCTCGTCGCGGGCGTCGGTAAACGCCTTCATGGCGTCCCACACCGCCTGATAGGGGCGGCGACCCAGGTCTCTTGTCAGCAGATGGCGTTGTGCTGGGGTGGACATGGTTTCCTCATGGGCTGGGCGGACAAACAGGCCGTCGCCCCTTGGACGGGGCGACGCGGGTGTGATCACAGAACGTAGCGAACCAGGGATATGTTGCCGAGGGCGGTATACATGGTTTCGATATGTTCCTTGCTCTGGGCGGTGACCGTCACTCGCACCGAGTGGTAGTTGCCCTTTGAGCTGGGTTGTACCGTGGGGCTGTAGGTGCCGGGGGCGTGCTGCTGCAACACCTCGACCACCAGATCCGGCAGGGCGGGATCGGCCACACCCAGTACCTTGAAGGGGAACTTGCAGGGGAACTCCAGCAGTTCATCAAACTTGGTATTCATTGACTCACCTTTTCGTCATCGGGGATGACTCTCTCATGTGGCTCGTTGCCATTGGCCCAAAGGGCCGCCAGTACAAGTCTATATGGGCATGGCCCACACCGGGATCAAGACCCGGTATCGTGCGACAAGACGTGGAAGTGCTGCTTTTTACCACAAATCCCGGGTCGGCGGAACCTGCAGATTGCAGGGTTATTCGCTGCCAGGCTCCATCAAGACGGCAACGGCGCCCGATGGCGCCGTTGCTTGACAAGATTTTACCCTGAGATCACTTGAACCAGCTGGTGACCAGCAGCACCACATAGTCCCACAGACGGCTCATCAGGCCACCCTCTTGCACCTCTTCCAGGGCAACCAGGGGAACCTGCTTGATCTCCTTGTCCCCCTGCTTGAGGAAGACGGTGCCGACACGCTGCCCCTTGGCCAGCGGTGCCTTCAGCTCGCTGTCGAGCTGGAAGTCCGCCTTGAGGTTGCTGGCCTGGCCACGGGTCACCAGCACGGAGACATCCTGATCCACCCCGAGTTTCACCTCGGGCTTGTCACCCATCCAGATCTTCTGGCTCACCAGTTCGGTGCCCGCCTTGTAGGGGGTGGCGCTCTGGAAGAAGCGGAAGCCGTAGGTGAGCAGCTTCTTGCTCTCGGCGGCGCGGGAAGCCTCGCTGTTGGCACCGAACACCACGGCGATCAGACGCATCCCTTCGTTGTTGGTGGCGGAGGAGACCAGGTTGTAGCCGACCTGGCTGACATGGCCGGTCTTGATGCCATCCACTTGCAGGGATTGATCCCACAGCAGGCGGTTGCGGTTGTGCTGGGTGATGCCGTTGAAGACGAAGGACTTCTGGGCGTAGATCTTGTACTCCTCCGGCAGGTCGCGGATCAGGGCCTGGCCCAGGCGCGCCATGTCGTGGGCGGTACTATAGTGACCCTCGGCATCCAGGCCATGGGGGTTCATGAAGTGGCTGTCATTCATGCCCAGCTTGGCGGCCCAGGTGTTCATCAGGCTGGCGAAGGAGTCGGTGCTGCCCGCCAGGAATTCGGCCATGGCGACGCAGGCGTCGTTGCCGGACTGGATGATGATGCCCTTGTTGAGATCATCGACCGAGACCTGCTTGCCCACCTCGATGAACATCTTGGAGGAGTCGGAGTAGTTCTTGGACCAGGCGTTCTGGCTGATGGTCACCATGTCGGTGCGCTTGATGTTCCCCTTGGCCAGCTCCTGGCCGATGATGTAGGAGGTCATCATCTTGGTCAGGCTGGCGGGGGGCAGCCGCTCTTCGGCGTTCTCCTCGGCCAGCACCTGGCCGCTGGCGTAGTCGATCAGAATATGGGCCTTGGCCGAGATGGTCGGCGCCGCAGGGACGACGGCCGGCATGCTGTTGGGGGTGGGCAGCGGATCCGGCGTCGGAGTATTGGCCTGGGCGGTCGCGCTGATCAGGGCGGCGAGGATGACTGAATGGGCAAATTTGGACATCGTGAAAATTCCTGCGAGCCTGGTTGGGGGTGACCCCTGGTAAATGAAAATGCGGGGCTCACTATACCAGAAGCGGGCTCTGGTCATAGCCCGGCATGGCGATCGATGGGTATTTTTTAACACTCACCGACAGGTGGCGCGTCGTAATCAGGCGCGCCACCGGCCGTGGTGAAAAGCAGGGGCTCAGGGGAGGAAGAAGGCCTGCTCGAAACCTTCACTGCGCACCTGTTGCAGCAGCGCCCCCTGCTTTGCCGCCGGGATGGGGCCGAGCAGCACCCGGTAGATCTGGCCGACGGCCTGGATCTCATGGGGCACGCCGTACTGGCTGCCGAGCTGCGCGGCCAGGGCCTGGGCCCGCTCCCTGGATCCGCTGGCGAGCACCTGCATCCGTTTGCCGCCGCCAGCCTGGGAAGAGGCAGCCGGGGCTGCATCTGCCTGGGGAGAGGGGGCGGTGGCCGGTATGGCCTCGATCAGGGGGGCCGCCTTGGCGGGGGCGGCAGGGGCTGTCTCCTGGCCGGGGCGGGTGTCCGTCATGGGGATATCCGCCACCCGTTCAATCTGCTGATCCGGGGTGTCGGTGATGAGATCCAGCCTGACCCGCGCCTCTCCCTGCTCGACCATGCCAAGCTGATGGGCCGCGGCATGGGAGAGATCGATGAGCCGGGATGGGGTGAAGGGCCCCCGATCGTTGACTCGCACTATGGTCTCACTGCCGTTGTCGAGGTTGGTGACCCGCACATAGCTCGGCAGCGGCAGGTTGCGATGGGCGCCCGTGAACAGGGTGCTGTCCATGGTGTCGCCGTTGGCGGTCTTGTTGCCATCGAGCCCCTTGTCGAGCCAGCTGGCGCTGCCTTCCTCGCTGTAGTGCCTGATGTCGCGCCACACCTGGTACTTCTGCTTGCCAATCCAGTAGTCCCGGTTGCCGCTCGCGCTCAGGGGTTCGGGACGGGGAATGGCCCCCGTGGCCTGGGGAAACTCGATGACGGGGGCCTTCTCCACTTCCACCGGTACGGGGAGAGGAGCGGGCGCCGGGGTATCCGGCTGGCTGCTACAAGCGGCCAGCAACAAGGCCAGGCTGAGGGGGAGGAGTCTGTTGTGCTGCATAGGCATCCTGGATGGCTTGACTGAGTTGGTATACCGCCATGCCGTACAAGGGGCTGCGGTTGTAGCGATTGATCACGTAAAAGTTGTGGCGGGCGACCCAGTAGCGGGGGCCGTCGACCTCCTCGAGGGCCAGCAGCCGCACCAGGGTATGGTCCGCGGGGGGATTGGCCAGACGCAGCCCGGCCTCGGACAGGGTCTGCCAGCGAAGGCCGGGTTCGGGGGCCTGGCCAATCAGGGCGTCGGCCACCGGCGCCGTGGCCTTGGCCGGCTCGACCACGGGTTCGCGCCAGCGCCAGCCATGCTCGGCGAAGTAGTTGGCCACGCTGCCGATGGCATCGGCCCGGCTGGCAAACAAGTCTCGCCTGCCGTCGCCGTCGAAATCCACGGCGTAGTGGCGATAGCTGGAGGGCATGAACTGGCCCATGCCCATGGCGCCGGCGTAGGAGCCCTTGAGCCCGGTAAGGGGCAGCTGCTCCTCCCGGGCGAGCAGCACCAGCTGGGCAAACTCCTTGGCAAAGAAATCGCTGCGCTCCGGGTAGTGAAAGCCCAGGGTGTAGAGGCTGCCGAGCACGTCGTGGCGTCCCATCTGCTTGCCGTAGGCGGTCTCCACCCCCAGGATGGCGGTGATGAGGGCGGCTGGCACCCGATAGGTCTGCTCCGCCCGGGTCAGCAGTTCGCTGCTTTCCTGCCAGAAGCGCACCCCGGCCTGAATGCGTTGCGCCGTGACGAACAGGGGCCGGTACTGGTGCCAGGGCTTGGCCTCCCAGGGGCGGCGCATCAGGGCCAGCACCTCGGGATTGAGCCGGGCCGCCCGGACGGCGGCCTCCAGCTCGGCCAGGGGCACGCCGTGGCGCTCGGCGAGACTGGCCAGGGCCTGCTCATCGGGCCCGGTGGCGGCCCCTGCGACCGGCAGCCAAATGGCCAGCAGCAGGGCGGGAGCGAGGCGCATCATCAGGCCAGCAGCCTTCTGTGAGTCTGAATGGACATCAGGATGCCGAAGCCCGCCATCAGGGTCACCATGGAGGTGCCGCCGTAGCTCACCAGGGGCAGGGGCCTCCCACCACCGGCAGAATGTATCCACCTCATCAGGCCAGCAGCCTTCTGTGGGTCTGAATGGACATCAGGATGCCAAAGCCCGCCATCAGGGTCACCATGGAGGTGCCGCCGTAGCTCACCAGGGGCAGGGGGACGCCCACCACAGGGAGTATGCCGCTCACCATGCCCATGTTGACGAACACATAGACGAAGAAGGTGAGGGTCAGGGCGCCGCCGAGCAGGCGCTCGAAGCTGCTCTGGGCCTGCATCGAGATGTAGAGACAGCGGCTGATGATGTAGAGGTAGAGGGCGAGCAGCAGGGCCACGCCCACCAGGCCGAACTCCTCGCTGAACACGGCGAAGATGAAGTCGGTGTGGCGCTCTGGCAAAAACTCCAGCTGGGACTGGGTCCCCTGCAGCCAGCCCTTGCCGAACACGCCGCCTGAGCCGATCGCTATCTTGGACTGGATGATGTGGTAGCCGCGGCCGAGGGGATCCTTCTCCGGATCGATCAGCATCAGCACCCGCTGGCGCTGATAGTCGTGCATCAGGAAGAACCAGAGCAGGGGCAGGAAGGCGGCGAGCAGCATCACCGCCAGGCCGATCAGCCACCAGCTGATCCCCGCCAGGAAGATGACGAAGAAGCCGGAGGCCGCCACCAGGATGGAGGTGCCCAGATCGGGCTGGGCCGCGATCAGCAGGGTGGGCAAGAGCACCATGACGAGGGCGATCACCACATGGCTGAGCTTGGGGGGCAGGGAGTGCCGACTGAGCCAGGTGGCCACCATGATGGGCATGGAGACCTTCATCACCTCGGAGGGCTGGAACTTCATAAAGCCAAGGTCCAGCCAGCGCTGGGCCCCCTTGCCGATATGGCCGAACACGTCCACCGCGATCAGCATCAAGACCACCACCACGAACACGGGAATGGCCCAGCGGGCATAGAGGGTCGGGGGCAGCTGGGCCAGGGCCAGCATCAGCACGAAGGCGAGGCCGCCGCGCACCAGCTGGCGCACGATGGATTCCAGATCCTGGCCCGAGGCGGAGTAGAGCACCACCATGGAGAGCGCCATCAGGCAGAGCAGACCGATGAGCAGGGGCAGGTCGATGTGCAGCCGGTACCAGATGCTTTGCTGGCGGGCAGAGTTACTCATGGTGGGTTACCTCTGTCGGGGTGACGGGAGCCGGAGGCAGCTGGGGCTCCGGCGGCAGCAGATAGGCATCCAGCATATGGCGGGCGACGGGGGCGGCCATGGCGCTGCCGCCACCTGCGTTCTCCAGCACCAGGGCCACCACGGCCTTGGGGGCGTCGAACGGCGCGAAGGCGACGAACAGGGCGTTGTCCCTGTGCTCCACCTTGGTGGTGGCCGCGTTGTAGACCTGATTCTCCTTGAGACCGACCACCTGGGCCGTGCCCGACTTGCCCGCCGCCACATAGGGGGTGTTGGCGAAGGCGCGCCGCCCCGTGCCCTCGTGGCCGTTGATGACGCGCCACATGCCATCCCGTCCCACCTGCCAGTAGCTGTCGTGCTTGACCTTGAGCGCCACGTTCGGGTTAATGGGGGCAGGCACGGTGCCGTCGAGGGAGACGGTGCTCTTGAGCAGGTGGGGCGTCACGTCATGGCCATTCTGGGTGAGAATGCTGATGGCCTTGGCGAGCTGGATCGGGGTGGAGCTCCAGTAGCCCTGGCCGATGCCGACCGAGATGGTGTCCCCCTGATACCAGGGTTGGCGCCAGCGGGCCATCTTCCAGTCCCGGGAGGGCATGACCCCCTTGGTCTCTTCATACAAGTCGACCCCGCTGTAGCGGCCAAAGCCGAACTGGGTCATGTATTCGTGGATCTTGTCGATGCCGACCCGATAGGCGAGATCGTAGAAATAGGTATCCGCCGACACCTCGATGGCGCGATAGACATCGAGCCAGCCATGGCCCCAGCGCCGCCAGTCCCGGAACTTCTTGGTGGTGCCCGGGATCGAGAAGCTGGGCCCGCCGAAGTAGCGGTACTGGGGGGTGATGGCCCCCTCGTTGAGCCCCATCACGGAGAGCAGGGGCTTGACGGTGGAGGCGGGGGCATAGATGCCCTGGGTGGTGCGGTTCACCAATGGGCGGGCCGGATCGTTGAGCAGGCCGGAATAGTTGGCGGTGGAGATGCCGGTCACGAACAGGTTGGGGTCGTAGCTCGGGCTCGACTCCATGGCCAGGATGGCGCCCGTCTTGGGATCTATCATGACGATGGCGCCCCGGCGACCGTCCAGCAGCTGCTGCGCCTTCAGTTGCAGGCGGATGTCGATGTTGAGGTAGATGTCCTTGCCGGGCTGGGGCGGCTGGAACTTGAGGGTGCGCACCACCCGGCCACGGTTGTTGACCTCGACCTCCTGGTAGCCGGCCACGCCGTGCAGCTCATCCTCGTAGAACTTCTCCACCCCCTGCTTGCCGATGTCCTTGGTGGCGGCATAGTTGGCGAGCTTCTCCTCCTTGTCCAGGCGCTCCACGTCCCGGGTGTTGATCTTGGCCACATAACCCAGGGCGTGGGTGAGGGTGTCGCCAAACGGGTAATAGCGCTTGAGATAGGCCTCTATGCTGGCCCCCGGGTAGTTGTGCTGGTCGACGGAGAAGAGCGCCACCTGTTTCTCGGTCAGCTTCTCGTAGAGGGAGACCGGCTTGAAGCGGCGCTGGCGTTTGACCTCGGCCAGGAACTTCTCCTTGGTCCCCTCCGGCAGGCCCAGCAGGGCGATCAGATCGTCGGCCATCTTGTCGATGTCCCCCGCCTCTTCCGGCACGATCTCCAGGCTGTAGACCGGACGGTTTTCCGCCAGCAGCACCCCGTTGGCGTCATAGATGAGGCCCCGGGGAGGGGCGACAGGCACGACCCGGATCCGGTTGTCGTTGGATCGGGTCTGATAGGTGTCGAACGATTCAACCTGCAGATAGTAGAGGTTGCCGAGCAGCACCAGCATCAGGGCAAGCATGCCCAGATAGGCGACCAGGGTGCGACGAAAGAAGAGGTTGCCCTCTGCGCTGTGATCGCGCATCTCGATGCGCTGTTTCAGCATGGGGAGGCCTCAGGGGTCGGGGCGAGCGAAGGCATAAGGCGCTATTCCCTGTGATAGGGGTGGTTGGTGGTGATGCTCCAGGCCCGGTAGAGACTCTCGGCCACCAGCACCCGCACCAGGGGGTGGGGCAGGGTGAGGGGCGAGAGGGACCAGCTCTGTTCGGCGGCGACCTTGCACTCGGGAGACAGGCCCTCAGGCCCGCCCACCAGCAGGGCCACGTCGCGGCCATCCAGCTTCCAGGCCTCCAGCTGGCCAGCCAGCTGCTCCGTGGTCCAGGGCTTGCCCGGGATATCCAGGGTCACGATGCGCGAGCGACCGGCGGCCGCCAGCATGGCTTCCCCTTCCTTTTGCAGGATGCGGGGGATATCGGCGTTTTTACCGCGTTTTCCGGCGCCTATCTCCACCAGTTCGAACGGCATGTCTTTGGGAAAGCGGCGACGGTACTCCTGGAAGCCGTGCTCGACCCAGGCGGGCATCTTGGTGCCCACGGCAATCAACTGAATCTTCATGGGGGATCAGGCTTGCACCGGAGCATTGCCCCAGAGTTTTTCCAGTTGATAGAAGTCGCGAAACTCGTCTTGCATCACATGCACGATGACGGAGCCCAGATCCACCAGCACCCACTCGCCGGTCTGCTGCCCTTCGACGCTGAGCAGGTCGAGCTTGGCATGACGGGCCTCGCTCGCCAGGTTGTGGGCGATGGCGCAGACATGGCGGCTGGAGTTGCCGGAGCAGA
The DNA here is from genome assembly GCF_054052445.1 of Aeromonas crassostreae. Taxonomy (NCBI): domain Bacteria; kingdom Pseudomonadati; phylum Pseudomonadota; class Gammaproteobacteria; order Aeromonadales; family Aeromonadaceae; genus Aeromonas; species Aeromonas crassostreae. The sequence goes on along the minus strand of NZ_JBSTYM010000015.1, from coordinate 22,174 downwards.
TGATCAGGGTGTCCGTGATGCTGGATTGACCGCGCACATCCAGGGTGACGATGTCGCGGCCCTTCATGTCATCGATCTTGTCGATGATGAAAGCGTGCAGTTCTTGGCCTTGCAATAGTGTTTCTCCTCTGGATCCGCCGTGGCTCGCGCAGGCGTGGGGCGGCGGATTATATCATGGGTGGCCTGGTTTCCCACCCGGCTGGGCGGGGGAAGCCTGGGGGTCGTCCGCCACAGCGCGGTAGAGCCCCTCTTGATCAATATAGTGCGCGACACAGGCTGGCAACAGGTAGCGGGTATCCTGGCCCCGGGCCAGCAGATCCCGCAGCCGGGTCGCGGAGAGCGCGATGGGCAGGTTGTCCGCCAGCCAGATGTGGCCACTCACCTTGCGGTGCAGATCCTCTGGCCGGCGGGTGCCGTGGCGCGCCAGCAGCTCGGCTATGTCGGCCGGGTAGTCCGGTTGCCAGCCCGGGCGCAGGCTCACCACCAGGTGGGCGTAATCGAGCAGCTCCTGCCAGCGATGCCAGCTCGGCAGGCCGAGCAGGGAGTCCATGCCCATCAGGAAGCACAGAGGGGTATCGGGCAGTGCCTGCCTCAGTTCGATGAGGGTGTCTATGGTCCAGGAGGGTTTGTCCCGCTTCAATTCCCGCTCGTCCACCACGAAGCCCGGGTTCTCCGCCGCCGCCAGCCTGACCATGGCCAGGCGCTGCTCGCTCGAGCAGAACGGATTGGCGCGATGGGGGGGGATGTGGTTCGGGATCAGTCTGATCTCGGCCAGACCCAGGGCGTCGCGCGCCTCGATGGCGGGTCTCAGGTGACCGATGTGGATAGGATCGAAGGTTCCTCCCAGGATACCGATGGGCGGCTTCAGCATCATGCTCCTGCCCCTGTCAGATCAATATGACCGATATGGATAGGATCAAAGGTTCCTCCCAGGATACCGATGGGCGGCTTCAGCATCATGTTCCTGCCCCTGTCAGATCAATATGACCTGTGTGGATAGGATCGAAGGTGCCGCCAAGGATGCCGATAGGGGCCTTCAGCATGATGCCACCTCCGGCAGGGGTAGGGGCGTGCCATCGCGAAACGCCAGCGCTATGGTCTGCAGCATCAGCCAGGCCTGCTCGGTGTCGAAGCGGCGCTGGGCGTCATCCAGTCGGGCCATCAGTTGCCACAGCTGCTGCAACTTGGCGAACGGCAAGCGGGTCAGGGCCTGCTGGATCAGCTGCTGGCGGCTCTGCCAGATGCGCAGCCGACTGAAGTGCTCCCCCAGGGGTTGACCACTGCGCATGGCCAGCGACAGCTCGGTGAGCTGCTCCAGCTCCCGGCACAGGGTCCAGGCCAGCATGCCGGGCTCGGTGCCCTCGGCCCGCAGCGCCAGCAGGATGCGCTGGGCCCGGTTCACCTTGCCCTCCAGCAGGGTATCGACGAGCTGGAAGGGGGTGAAGTGGGCGTGGCGTATGATGGTCTCTTGCAGATAGCCGACGCTGATGGGCTGGGGCGGCGAGAGCAGGGTCAGCTTCTCTATCTCCTGACTCGCCGCCAGCAGGTTGCCCTCATAGGCATGGCACATGAAGTTGACCGCATCGGGCAGCGCCTTGAGGCCAAAACGCTGGAACCTGGCCCCCATCCAGCGCGGGAAGAAGCGCGGCTCGGGATGATTGACCGGCACATGGGTGCCAATCTGGTAGAGCTTGTCGAACCAGGCGCTCTTCATCTGGGTCTGGTTGAGGCGACCCCCCGAGAGCACCAGCAGCAGGTCGGGATGAAGCTGCTTGCCGATCTCTGTGATGCGGGCGGCCAAGTCCTTGTCAACCTTGGCCGGCAGCTCCAGCTCGATGAGCTGGCGCGTCGAGAACAGGCTCAGGGCCTGACAGGCGTCGTAGACCTGATTCCAGTCCAGACCCGGCTCGACCACGAAACTGTGGCGCTCATCGAAACCCAGCTTGCGCGAATGGAGACGGATGGCGTCGATGGCTTCCTGCTTGAGCAGCGGCTCGTCACCAAAAATGAGATAGCAGGGTCTGAGCCCTCCCTTGAGGTGGTCGGCGAGTTGTTCAGGGTAGATCCGCATCAGAGCATGGCCTGGTTGAGGGAGGAGAACGCAAGGTCGATGGCCTGCTCTTTCTCGAGCAGCGGCTCGTCGCCAAAGACGAGATAGCAGGGCCTGAGCCCTGCTTTTAAGTGGTTGGCAAGCGGCGGGGGAGAGACGCTCATCAAGCGGCACCCATCAGAACTTGACCTGGCTCAGCTGACGGATGATGAGGCTCGCGGCCTGCTCCTGCATCTCCTTGCCCAGCTGCTCCTGCTCGCGGGAGGAGGCCAGGGCCGCATCCGGCTTGTTCAGGAAGCTGCGGTTGAAGGTGATGGGGAAGATCTGGGTCGGCTGACCCGGCATGGAGACGGTGAAGCTGGTGCTGTAGCCGAGCACGTACTCCTTGTCCTGGCCGAGGGCGTCGACGGAGGCGACCTGGCTGCTGTTGCTGACCCCGCCCAGGGTCAGCACAGGGATGCCCTCCTTGTCAGTCAGGTTCACCCCCGAGGCCTTGAGGCGGGTGGTGACTTGGCGATAGAGATCGCTCTTGGTGTCGCCGACCACCTTCATGGTCATCAGCTCGGGGGGGATGGCCTGATCACGCAGCTGGAAACCGCAGGCCGAAAGCAGCAGGGCGGTCACCAGAATGGTGACCCGGCGAATGAGGGGCGAACCCATGGCATGTCCTCTCTGATTCAAGAAGGAGGCGGCGCGCATCGGCGCCCCGCCTCCTTCGATTATATGAAGGTGCACGGCCAGAGGCCGGGCACCAGGGTGGCGGGTATCAAACCGGCCCGGATCAGTTGGCAACGATGTTGAGCAATTTCCCCGGCACATAGATCACCTTGCGCACGGTCAGGCCGTCGGTGAACTTCTGCACCGAGGCATCGTTCATGGCCAGCTGCTCGACATCGGCCTGGCTGATGTCGGCCGGCACCGTCAGTTTGCCGCGCATCTTGCCGTTGATCTGCACCACCACCAGCTTCTCGGTCTCGACCATGGCCGCCTCGTCGGCCACAGGCCAACCGGTCACGTCAATGTCCCCTTCCTTGCCCAGCATCTTCCACAGCTCGAAGCCGATGTGCGGGGTGATGGGGTAGAGCATGACCACGACGGCTTCCAGCGCTTCCTGCATCAGGGCGCGATCCTGGGCGTCTGAGCCCAGCTTGGCCAGGTTGTTCATCAGCTCCATGATGGCGGCGATGGCGGTGTTGAAGGTCTGGCGGCGACCCACGTCATCGCTCACCTTGGCGATGGTCTTGTGCAGCTCGCGGCGAACGGCCTTCTGCTCGTTGGAGAGCGCAGCCAGATCCAGCGCGGCGACGGCGCCACCGGCAACGTGCTCGAAGGTGATGCGCCACAGGCGACGCAGGAAGCGCTGGGCGCCCTCTACGCCGGAGTCGGACCACTCCAGGGTCATGTCGGCCGGGGAGGCGAACATCATGAACAGGCGGACGGTGTCGGCGCCGTAACGCTCCACCATCAGCTGGGGATCGATGCCGTTGTTCTTGGACTTGGACATCTTGGTCATGCCGGAGTGGATCACCTCGCGGCCCTCAAGATCCACCGCCTTGGTGATGCGGCCCTTGTCGTCACGCTCCACCTTGACCTCGGTCGGGCTGACCCAGACGTTGCCGCCCTTCTCGTCCTTGTAGTAGAAGGCGTCGGCCAGCACCATGCCCTGGCAGAGCAGGCGCTTGAACGGCTCGTCGCTGTTCACCAGACCCGCGTCACGCAGCAGCTTGTGGAAGAAGCGGGCGTAGAGCAGGTGCATGCAGGCGTGCTCGATGCCGCCGATGTACTGATCCACCGGCAGCCAGTGGTTGGCGGCCGCCGGATCCAGCATGCCCTTGTCGTAGTCCGGGGAGCAGTAGCGGGCGTAGTACCAGGAGGACTCCATAAAGGTGTCGAAGGTATCGGTCTCGCGGAACGCTTCCTGGCCGTTGTAGGTGGTCTTGGCCCACTCGGGGTCGGCCTTGATGGGGCTCTGGATGCCGTCCATCACCACGTCTTCGGGCAGCAGCACCGGCAGCTGGTCTTCCGGGGTCGGCACCACGGAGCCGTCAGCCAGGGTCAGCATGGGAATGGGGGCACCCCAGTAACGCTGACGGGAGACCCCCCAGTCGCGCAGGCGGAAGTTGACGGTACGCTTGCCATGGCCGAGGCCTTCCAGCTTGTTGGCGATGGCGTCAAACGCCCCCTGGAAGTCGAGACCGTCAAACTCGCCCGAGTTGAACAGCACGCCCTTGTCGGTGTAAGCGGCGGTGCTCACGTCCACCTCGCCATCGGCCGGCTTGATCACCGCCTTGATCTCGAGGCCATATTTGGTGGCGAATTCGAAGTCACGCTGGTCGTGACCGGGGACGGCCATCACGGCGCCGGTGCCGTAGTTCATCAGCACGAAGTTGGCGACCCAGACCGGGACCTTGCGGCCATCCAGCGGGTGAATGGCATAGAGGCCGGTGGCCATGCCCTTTTTGTCCATGGTCGCCATGTCAGCCTCGGCCACCTTGGTGTGCTTGCACTCTTCGATGAAGGCAGCAAGCTCCGGATTGCTTTCGGCAGCCTGGGCGGCCAGCGGGTGACCGGCGGCGATACCCACATAGGTCACGCCCATGAAGGTATCAGGACGGGTGGTGTAGACCTCCAGTTGCTCATCCTGCCCCTCGATATTGAAGCTGATGTTGACCCCTTCGGAGCGGCCAATCCAGTTGCGCTGCATGGTCTTGACCATCTCGGGCCAACCTTCCAGGTTGTCGATGTCATTGAGCAGCTCTTCGGCATAGTCGGTGATCTTGATGAACCACTGAGGGATCTCTTTTTGCTCCACCGGGGTGTCACAGCGCCAGCAGCAGTTGTCCACCACCTGTTCGTTGGCCAGCACCGTCATGTCGTTCGGGCACCAGTTGACCGAGGAGGTCTTCTTGTAGACCAGACCCTTCTCGTAGAGCTTGGTGAAGAACCACTGCTCCCAGCGGTAGTAATCCGGCTTGCAGGTGGCCAGCTCCCTGTCCCAGTCATAACCCAGACCCAGCATCTTGAGCTGCTTCTTCATGTATTCGATGTTTTCATAGGTCCAGGGAGCCGGCGCCGTCTTGTTCTTGACCGCGGCGTTCTCGGCGGGCAGACCGAACGCATCCCAGCCTATGGGTTGCAGCACGTTCTTGCCATTGAGCCGTTGATAACGGGAGATCACATCACCTATGGTGTAGTTACGCACGTGCCCCATGTGTAGACGACCAGACGGGTAGGGGAACATGGAGAGGCAGTAGAATTTCTCTTTATCTACTTTCTCCACTGCCTTGAAGGTTTTCTTGGCGTCCCAGTGCTGTTGCACTGCTGGTTCAATGGATTGGGGAACGTATTGCTCTTGCATTTGGTGACATCCGGATCTGTGAAATGGATAGATAAATCGGCTGGGAAATCGCAATAGAATACCCATATCCTGCGGCGGCAACAACCGTCAGCGTCCCGGGTCGCCCGAGGCAGAGCACCCATCCGTCATTGAGAGAGGAGTTACGCCATGGACAAGCGCCGAAAAGGTTATGAGGCCTTCATCGCCCAGCTCAGAAAGCAGTGGGAGGAGACGGAGGCCTTTCAGGAAGAGCGTCTCAACAAGATGATCGCCAAGGTGCAGGCCTATCTGGAGGCGGCCGGGGATCTGACCCAGGATGAGCTGGCCCTCATCGCCGAGTATGTGAAACGGGATCTGGGCAACTATGACGAGGGGCGGGCCGAGGCGCCCGAGTCCGCCTTCATGCTGGCGCTCAAAGACACCGTCTGGTCCTGGTTGGCGGATGTGACCGACCGCTCCCAGGTGGAGTGGCAGGAGCTGGCGGACGAGTTGGAGCACAAGGGGCTCTACCAGGCCGGTGACTGGGTGGGGTTGGGGGTCATGGTGTGCGACCAGTGCGGCTGGCGTCATACGGTATTGAGACCGGAGCAGCTGGGCACCTGCCCGGAGTGCGGTGCCAGCGAATACCACAGGGAGCCGCTCTCTCCCTGATGGCTTCCGTGCCCGCGCTGCCATGGCCTGGTCAGCCCGAGCGGCTGGCGTCATACGGTATTGAGATCTGAGCCGCTGGGGATTTGCCGGAATGCGGCGCCAGCGAGTATCACAGGGAGCCGCTCTCTCCCTGAGCCTGCCCCCATATCATCGGCTGGCTGAATAGCAAGAGGCGCCCCATGGGGCGCCTCTTTTCATTGAGCGTCAGCCTTGGCCGAACCAAGCCGCTTACAGCTCGCGGGCCCAGGGGTGGGCGCGGGGACGCAGCACCAGCGCCAGCAGCAGCCCCAGGGCGCAGAAGCCGTAGAGCGGCCAGCTGCCAAAGCGCAGGTAGGGGGTCTGGCCGTGGGCCGGGCGCACCTCGGTGCGCAGCACTCCTGCCTCGAACTGGGGGATCTGACCCGTGATGCTGCCATCTATCTCCGTGGTGATGGTGATGCCGTTGTTGGTGGCGCGCAGCAGCGGGCGAGCCAGCTCGAGGGCGCGCATCCGGGCGATCTCCATGTGCTGCCAGGGACCGATGCTGCTGCCAAACCAGGCGTCATTGGAGACGGTCAGCAAGAAGTCGGTGTCCGGCTGGACGGTGCGGCGCAGCTCCTCGGGGAAGATGATCTCGTAGCAGATGGCGGCCGCCAGCTTGAGCCCCTTGGCGATTAGGTTCGGCTGCACCGCCTCCCCCGGGCTGAACGAGGACATGGGCAGGTTGAAGAAGGGGGCGATGGGGCGCAGCCAATCCTCGAACGGCACATATTCGCCGATGGGCAGCAGGTGGTACTTGTTGAAGCGGTTCTCATGCTCATAGTGGTAGCTCTGCTTGCCGTCCGCATCCTGTACCCCCATGCCGAGCACCACGTTATAGAAACGCTGCTGCTTGGTGTCGTAGTTGATGATGCCGGCCAGGAGGGCGGTATCGTTCACCTTCATCGCCTTGTCCAGGCTCTCCAGATAGTTGCCCATCTCCTTCTCGAGTGCCGGAATGGCGGATTCCGGCCAGACGATGATGTCGGCATCCTGGTTGTCGCGGCTGAGATCCTGATAGGTGCGAATGGTGGGCACCAGGGCGTCCGGGTTCCATTTGACGGACTGGGCGATATTGCCCTGCACCAGAGCCACCTTGACCGGCTCGCCCCGGGTCACCCAGTTGAGCTGCATCAATCCATGGGCGCTGGCGACCAGGGCGACCGGCAGCAGCAGCCAGACCGGCTTGCGGCTCTGCCAGGTCAGCCAGAGGGCGGAGGCGGTGAGCAGCAGGGCGAGGGTGATGCCCTGCACCCCGAGAACGGGGGCGAATCCCTTGAGGGGGCCGTCTATCTGGCTATAACCAAACCAGAGCCAGGGGTAGCCGGTCATGATAGCGCCCCGCAGCCAGTCGGCGATGAGCCAGAGCGCCGGGAAGGCGAGCAGCCAGCGGCTCCAGTGACGGGCGGTGAAGTAGCGGGCGAAGACCCAGCAGGCCAGGGTCGGGTAGAGGGAGAGGTAGGCCGCCAGCACAGCCAGCAGCAGGAAGGCGGCCGGCAGCGGTATGCCACCAAACTCCGTCATGCTGACGTGGATCCACCACTGACCCGGCAGGAAGAGGCCCATGGCATAGCCGAAGCCGCGCCAGGCGGCCTGGCGCGGACTCGCCTTGTCCAGCAGGGCGTAGAGGCCGAGCAGGGAGGGGATCACCAGGGGCCAGTAGCCGAAGGGGGAGAAGGCCAGGACGGCGAGGGCACCACAGGCCAGGGCGCACAGGCTGGTCAGGAGTTTCGATTTCACGGGTGATGGGGCTCAAATTGGGCTGTAACGGGATTGGTGGATATCTTAACCCGTAATGGCGGGCAACGGCGAGTCCGGGGCGCCACCCCCGCCTTATCTCCAGCCATCCAACGACAAGGCCCCGCATTGCGGGGCCTGATGTCGAGGGGGAGACGATGGCGGATCACTGGGTCTCAGACTGAGCCGCGACATGGTTCTCCGGGATCTTGACCTGCAACTGCTGCAGGCGGCGCCGGTCCGCGTGCATCACCTTGAACAGGTAGCCGCCCAGCTCGATCTCCTCGCCCTTTTTCGGCAGGTGGCTGAAGGCGTGCATCACCAGGCCACCCACGGTATCCACCTCTTCATCGCTGAACTGGGTGCCGAAGAAGTCGTTGAAGTCCTCTATCTCGGTCAGGGCGCTGACCGAGAAGACCCGCTTGCTGATGCGGCGGATCTCGTCCGGCTCGTTGTCATCGTCATCGAACTCGTCATCTATCTCGCCGACGATGAGCTCCAGTATGTCTTCAATGGTCACCAGACCCGAGACGCCGCCAAACTCGTCCACCACTATGGCCATGTGGTAGCGCTCCTCGCGAAACTCCTTGAGCAGGCGGTCGACCCGTTTGCTCTCGGGCACGATCACGGTGGGGCGCAGGATGTTTTCGAGGGCGAGGGGCTCGCTGGCATGGTGGGAACCAAAACCGAACGGCAGCAGATCCTTGGCGAGCAGTATGCCCTCCACATGATCCTTGTCTTCGTTGATCACCGGGAAACGGGAGTGACCCGACTCTATGATGACCGGCAGGAGCTCATCCACGGACTGGGATTTCTCTATGGTCACCATCTGGGAGCGGGGGATCATGATGTCGCGTACACGCAGATCGGCGATCTCGAGCACACCCTCAATCATGTCCTTGGTGTCCTGATCGATGAGATCGCGCTCCTCGGCGTCGGCAATCACATCCACCAAATCGTTGCGGTCTTTTGGCTCGCCCTGGAAGAGTTGGCTGAGTTTGTCGAGCCAGGTTTTCTTCGGCGAGCCGGTACTAGGGTGATCGTCGGTCATTTTTTCTCTTGGTTACTCATCTAAACATACGGGGATAGTGTGTTTGCTACATGAGGATGACAGCGGCCTGTTTCAATGCCGTGACACGCCTCGGTCAGGGATCAGGCGTCATCGTCGAGATAGGGATCCGCAAAGCCGAGCTCGGCCATGATCTCGCGCTCGAGCCCCTCCATCTCCTCGGCCTCCTCATCCTCGATATGGTCATAACCTAGCAGATGCAGACTGCCATGCACAACCATGTGGGCCCAGTGGGCCTCGAGGGGCTTGTTCTGCTCGATGGCCTCCCGCTCCACCACCTGGCGGCAGATGACGAGATCGCCGAGCAGGGGCAGCTCCATGCCGGGCGGCGCCTCGAACGGGAAGGAGAGCACATTGGTGGGGCTGTCCTTGCCACGATAGCCGTGGTTGAGCTCGCGGCTCTCCGCCTCGTCCACCAGGCGTACCGTCACCTCGGCTTCCTGCTGAAAGCCGAGAATGGTGCCGTCGAGCCAGGCTTGCAGCCGGGCTTCGCTCGGCAGATAGTCCCCTGGCTCACAGGCCAGTTGCAGATCCAGGATCACGCTCATTTCGCGCCCTCCTTGCCGGCGGCAGAGTTCGACTGGGCGGCCTGCTCGGCGTCGAACGCCTCGTAGGCCTGGACGATGCGGGCCACCACGGGGTGGCGCACCACGTCCCTGGATTCGAAGAAGTTGAAGGAGAGGCCATCGACCCCCTGCAGCACCTCGATGGCGTGGCGCAGGCCGGAGCGCATGTTGCGCGGCAGATCCACCTGAGTGATGTCACCGGTCACCACCGCCTTGGAGTTGAAGCCGATGCGGGTCAGGAACATCTTCATCTGCTCGGTGGTGGTGTTCTGGGCCTCGTCCAGGATGATAAAGGCGTCATTCAAGGTTCTGCCTCGCATGTAGGCGAGCGGTGCCACCTCGATGATGTTGCGCTCCATCAGCTTCTCCACGCGCTCGAAGCCGAGCATCTCGAACAGGGCGTCGTAGAGGGGGCGCAGGTAAGGATCCACCTTCTGGGAGAGATCCCCTGGCAGGAAGCCGAGCTTCTCACCGGCTTCCACCGCCGGGCGGGTCAGCAGGATGCGGCGTATCTCCTGGCGCTCCAGGGCATCGACCGCGGCGGCGACCGCCAGATAGGTCTTGCCGGTCCCGGCAGGGCCTATGCCGAAGCTGATGTCATGGCGCACTATGTTGCTGATGTACTGCGCCTGGTTCGGGCTGCGGGGCTTGATGAGACCACGCTTGGTCTTGACCGTCACCGCCTTGCCGACCCCCTGGGCGGGGGCCTCGTCATCCTGCTCCAGCACCCGGGACTCCTGCACCGCCAGGTGCACCATCTCGGGCTGGATGTCGCTCACCTTGCCCCCCTTGAGGGCCTGGGTCTCCACATAGAGGTGCTTGAGGATGGCGGCGGCCGCATCCACCTGGGCCTGTTTGCCCAGCAGCTGGAAGTGGTTGTTGCGATAGCTGATCTCGACGCCGAGCCGGCGTTCGAGCTGCTTGAGGTTGTCGTCGAAGGGGCCGCACAGGCTGGCGAGCCGCAGGTTGTCCGCGGGCTCCAGATGCAGGTTCAGGGTCGAGATGTGTCGGGTCAAGGGATCCTCGTCTCATGAGCGAGATCGGCGGGGGGCCGCCGATCCGGCGTTTAATGGGGGGTAAAACCGGCGACGCCGAGGGCATCGGGCACGTTGTCCGGGCGACGGGCCAGGATCTCCCGGGGCGCGACGGCAACCCGCAAATCCATCTCGGCCTCACCGCGCAGCAGGGTGGCGCGCAACGAGTGGGGCAGCACCTCGGTGATCTCCACGTCGGCGAAGCCGCCGATGAGGGAGCGGGGCCCCACGAAGTTGACCACACGGTTGTTCTCGGTGCGACCGCGCAGCTGCATGGGATCCTGCTTGGAGGGGCCCTCCACCAGGATGCGCTGGCTGGTGCCCAGCATGGCACGGCTGATCTGCATCGCCTGGTTGTTGATGACGTGCTGCAACCTGGCCAGGCGCGCCTTCTTCACCTCCATGTCGACATCGTCGGGCATGTCGGCGGCCGGGGTGCCGGGGCGCGGGCTGTAGATGAAGCTGAAGCTCATGTCGAAGTTCACCTCTTCGATGAGCTTCATGGTGGCCTCGAAGTCCTCGTCCGTCTCGTTGGGGAAGCCGACGATGAAGTCGGAACTGATGGTGATGTCGGGACGGGCGGCGCGCAGGCGGCGGATCTTGGACTTGTACTCCAGCGCCGTGTGGGGACGCTTCATCATGGTCAGGATGCGATCCGATCCGCTCTGCACCGGCAGATGCAGGAAGCTGACCACCTCTGGGGTGTCCTTGTAGACCTCGATGATGTCATCGGTGAACTCGATGGGGTGGCTGGTGGTGTAGCGAATGCGGTCGATGCCATCGATGGCGGCCACCAGGCGCAGCAGATCCGCGAAGGAGCAGATGCCGTCGTCATGGGTCGGGCCCCGGTAGGCGTTGACGTTCTGGCCGAGCAGGTTGACCTCGCGCACCCCCTGTTCGGCGAGCTGGGCGATCTCGTAGAGCACGTCGTCCAGGGGGCGGCTCACCTCCTCGCCACGGGTGTAGGGCACCACGCAGAAGGAGCAATATTTGGAGCAGCCTTCCATGATGGAGACGAAGGCGGTGGCCCCTTCGGCGCGGGGTTCCGGCAGGCTGTCGAACTTCTCTATCTCGGGGAAGGCGACGTCCACCTGGGCACCGCGTCCCTCCTGCACCTGCTTGATCATGGCGGGCAGGCGATGCAGGGTCTGGGGACCGAAGACGATGTCCACATAGGGGGCGCGGCTGCGAATGCTCTCCCCCTCCTGGGAGGCGACGCAGCCCCCCACCCCGATGACCAGACCGGGTTTGTCAGCCTTGAGCTTCTTCCAGCGACCGAGCTGGTGGAACACCTTCTCCTGGGCCTTCTCGCGAATGGAACAGGTGTTAAGCAGCAAGACGTCTGCTTCTTCCGGCTCGTCGGTGAGTTGATAGCCGTTGCTGGCATCCAGGAGGTCGGCCATCTTGGACGAGTCGTACTCGTTCATCTGGCAGCCCCAGGTTTTAATATGAAGTTTCTTGCTCATTGCTACTCTTGACTGTTTTTGAAAGCGACATGGTCAAAGGACCGGGCATTTTACCCCGCAATCTGGATACTGCCTAGCTAATATCCAGCTGGCACCTGGCCCCGCGCGCCCACCCGGCCGGGATCTTGGCGAGCCGGGTCACTGCTTGCCAGGGCATCTTGGGGTATCATGGCCCGCAGGTGCCGGGCCGTCCGCGCCACCTTGTGTCACCCGTCCGCCCCCGGCGGGCCTTGCGCCTCGCGGCGCCCGTTTTCAGGAAGCAGCCATGTCCGCAATGCAAGATGCCCAAACCGCCGCCCCCCAAGAGTGCGATGTGATCATCGTCGGCGCCGGCATGGTGGGCGCCACCACCGCCTGCCTGCTGGCAGGCCAGGGCCGTTCGGTGCGCCTCGTCGAGAGCCGCTTGCCCGCCCCCTTCTCCCCGGAGCAGCCACGGGATCTGCGGGTCTCCGCCATCAGTCAGGCCTCGGTCGCCCTGCTGGACCGCGCCTGCGCCTGGGAGCCGCTCAGGCAGATGCGATTGTGCCCCTATCGCCGGCTGGAAACCTGGGAGCTGGATGGCTGCTCGACCAGCTTCGATGCCGCCGCCCTGGGCTTGCCCCAGTTGGGATACATCATAGAGAACCGCCTGATCCAGCTCGCCTTGCTGCGCCGTATCGAGGCGCTTGCCCAGATCCGGCTCCACAGCCCGGCGGCGGTGAGCGGCCTCGCGCAGGACGGCGACGGGGTGACCCTGACCCTGGCGGATGGCAGCGCGCTGCGGGGGCGCTGGTTGCTGGCCTGTGACGGCGCCGAGTCGCAAATTCGCCGGCTGGCGGGGATCGGCGTGTCCCGTTTCGAGTATCGCCAGCACTGCCTGCTGATCAATATCGACACCGAGTTTGCCCAGGAAGACATCACCTGGCAGCAGTTCACCCCGAGCGGCCCGCGCGCCTTCCTGCCCCTGTCCGGGCGGCACGGCTCCCTGGTCTGGTATGACAGCCCGGCCCGGATCCGGGCCCTGGCCGCCATGGACAACGCGGCGCTGGCCGCCGAGGTGCGTCGTCACTTCCCGGCCCGGCTCGGCGGCTTCACCGTCACGGCCAAGGGGAGCTTTCCCCTGGTGCGCCGCCACGCCAACGCCTACCACGCCGACCGGGTGGTGCTGCTGGGGGACGCCGCCCACACCATCAATCCGCTGGCGGGGCAGGGCGTCAATCTGGGCTTCAAGGACGTGGCCTGCTGGGTGGAGCTGCTGGCGAAGGCCGGTGCCGACTGGCACGACATCGCCCTGGCCGAGCGCTATGAACGGCGCCGTCGCCCGGACAACCTGCTGATGCAGTCGGGGATGGATCTCTTCTACGGGGTGTTCAGCAACGAGATAGGGCCGCTCAAGCTGGCCCGCAACCTGGCCCTCAATCTGGCGGACAGGGCGGGCCCGCTCAAGGAGATGGCCCTGCGCTATGCCCTGGGGCTGGTGTAACCGCCCGCCTTGTCCGCCCCTGGCAAGCCAGGGGGCCAGGCCTCTCCCCGAGGGGGCCGCCTCTTACCCGGGCCAGCCCATCGTCAGCGGGCGCGATAGAGCTCCCACTCCTCCGTCACAGTACCATCCGGCAGGTGGCAGTAGCCGACCGTGCCGCCCGGCTCTTGCTCCAGCATGACTCGGCCCCCCAGCTCGACGCAGTGGACGGAGGCCGGGTTGGCCAGGCCGACCCGAGCCGGCGCCTCGTGGCTCGTACAGGCTCCCAGCAGCAAGGCGCAGAGCAGGGGGAGTAGGGGTTTCAACATGATGATCTTCCTTCAGACGGCCGCAGGAGCCAGGGTTCGCTGGCTTCACCTTAATGCCGGTCCCCTCCGGAGGGCAAGCCGTCGTGGCGTTCTTCAGGGTTCAGACCGGGATGGCATCGCCTCCCGATCGCCCGTCGATGACTTGCGCCGTGTCGATGAACATCTGCAGACAATGATCCCGGATGGGATCGGTAACGGCTGGATTCCACACCAGACTGATTTCCCACTCGGACCAGGGGGCCGAGAGGGGGGAGAGGGGGGAGAGGGGGGGAGAGGGTGACGTCGGGGCCGGCGGCGATCCAGGATTGGCGCCAGGTGACGGTGCGGCTCGATGAGGGGGAGGGCTGCAGCTGACCCTGCTGATCTGAGCCGGCTTGGCGGGGAGCGGGCAACAAAAAGCCCCCGACGAGCGGGGGCCTGGGACGGGCGGAGCCTGGGTTACTTGAAGACCCGGAAGCGTTCGGCGTCATCCATGAAGGTCTTGTCGCCGGCGGGCTGCTCTATGCTGCCAAAGGGCATCTGGGCGCGCAGCAGCCAGCTGGCTGGCAGTTCCCAGCGCTGGCGAACCTCGTCATCGATGAGGGGGTTGTAGTGTTGCAGGGAGGCGCCAATCCCCTCCTGGGCCAGGGCAGTCCAGACCGCAAACTGGGCGATGCCGGTGCCATGTTCCGACCAGATGGGGAAGTTGTCGGCGTAGAGGGCAAACTTCTGCTGCAGATCCTTGATCACCGCCGTGTCTTCGAAGAAGAGCACGGTGCCAAACCCGGCGCGGAAGCTGCCGTTGATCTTGCTTTCGGTCTGGGGGAAGGCCTCGGCCGGTACTATCTTGCGCAGGGTCTCCTTGGTGAGATCCCACAGGGCATGATGCTGCTCACCGAACAGGATGACGGCGCGGGAGCTCTGGGAGTTGAAGGAGGAGGGGCTGTGCTTGATGGCCTCCTGGATCAGGGTCGTCAGCTGCTCCGGGGTGTGAGACACCTTGTCACCGAGTGCATAGATGGTGCGGCGTATCTTCATCTGTTCGATAAATGAATGACTCATAACCTCTCCTTTGTGTGACATGACTACGTATTTGCGGCATGGAAAAGGCCGTTTGGCTCCTGTCCATCGAGCCATTGACTATAACACCCGCGCTCGGCTCGCCGTCAACGGCCGAGGTCACGGTTTTGCCTTTTTGTGTTTTCTGTCAATTGCGGTGGGTTCCACTGATTTCAGTCAAGGATCAAGCGGATGCTTTCGCTATAAAATTCGCTTTCATCAGCGGATTAAATGGATGAGTGATGTTCAAGTGGGTGTTTAATCGGCGTTACTATGTGTTGACTTCCTGTACCTGCCTGCTGGGGATCCTGGTGCTCATCGCCACCCTGGCCCTGGCCGCGGCCAGTTACCTGCGCAGCATCGACAAGACGATCGCCGGTTATGGTCACATGGTCTCCTCCATTGAGGCGGCGCTCATCCACGAGCAGGTGCTGGCCAACCTGCGTCAGCTGGCGGTGCTGGAGGCCTCCCTGGACAAGGCCGCCATCGCCCGTGGCGAACCGGCCGACAATCCCATCTGGGCCATCGCTCATCAGATCAAGCGCGACAGCCACTACATCTATTTCTACAACGCCCGCTTCGATCGGCTCAGCAGTTACCCCCTCTGGGTGCAGACGGCCGAATATGATCCCACCCTGCGCCCCTGGTATCCGGCCCTGTCGATGGCGGGGGAGTCACCGGTCTGGCTCGGCCCCTACGAGGAGTACCACTCCAGCAGGCAGATCCTGACCCTGAGCAAGCGGGTCATGGATGATGAAGGCGAACTGCTTGGCCTGCTGATGGTGGACATGTCGTTCCATACCCTGCAGCAGGCGCTGCAACGGGCCATGGCGGACAACCAGGCCGCCATCTACATCAGCCAGCGGGGCAGCAATCGACTGGTGGTGGGCTGCAACATGGCGCTCTATGACGGGGACAGGGTCACGGTCGAGACTCATCGGCGGGGATGGGACGTGATCTGGCACGGCAGCCACTTGCGGCGCGAGCTGGCGGACATCGACTGGGATCTCAATATATATCTCCCCCCCGAGCTGTTTCGTGACAGCCTGCTTGAGGCCCTGCTGATGGTGGTGGTGCCCCTGCTCTCCCTCTTTGCCATCTGGTTTTTCAGCATCAAGTTTCTGGTGCGGGTGTTTCGCCAGGAGCAGGCGCTGGTGGCCGGCTCCCTGACCGGCATAGTGCAGGATCCCAGCCTCCCCAAGGCCTCTCGCCAGCTGAAGACCTGGTTTGTGCGCAATAGCCTCAGCGAAATTGACCAGGTCCGCGCCAGTTTCTTGCAGGGGCAGGATGCCCTGCTGCACGACCCCCTCACCGGCATCATGAACCGGCGCGCCTTCAGCCAGCGCAGGGAGGCGCTGGAAGAGAGTCTGACCCCCCATTGGCTGGTGCTGTTCGACGTGGATAATTTCAAGCGCATCAATGACAGCTGGGGCCACAGCACGGGGGATGCGGTGCTCAGCCGGGTGGCGGGGCTGATGGTGGCCGAGTTGGGGGAGGAGGTCGTCTATCGCATCGGGGGGGACGAGTTTGCCGCCCTGCTCCCCTGGGATCGCCCCGAGCTGGAGGAGCGATTGCATGGTTTGCTGGCTCGGGTGCGTCAGCAGCAGTGGCGTGAATTCAAGGCGTCCATCACCCTGAGCGCGGGGGGCGCCCACTACCCGGATGATGCCCCCCTGCTGTTCGAGCGGGCCGATGAGTGCCTCTATCAGAGCAAGCGGCTGGGGCGGGATCGCTGGCATCTCTTCCAGCCCCGGGGGGAGGGCGTGCGTCCGACCCCCCTGTGATGACAGTATCTGTCTGAGGGACACCCTTCCCGGGCTGGCTACGACAGGCTTGCCCGGGGGGAAATCCTGTGTTCACTATGGGAAATGGTGTTTTTTTATCTTGTTTTTCATGCTGTTAGCTTTTTTTGTTTCATGCCTGACTCCGCCACGGGATTCTTTTGGAGTAAGTGTCGGCTTGTTGCGACAACTAGCGCCCAGAATGGCCATTCGTATAGTGCAGGGGAAATTAATCAGGTTTGACAGGAGTACCCCATGAAGATGAGAAGACATGGCATGAGCGCTCTGGCCCTGTTGGGCTCCCTGCTGCTGATGAGCGGTGCGGTTCAGGCCTCGGAGACACTCAATACCGTGCTCGGTGGCGGCTTGGGGGGCGTGGCAGGCACCATGCTGGGCAAACAGCTCGGCGGTGATACGGGCGCCCTGGTCGGCGCAGCCGTGGGGGGAGCCGCCGGTGGCGCGGCGACCGCCAATCGGGGCAACAAGAACGAGGCGGCCATCGGTGGTGCCGTGGGTGCCCTGGGAGGGGCCGCCATCGGCAAGAGTGTGGCTGGCGACACGGGTCAGCTGATCGGCGCCGGTATCGGCGGCGCTGGCGGCTCCGCCATAGGGGCTCGCACCGGTGACGGACACGAGGCCCGTGGCGGCGATCGGGGCGGGCGACGTTATGATGGGCGCAACTATCATGGTGATCGCCATTATCACCATCACCCCAAGCACAAGAAGAAATATTACAAGAAGCACCGCAAACACAGATGGCATGACGACTGACGTCAGCCGGGAAATGCAGCAAGGGGCCAGGGGCCCCTTTTTCGTGCCCCTCGTTCAGACCAAGCGGCCCGGCCGAGCGGGGCTTGATATTGTCTGCCAGCTGCTCCGTGAGGGGCTGCCCGTGTCAGACCAGGCGGTGCTGGTGCCGCCTGGACGAGCGGGGCTTGATATTGTCTGCCAGCTGCTCCGTGAGGGAATACTCCGTGTCAGACCAGGCGGTGCTGGCGCCTGCCGGCGGCGAAGGCGTTGATGTTGTCGATCAGCTGATCGGCGAGGCGCTGCATCGACTCTTCGCTGGCCCAGGCCACGTGGGGAGTCAGGATGAAGTTGGGGTATTGCAGGGCCTGCATCAGGGGGTGATCCGGGGGCGGCGGCTCTATGCTTGCCACGTCAAACCCGGCGCCGCCGAGGCGACCGTTGGCCAAGGCTTCCAGCAAGGCCTGCTCGTCCACCAGGCCGCCGCGACCCACGTTGATCAGCAGGGCCCCGGGTTTCATCAGGGCCAGCTCCCGCGGGCCTATGAGGTGGCGGGTGTAGGGGGTGAGCGGACAGTGCAGGCTCACCACATCGGAGCTCTGCAGCAGGGCGTCCAGGGGCAGGCGGTCATCCTCGGCGGCGCCACCCACCTGGCTCTGGGCGTAGCGCACCTCCATGCCGATCCCCCTGGCCCGCTCGCCCAGCGCCTGGCCCAGGGTGCCCTTGCCTATGATGCCGAGGCGCTTGCCCTGCAAGTCCATGATGGGGTGATCGAAGAAGCAGAACTGGCCGCTCTGCTGCCAGCGTCCCTCCAGCAGGGACTGGCGCCAGGCGAACAGGTTGCGCGACAGGGCCAGCATCAGCGCCATGGCGTGTTCGGGCACCGAGGGGCCCGAGTAGTTGCGGATGTTGCACACGGCGACATTGGCGGCGCGGCACGCCTCCAGATCCAGGTTGTCGCTGCCGGTGGCGGCCAGGGCGATCAGCCGCAACTCGGGCAGTTGATCCAGCTCGGCTTTGCCGATGCGCACCTTGTTGATGATGGCGATGCTGGCCTCCCTGAGCCGCGCCACCACCTGTTCGGGGGCCGTGCTCGGGTAGCTCTGCCAGTGGTGGGGAAAATCGGGACGGTGCAGATGCACGTTCGCATCCAGGGTGTCGCTGTCGAGAAACACGATTTGCTGCATGAAGCCTCCTGCCAATGATGGGGCCATGATGCCAAAGAGTGGCGCCCAGTAGCCAGCCCCAATGCCGCCAATCGTGGGAGAGGCAATAGTGGCGGGATCAGAGCCAACCGAGGTGGGCGAGCCAGCCCTGAATGCGGGTGGGGGTCTCGTCCAGGGTCATCAGGGCGTAGGGACGGTAGTTGAGCTTGTGGCTGCGCCGGCTCTCGCTCTGGCGGGCCTCGGCGGCCAGTTGCGGCCAGCGCCCCTGCTCGTCTTGATAGAGATCCAGGGTCGGCACCCTGGTCTGAGCCACCTGCTTGGCCAGGGCCTGGTTGCTCTGGGGCAGGGGGAAGAAGCCGTCCAGCAGCACCAGGGCGTCCGGGGCCGGCAGCTTGTCGCTGGCGATGAGGTTGGCGGCCCAGGCGGCGCTGGTGCCCTGGGCCAGCAGCAGCCTGAAGCCCCCCTCCTTCCACTTGGCATCCCCCAACTTGGTGATGCGCTCGGCGAACTGGTCGCGAAAGCGCTCCATGGCGGGTTGCCGCTTCTCGGCGGCAGGATCCAGCTCGCTCTGCCGAGGGGAGGGGAGCAGCAGCAGGGTGTCGAAGCCCAGGCGTCCCAGATCCCGGGTCAGTTGCCACAGCTGGCCGCTGCGCTGCCAGTCCGGCAGCAAGATGGCCAGGCCCAGGTAGCTGTCACCGTCGTGCCTGGCATAGAGCACCGTCTGCTGCTCTATCTGGGTGCTGTCCGGCAGCCCCTGCCAGTCCGCGTTCTGCCAGTAGTCGGCGGGCGGAGGCGGGGCGAGCTCGCTGGCACGGGTCGCCCCGCCGCTCAGGCAGCACAGACTCAGCAAACACAACGGTAGTGACACTCTGGCCATGGGCCCCTCTCGACTCGCCCCGGGACTGGGTCTCCTCCTGTTAGCGGCGGCTCGCGCCATTTCTGAAGGGGATGTGTGAGGAGGGGTCTGTGACCATGGATGCACTCTTCCCCATGACCCTGCCGGGTCTGGGGCGGCTGTCATCCTGGCTTCATTCATCGAATGCATGGATTGGGCAAGAAATGAGTCCTGCCATCGGCATGTGTGGCCAGTGGATGGCCTGGTTGTGGTCGGCGGCGCCCCATGGCGCGTGCATGAGGTCCTGTGCCGGGCATCTTGTTCCCCGTCGAATGTCTGGGCGGCAGGATAAAAAAATCCGAAACCGGATCCACCGGCTTCGGATTATTGCCCCTGGGAGGGGCGATCCATGACCCCTGGTCGTCGCACCTGGGTTAGATCATGCCGTCGACCTTGATGAGGCCGTCCATCAACATGTTATTGAGCAGCTCGCTGGCGCTGCCGCCCCCCAGATCGTCGAAGCTGAGCCCTTCCAGCACTATCTCCTGGGTCACGGGCCCGCTGCCCGTCGTCTTCACCTCGATGACGGTGCTGCCATCGCGTTCCACCAGGGAGAGGTACTGATCCAGGGTCGTCCCCGTCTCCCCTTGCAACAGGTCGCGCAGGTCGAGACTGTCCCCTTCGTGGCGACTGAAGTCGAGTACCCTATCCTGGGCAGGGCGCCCCCCCGAGCCTTCATCGCCGGCCTGCCAGACGAAGGTATCGGCACCACTGCCTCCGATCAGGATGTCGTTGCCGGCGCCGCCAACCAGCGTGTCATCACCGGCGCCGCCGATGAGAAGGTCATCGCCATCTCCGCCGATCAGGATGTCATCGGCCCCGACGGTGAGGGGTATATCACCTTGCCCCCCTGGCTGCCGCGGGTGGGTCGTCTCCGGGACGGGCATCAGCGCCAGTTCGCGAGCCCATTCACTCAGCGTGCCGCCATCCATGCCCTGGATAGCCTGCAACAGCAGTCCGGGATCGGTGCTGGCGGCGCCGGTGAGGCTCTGCAACTGGCCGAGGAGGGCCGCCGTCTCGGCGCCGGCGTTCACAGCCCCATCCGTCACATCGGCATCGACCGGCAGGGGCTCCCCTGGCGCCGCATCCTGCGTCAACCATCCTTCTGCTGCCAGCGCCTCGGGTGCCTTAAAGCCCAGCTCATCCCCGTGCTGCTGGATGTAACTCAGCATCATGGTCAGGGTCAGCGCCTCCACCCCCACGCCTAGCCGGCCAGCGATCAGCGCTTGCAGATGGCTAAAGGCCCCCGCTGGTTCTGGCTCTGGCGCGGCGAAGCGGGAGGTGCCCATCACACTACCGCACTCACCCTCCTCTTCGGCCTGAATAGCCGCCTCTTTCAGGGTGACGGTCACATTAGCCGTCGACGTCTCTCCATCAGCGTCAACGATGGTGTATGTAAACTCGAACCCATCGCCATAATTACCATTATCATCTTTGACAGGCATAAACTGCACGCCGATCAGATTACCGCTCGTATCCCTGAGCTCTTTTTTTATAAAGCCGGGAGTATTTGTTGATATAGAGTCAAAGATGGACTGGTATAACTCTTCCCCAATAGGTAATACGCCATCAGGGTCGTGGTCATTATTCAGAAGTTCATCAAATTCAATCTTGATGGGCTCCACATCCCCCTCAATGACACTGATGCTACCATCACCAGAGCCATTGACATGAATTGACGAGCCTAAATTAACATCCCCCTCAATGACCAGACAACCATCGACAGTGACATTACCTTTCCCGCTATAATTACCTTTCACATACAAAAAACCATTGATGGTTAAATTATTCGCAGATGACGATACGTGACCGTCAACAATAATGGGCATGCCATTAGCAGAAAGATCAACCTTCCCTGACAGATTCAATGTTCCATCATCTGGGCGAAGCACAATAATTCTTGGGTCATCGATGTCAATCTCGCGCAACGCAGAGAGGATATCGTTATCACTCCCTGTAATAACATGCAACACCCCGGCGGACTCTAACTCATCGAAACAAACACCTTCTCCATTTGAAGAGAAAAACATTGAGAAAAAATCTTCATTTGTCATATCAATAAGATCAGAGTCTACATTGATATTTTTACCGCCCGCATCATTGTTACCAACGGTCATACTGCCTTTGTTTGGTCCAGTGAGACTGCCATCGATAACCGAGCCTTTCACCCAAATATCGCTACCACTACCGGCGATCACCACCTCTTTAGGAATGAAATCATCTTTATTTAATTCATACTTATCTTCACCTGCAACCGGGCCGATGTTGATAATATTGAAAGAAATCTCCTTCAACTCTTCATCACCGTCACCATCCCGGATAGTGACACCAAATGTATACCTCCCGACATCGGCACTCGCATTGGCTTCGAAAATATACCCGAACTCACCACCACCGAGGTCTGTCAATGTCAACTCACCATTTGCAACAGAGAGTGAGCATGAGGAATTGGTAAATATCACCTCATATTCTTCTCCATCGTAGCTGATGGTCATACCTCCCTTTTGGGCTACCCCATCCGCGCCGTGGTTAACCGTCAGCGTACCGCTCGCGACGACTCTATCCTCACCCTCCACGCGGTTCGCAACAGAAGATGTGACCTCGGTGACATCAATCGTCGGTACGTCGTCCACTATGGTGATCACCAAGTCTCCCGACGCCGAGTCGCCAGTCTGATCCGCCACCGTGATGGTGATCGACTCTGTCAGCGTGTTATTACCCTCACCCTCCGCATGCGTCTGTGCCCCGCTGAGCGTGTAGGTATAGTTGATGTCGCCACCCTGGATCCCGGTGATCTGCAGCGTCCCCCGCTCGGTGTCGATGCTCACCCCCCCCTCCGGTAGCGTGGCGTT
>NZ_JBSTYM010000014.1:0-113300 GCF_054052445.1 Aeromonas crassostreae | reverse complement strand
CGGGTACCCCTCCCGCGCCCCCCCCTCCCCCCGGCGCCCCAGCCCCTTCACACCGACCCCGCCGCCCGGGGGGCGGGGGGCTTCGTCTGTGGCGCCAGGGGGCTAGTGTTACTGCTCGGGCAGATTGAGATCCAGCACGGGCTCGGGCTTGCTCTCGGCCGCCTGCTGGGCCGCCATGGCCCGTTTGAATGCCCGCCGCTTCTGCCACAGCATGAAGCCCACCCCGGCCAGCACCAGGGCCAGGGTCCCGAGGCCTGCGCTCAGCCAGACCCACAGGGGGGTGCCCGGATCCTCTTCAAATGCCGGGGCGGCCACCGCCTCGCTCACCGCAGGGGCCACGGGCTCGGGGGCCAGGGCCGGATAGATGTCAAACGACTTCTCCGGCAGGGCGATGCGCAGCTCGCGGCCGCTGCGGCTGGTGGCAAACAGCTCGGCATTGATCCTGTATTTGCCCACCAGAGTCAGCCGGGAGAGATCCACCTTCAACTCCCCTTCGCCTCCCTGACCCGTGAAGGGGGTGTGGGCCCCCGTGTTGCTGGTCACCTCCCCCCTGATGGCGACGCTGGCCGGATCCAGCTCATCCTCGTCTATCTGCAGCACCAGGCTCGGGCCCTGCCGCTCCCCCTGGCTCTGCACCCGGTACACCACCGGCAGCGGATAGAGCAGCACTTCCTGGCCCCGCGCCCGCACGAACACCTGATTGCCCGTGCTGATGAGGGCCCGGTACTTGCCCGCGGGGGCATCCAGCCTCGCCTCGGCGGTGAGCATGCCATCGGCCGGCACCTCGTCGAGCCCCTTGCCATCGTCGAGGTAACGACCGAGCTCGGTCTCGAATACCGGCTCCCCCTGTTGCTGCGGATCGTTGAACGCCTGCAGGCGCACCGTCATGCCAAGGTCGGTCAGGTAGTAAGCGCGGTCAGGCACGGCACCATCGATGCGCAGCCGCGCCCCGAGCTTGAGGTACTCCCCCTGATAGAGCCGCTGCGGCAGGGGCTGCATCTCCAGCTGCACGTCGCTGAGCAGTCGCACCCGGTTGGCGGGATCCACCGCGCCTATGGCCTGCCAGGGCCCCGCCATGGGGTGGCGTATGGTGATCACGTCCTGGTCGTCGAGGGAGAGCCAGCCCACCTCGGGCGCCTGTACCCGACCGGCATAGAGCTTGCTGCCATCGGGGCGCACCAGGATCACCGACGGGGTGCCGGGCTGGCGCTTGATGATGAAGGAGATCTCCTTCACCCCGTAATCGATGCGAAAGCGATTATCGAGCAAGGGCACATCGGAGGGGCCAAACACCTCGCTGGCCTGGACACTGACCTGCATGGCGCCCGCCAGCAGCCAGAGCACAACGCCGACCCCGGCTCCGTTTCTCACTGACGCCACAGGCAGCTGCCTCCCTTCTTCTGCACCAGATCCAGCCGGCCTTCATGGCACTCCTGGGTCTCGGCACTGGCCCGGATCACCTTGAGGGGGGGCCGGTTGCTGTCGAGCCGGCGGATGCCGGTGTCCTTGTTGTTGTCATCCCCGCTCTCGGCCGCCAGGTTGAGCTTGGTCTGGCCACCCGTCATCAGCAGGTAGACGTCCGCCAGTATCTCCGCATCGAGCAAGGCGCCGTGCAGGGTCCGGTGAGAGTTGTCTATGCCGTAGCGATCGCACAGGGTATCGAGGTTGTTGCGCTTGCCGGGAAAGAGATCCCGCGCCAGCGCCAGGGTATCCGTGATGGTGCAGATGTCCGCGGTCTTGAGGGAGAGACCCAGCTTGCTGAACTCGTAATCCATGAAGCCCACGTCGAAGGGGGCATTGTGGGCCACCAGTTCGGCGCCGCGGATGAAGTCGATGAACTCGTTCGCCACCTGGCTGAACATGGGCTTGTCCGCCAGGAAGGCGTCCGTGATGCCGTGTACCCGGATGGCTTCGGGGTCCACCAGCCGATCCGGCTTGAGGTAGACATGATAGTGATTGCCGGTCAGACGGCGGTTGATCACCTCCACGCAGCCGATCTCTATGATGCGGTGACCCAGATAGTGCGGGCCGCCGCCAAAGTTCATGCCGGTGGTTTCGGTATCCAGAATGATCTGGCGGTTGGCTTGGGCTGTGTTCATGTTCCAATCTATGTCAAACTTCGGTTTTGCTCGCTAGTTTACCCCAAGCCTCATGTTAAAACAGATTGATTGCTCATGTTGAAACAGATTGATTTATATACGGATGGTTCCTGCCTCGGTAATCCGGGCCCGGGCGGCTATGGTGCCGTCATGGTCTATGGCAAGCACCGCAAGGAGCTGGCGGGCGGTTATCGCCTCACCACCAACAACCGCATGGAGCTGATGGCCGCCATCGTCGGGCTGCGCACCCTGAGCGAGCCTTGTCAGGTGCGACTGACCACCGACAGCCAGTATGTGCGCCAGGGCATCACCCAGTGGATCATCGGCTGGAAGAAGAAGGGCTGGATGACCGCCAGTCGTCAGCCGGTCAAGAATGTGGATCTGTGGAAACAGCTCGATGCCGAGGTGGCTCGCCATCAGATAGAGTGGCTCTGGGTCAAGGGACACTCGGGTCACCCTGAGAACGAACGCTGCGACGAGCTGGCCCGGGATGCCGCCAGCGGCAAGCAACTGGCCGAAGACACAGGCTACCAGCCCTGACGGGCCATGCCGGAGGCCGTCACCTGCTTGGTCAAGGACCAGGATTGACGCACCGGGATCAAGGGGAAGCGCCGCTTGCGGGCGGCGATCACATAGACGGAGGCAAACGGGCGCAGGTAATCCCGGCCCAGGCTCTCCCGCCACCAGCCGATGCGGCTGCGCGGCCCCATCATGGCATAACCAAACCTGTCGTCATGCATCACCTCAAAACCCAGCAGTTGCAGCCAGTCGATGACCCTGGCCGGGCTGAACATGCGCGCCGACCAGGGCAATCTGCGCCGGTACCAGGGCAGCAGATGACCCAGCCCTGCCAGGCTCAGGGGATTGTAACCGCTCAGGATCAGCCAGCCATCGTCGGTCAACACCCGCTCGGCCTCCCGCAGCACCTGATGAGGGTCCGGGCTGAAGTCGAGTACATGGGCCAGCAGGCAGGCATCGATGCAGTTCTCTCTGACAGGCAGCGCCAGGGGATCTCCGATGCAGTCGAGCAACCGTCCCGCCCGAGCCAGGCCAATCTGATGACGGATGCGGGAGTGGCCGCAGGAGAGCTCGGCGCTCAGGCTGCCGATCTTGAGCAGGTGATAACCGAACAGCTGGGGACACCAGCTGTCGAGCCGCTCCTGTATTTCGGCGGCGACCCAGTCCCCCAGCGGGATCTCGGCCCAGCTGGTCGGGATCGCGAGCTGTTGTTCGGTACGGGCCAGCTGCATAATAGGACTCAACCTCGGGAACATGGGTGACACGCCCTCCAGTTATATAAGATCCCCTTCATTAAGAGAACATAAAGAGGCCTGTGCCATGTATCCAGTGATCACGATACCCGCTTTCAATGACAACTATATCTGGTTGATCCGACACGAAAACCATTGCCTGGTGGTCGACCCGGGCGACGCCGCCCCCGTGCAGACCCGCCTCGACGAGCTGGGACTCGAACTCGATGCCATCCTGCTCACCCACCACCATCACGACCATGTCGGCGGGGTCGATGCCCTGCTCAAACGCTACCCCAAGGCGCGGCTCTATGGTCCCAAGCTGAGCCCCCTGCCCGATCAGCACGGCCAGTGGCTCGATGAGGGGGACAAGATAGGCTGGCACGGGCTCACCCTCACCGTCATGCACGTACCCGGCCATACCCTGGGCCATATCGCCTACCATGGCGACGGCATGCTGTTTTGTGGCGACACCCTCTTCTCCGCTGGCTGTGGCCGCATGTTCGAAGGGACCCCGGCCCAGATGCACGATTCCCTGATGCGTCTGGCGGCATTGCCAGATGACACTCAAGTCTATTGCGCCCATGAATATACCCTGGCCAATCTGCGTTTTTGCCTGGCGGTGGAACCCGACAACCCGGCGCTGCACGCACGGGTCGGCCAGGTCAGCAAGCTGCGCCAGCAGGGCCTTCCGAGTCTGCCAACCCGGCTCGGTGACGAGCGGGCATTCAACGTTTTTCTGCGCTGCGATGAGCCAAGCGTGAAATTTTCTGCTGAGAAACACGGGATGAAATGCTTGGAAAATCCAGTAGATACCTTCGCCGTGCTCAGACGCTGGAAGGACACTTTTTGAACAAAACTTGATCGGTCTGAGTTTGCCGCATATGATGCGTGCTGATTTTCTACCAAGATGACCTGCGTGAGATGAAGTTACGAACGGCCTTATTGGCGACGCTGATCCTCAGTGGATGCCAAAACCTGAACCATCAGGATGACCGGGCGCTAACGGCAAGTGAGCCGATCAAGTCCCCACAAGTCAGCAAAAAACTGCATAAAAAGCATGCCTCCCGTTTCCTGTTCAATGATGATCAGCTGGACGAGAGCACTGATACGGGCAACCTCTGGGTGCGTATCAGCGATGACATGCAACTGGATTTCCCCGACAACCAGCGCATCCGCCAACAGCGGGCGACGATTTTACGCAGTGACAATCATCTGGCCACCATTGCCAGTCGTGCTGAACCCTACCTCTACCTTATCGTCGAGGAGATCGAACGGCGCGGGCTGCCAATGGAGCTGGTGACCATCCCCATGATAGAGAGCATGTTCGATCCCCATGCCCGCTCGCGCAGCAACGCGGTCGGCCTGTGGCAGTTCGTGCCCCAGACGGGTCGTAACTTCGGCCTGCGTCATGACAGCTGGTATGACGGGCGCCGCGACGTGCTCGCCTCCACCCATGCCGCCCTCGACTACTTCGAATACCTGAACCGTTTCTTCGACGGTGACTGGTTGCAGACCATCGCCGCCTACAACGCAGGCGAGGGACGGGTGCGCAATGCCATCGTCCGCAACCAGAAGCGGGGACGTCCCACCGATTACTGGTCGCTGGATCTGCCCCGCGAGACCCGCATGTACGTGCCCAAGGTACTCGCCATGGCCGATGTGCTGAGCAACCCCGAGAAGTACAACGTGACCCTGCCCACCCTGGCCAACGAACCCAAGCTGCGGGTCGTCAACACCGAGGGGCAGATAGACCTGCACGTGGCCGCTCAGCTCGCCGGTCTGCGCCCGGCCGATCTCAAGGAGGTCAATCCGGCCCTGAGTCGCTGGACCACCTCCCCCAGGGGGCCTTACCGCCTGCTGGTGCCGGTGGAGTACGCCGACAGCCTGGAGCTGGCCCTGGCAGACCTGCCCAAGCGTGAACGCATCCCGACTCGCTCCTATCGGGTCGTCTCTGGCGACACCCTGTCACGGATCGCCATGCAGAACGGGGTGAGCGTCAACCAGCTCAAGGTGGCCAACAACCTGCGCGGCAACACCCTGCGCCGTGGTCAGACCCTGGCGATCCCGAACGATGGCAACCCGGTGGCTGCCGCCCCGGCTGCGCGCCAGCCCCAGAGCAAGCCGACCCGGATCGCCGCCACCACTGGCAACAAGCGCCACTACAAGGTGCGTTCGGGGGATACCCTCTGGAACATCAGCCGCGCCCATGGGGTGACCCATGGCGAGCTGGCAAAGTGGAACGGCCTCAATGCCAAGTCGGCCCTCAAGCCCGGCATGCAGCTGGTGATCTGGCCCAAGAGCGCCGCCAGCCGCGACAAGTCCATGGTCTATCAGGTGCGTCGGGGCGACTCCCTCTCCTCCATCGCCGCCCGGTTCCAGGTCGCCGTGGTGGATGTGATGCGCTGGAACCAGCTCGACAAGAGCGGCTACCTCAAGCCAGGCCAGGAGCTGACCCTGTTCGTGAACAACAACAGCTAAGGCCGATGCCGGATACAAAAAAACCATCCTTGCCGGGTGGTTTTTTTGTATCCGATGACGGCCCGTGGAACAGCGCCAGTGTAGCCGGTGAGCCCAGGCTTGTCGCTGCTCAAGGGGTCAGGGTCTGGGCGGCGAAACGGGCCATGATGGGGTTGTGATCCGAGGCCTGCGTGGCCGGGCTCGTCACCTCGACCAGATCCAGACTCCGATAGTAGAGATGATCCAGAGGACGACCGAAGGCCCGACGGCGCAGATCCGGTGCCGGGATCGCCTCCTGCAGTCCCAGCTCCTCCACCAGCTTGCCGAGCCAGTACTCGCGCTTCTCGCTCCAGGTATTGAAATCACCGGCCAGGATCACGGGACCCTGATGACGGTGCACCAGGGCGGTCAGATCGTTGAGCTGCTCCCGGAAGGTGGCCATGCCGAGCTCGAAGTTGACCGCATGCAGGTTCACCACCAGAACCCCATCTGGATCCCCCTGCAGGGGGTAGAGGCTCACCAGCCCGGACTTGGGAATGCGCACCAGCGGCTCCGGTGAGCGCACACCGCAGACGAAGGCCTGGGGCGTCTTGGCCACCGTCATCACCCCGAACGAGACGCCGCCCTGGGTGAAGGCTTGCAGCTGCTGCCATTGGAAGCGACCGGCCTGCAACCAGGCGAGCATCTCGGGACGGGTCGCCGACTCTTGCAGCAGCAGCAGATCCTGATCCTTGGCGAAGGCATTCATCCCCTCACGCCATTGCTTGCGCTGTCCCTTGTAGAGATTCCAGACGGTGACGCCGAACTCCCTGGGCAGGGCCTCGGCGGCCAGTGCCACCAGGGGCGGTTGATGACAGCTCAGATTGGGCACTATGCCCTGGGCCGTCACCAGATGATCCTTGGACGGCACCTCGAAACAGCCAACCAACCCCAGGGTCAACAGTGAGGTTCCCAGAATGCGGTAACTATTTTTCATTGATTAACAACCATCTGCCTTTTCTTTGCATACAGCTTCAACAAAACATCACGGCTGCCGACTAGGCTGAACATTCGCGCCCAAAACCGAGCAACAGCGGAGAGCAGCATGTCCAGACAACAGCAATACCGAGTGACCTTCTACGATCAGCAGGGCAATTGCCATCAGGTTGAGTTGTCCACCCGATACCAGATCAGGCGAGACCCGCAGTGCGATCTCTGTGTGTTCGACACGAACCAGTGCGTGGGGTCTGAGGAGATGCTGGAGAGCATGATACGGCAAAAAACCGGGTTTGAGCAGGAAATCTCCATCATCAACGCCCGGCTAATCTGACTCCCGATCACACGGGGACGGCGCGCGGCTTGCCCTGATCGTCGATGGCGACGTAGGTAAATACCCCTTCGGTGACGCAGTAGCGCTGGGCATCATTCTCCCTCAGCACCGGCTTGACCCAGACCTCCAGCTTGAGGCGCATCGAGCTGCGCCCCACCTGCAGGCAGGTGCCGTAACAGCAGACCACGTCGCCCACCTTGACCGGGCTGTGAAAGGTCATGCCCTCCACCGAGACGGTGCAGATCCGCCCCTTCGCCAGCTCCTTGGCCATGATGCCGCCCCCTATATCCATTTGGGACATGATCCAGCCACCGAAGATATCCCCGTTGGGGTTGGTATCTGCCGGCATGGCCAGGGTTCGCAGCAAGAGCTCTCCCTCTGGGTGACGTCCCCTGGCGGTATGCTTGGCGGCGGGCTTGGCGGTATTGGTATCGACCATCATTACGACTCTCTATGACTGGAATGGCGGCATGATAGGGGCCAGCCCCGCCCTTGGCAAACCCAATGGCGGTTCGCCGCCCCCTGACGCCCCCGCCTCAGGCCAGGGCGCCTGCCTCGCTCACCAGCCAGGCCAGGGGATCCGGCACCCCATAGACGAACCCCAGTTCACGGCATATCCGCTCCCCTTGCAGGGGGAGAAACTCGCCGGCCGGCTCGACAAAGCAGGGAGCCGCCAGGCCAAGACGCAGGGCCGCCGCCCGGTAGAACGCGCCTCGGGACGGGTGACCCGGAGCGCTCAGGGTATAACACTGACCCGCTTGTCCCCTGGCCAGCAGCAGCCGACAGGCGGCCACCAGATCCTGCTGATGCACCAGGTTGACCGCCTGGGCCGCACCGCTCACCGTCTTGCCGGCGAGGAAGCGGCCCGGGTGGCGACCAGGACCATAGAGACCCGCCGGGCGCACCACCAGCACGCTCTCTATGCCGGCGGCCAGCACGGCCCGCTCCGCCGCCAGCATCCGCCACCCCCGCTCGCTTTGGGGCGCCGCCGCTTCCTCTTCCCCCTGGCCCGGCCCCCACACCGAGGTGGCGCTGACAAACAGCAGGCGACGCACACCGCCCGCCTTCGCCCGGGCGCACAGGCTGGCCATGGCGGCCGGATAATCATCCACCTTGCCTGGCGGCACGCAAATCACCAGTTGTTCGACTCGCAGGGGCCAGGGGGCCTCCATCTGCGCCGAGATCAGCAGCGGATGGGCGTCCAGCCCCTCCCCCCTCAACCGATCGCACTTCTCCTGGCTGGTCGCCGTCACGGCCACCTCCAGTCCTTCCTCCCGCCAGGCCCGGGCCAGGGGCAGACCGAGCCAACCGGCCCCCACTATGCCAATCCTGGCGCCCTCACCTTGCTGTCGTGGCACGAACTCTGTCATCGATCACCTCTGCTGGCCCAATGGTGCCCCACCAACCCCCTCGGTCGGCGGCGGAAAAAGCAAAAAAAAACGGCCATCCATGATGACCGTCGAAAGTAACGAAGGAAATAGCTGGATAACCAGTCATCTCCCACAGCGGGAAAATCGGGAGCCGAGGCCCCTAATTCGTGGAGCCCATGCTAGTGCTCTGCCGTGTAAAAAGCTATGAAGCAGATCACAGTTGAAAGGGATTTCTGAAAACGCTTTCAATTTTGAGGCAAAGAATGGCCCACATGGGGCCATTTTACGGTTAGATCAGGCGACCGACTCCCGGGGGATCAATTCCGCCTCGAACTTGAGGGCCAGCCCGGTGGCGGGCTTGTGATCCAGCAGGCTGAGAGCCAGTTCCGCGGCCCTGCCGCCCATGGCCTCTATCGGATAACGCACCGTGGTGAGCTTGGGATAGATGTAGCGAGCATAGGGAATGTCGTCAAAGCCGACCACGGAGATCTGCTGGGGGATCTTGTAGCCCCGCTCCAGCAGGCAGGAGATGGCGCCCGCCACCATGGCATCGTTGAACCCCAGCACGGCGGTGAAGTCGACGCCCCGGCCCAGCAGCTCCGTCATGGCCACATAGCCGCCGTTCTCGTCGGCGAAGGCACGGCCAATCAGGTCGGGATTGACCTCGATCCCCGCCCGCCGCAGGGCATGGGTATAGCCCGCCATCCGCTGCTGGCCGTCGACGAAGGCCTCGTCGTCGGAGGTGACGAAGGCAATCTTGCGGTGGCCCGCATCGAGCAGGTGCTGGCAGGCGGTGGTGATGCCGGCCTGGTTGTCCAGCCAGACGCAGCGATCCTCCGCCCCCGGCACCTGGCGGTTGATGAAGACCACTGGGGTCGGCCCCGCCACCAGCTCGCTCAGCTCCTCGTCGGGGAGCGCCTTGCTGTGCAGGATCAGGGCGTCGCACTGGCGCTGCAACAGCGCCTGGATGGCGTGACGCTCCCGCGTCGCATCGTGGTTGCCCGACATCACTATGGTGAACTTGTCGGCCCGATCGACCACGGTTTCGATGCCGCGCATCATCTGGGCGAAGAAGGGACCGCCGCAGAGATCCCCCACCAGCACGCCGACACAATTGGAACGTTTGCTCACCAGGGCCTGGGCAAAGCTGTTGGGGCGAAAATTCAGCTCCTTCATGGCCGCCAGCACCGCCTCCTTCTTGTCGGGGGCGACCTGGGCCGTGCTGTTGATGACACGGGACACGGTCGAGATGGAGACATTGGCCAATCGGGAAACGTCTTTAATCGTTGCCACTCTCAATTCCTTCTTTGGGGGGTTCACCGCGCTGGGCTTGCCATTATAGCGACTCGTTCAATCCGGAACGCGGCGCCCGATCACCTGACAGGTATCTATTTGTAACAAAGCGTTGCCCCATGATACCTCCATCCAGGCCGGATGGGGATCTCACGTCCATCATGGGTCAATATTGGTGGCGCAACTCACGCTCCGACAGGAAGCGCAGAGGCTGCCCCAGTCTGTGCTGATAGATGAGGTCGAACGACAGCACATTCTGCACATAGTTTCGGGTTTCCCGATAGGGAATGCTCTCGACCCAGACATCTATCGGCTTGTCGGTGTGGGCATCGCGCCAGCGTTTGACCCGGCCTGGCCCTGCGTTGTAGGCGGCGGCGGCCAGGATGCGGTTGCCGTCATACACATCCAGCAAGCGCTTGAGGTAGGCGCTGCCCAGGCGAATGTTGAGCTGGGGATCGAACAGCTGCTGGGGATCCCGGTAAGGCACCCCCAGCTTGCCGGCGGTCTCCTTGGCCGTGGCCGGCATCAGCTGCATCAGGCCCCGCGCCCCCACCGGCGACTGGGCCAGCGGATAGAGGGCGCTCTCCTGGCGGGAGATGGCATAGAGCAGGCTGGTATCCATGGTGCGCTCGCGCGCCATCTGGGAGAAGGTGCGTCGCAGCGGCAGCGGGAAGCGCAGATCCAGGGCATCCCAGGCCTCGGCCCGGATGCTGGCGAGGATCGCCAGCTCGTGCCAGCCCTGGTTGAGGGCGACGTGGCCGAACTCGATGCGCTGGGCCACGGGGTTGCGATCCATGTTATGGATCCACTCGGCGCGCGCCGCCGCAATCTCATTCATGGCGAGCAGCTCCTTGACCCGGGAGAGGAAGGGCCAGCGCCGGGCCGCGCTGTGCCAATCCGGGGCCCTCATCTGCGGCTCGTTCTTGAGGCGATAGGGCACCCCGCTGCGCTGGGCCGCCAGGAAGCCGTAGAAGCCACGCAGCCCCGCGGTCTCACGATAGAGGGTTTGCGCCGGTTGCTGCTGGCCTTGCGCCTCCTGGGCCCGGGCCAGCCAGTAGCGCCAGCGATCCTCTTTTTGCAGCGCCATCGGCATCTGCTTGACCCAGGCGGACAGGCCACGCCAATCCTGCTCCCAGACCGCGAGGCGCGCCCTCAGCTCCACCAGATCCGGCTGCGCCCTCACCTGAGTATCGACCCAGGCCCGCTGCTGCGGGGCGCGGTCCAGCAGGTAACGGCGGGCGATGGCATGCTCCACCGGCTTGAGTTCCAAAGCGGTCAGCGCGAAGCGGTTGCGGTAGCTGGCCAAGGTCCCCAGCACCCGATCCGGTTCGCTGTTGGCGTAACGGGCCAGCCCCAGCAGCAGCAACTGGCGCGAGTGGCGTTCACGGTTGAAATAGACGGGGTTCATCACCTTGGCCGGCTGACTCAGCAGGCTCGCCATCAGGGTGCCATGGGGCTTGAGCCCGGCCCCCAGCTGGTTGGCAAGATGGGTCACCAGGTTGTCATTGCCCGCCTCGAAGGCGAGCATCATCCGCGACCAGACCGCCTCCTGGCTGCGCAGTCCGGCCCCTTGCCAGAGGCTGAACAGGGGATCGCAGGCATCCGGGCGCGACTCGCCGCTCTGCCACAGCTTGCCCGCTTCACGCAGCGCCTCGTCGCGATGGCCCGTGTAGTAGCGCGCCTGATAGTGCATGCAGCGCAGATCGGTGGAGTTGGGCAGCTTGGGATAGAACTGCAGGAAGCGGGACCATTGACCGCTCTGGGCCAGATGGGTCAGGTAGCTGCGCTCGAGCCGGTTGGACTGGGGAGTGTCGCCGTGGTCACGGATGAAACGGGTCACCGCGCCATAATCGGCCGCGCCCGGGCGAAAGGCGAGCCGGTAGTAGTCCAGATAGGGCAGCAAGGGGTAGTGGCTCAGCTGGTTTCTCAGGGTCTGGAAGCGGGCCATGTCGTTGGCGCGAACCGCGTCATAGGCCTGACGATAGCGCAACTGATCCATGGTCTGCGCCATGGCCCCCGGCACCAGGAGGGCGGATAGCAGGATTCCCCAGACGACTCTCACTCGAATTCTCCCTAAAATCGGGCGCCCAATGGCGCCCTGACGAACCCTCATTCTACCCCTAAACCAGGCGGGCTACAGCTCCGGGATCAGGGTATTTCTCACCTCGTGGCGCCCGCCCACCCGCCGGACATAACGCTCCAGATAGGGAACCGGCAGCGGCTTGGAGGCCAGATAGCCCTGATAGAAGTGGCACCCCTGGGCCCGCAGAAATTCCAGTTGCTGGCGCGACTCCACTCCTTCCGCCGTCACGTTGAACCCCATGTGGCGCGCCATGGCGATCACCGCCTCGACGATGGCCATGTTGTCGCCATCCCGGGGAATGTCCTGAATGAAGGAGCGGTCTATCTTCAGCTCGTCGGCGGGCAGGCGCTTGAGGTAGCTCAGGGAGGAGTAACCGGCGCCGAAATCGTCGATGGCGAAGCTGATGCCCAGCTGCTTGAGCTCGGCCATCTTGTTGATGGTGTCCTCCGCATGGCCCAGCACCACGGACTCGGTGATCTCCAGATTCAGACACGCCGGATCCATGCCTGTCTTCTCCAGCACATCATGGATGCACTCGACGAAGTCGTGGGCGTGAAACTGCTTGGCGCTGACGTTGACCGACAGCTGGGGAATGTGGATGCCGCTCTCCTCCCAGCTCACATACTGGCTGCACGCCTCATGGAGCACCCAGTTGCCGATGTCGACGATGAGATCCGTCTCCTCGGCGATGGGGATGAACTCGGCGGGAGAGACCAGGGCTCGCCCGGGTGGCTGCCAGCGGATCAGCGCCTCGACCCCGATGAAATCCCCCCCGGCCACCAGATGCTGGGGCTGGTAGTGCAGGGTCAGCTCCCCTCCGGCGAGGGCGCTGCGCAACTCGTTGTGGATGAGCAGGCGCCTGTCCGCCTGATGCTGCATGGCGGCATCGAAGAAGCGGCGGGTCTTGCGACCGGCCGACTTGGCCTGATACATGGCGGTGTCCGCCTGCTTGAGCAGATCATCCACCCCCTGATCCCGCCCCGGGAACAGGGTGATGCCGACGCTGGCGCCGATGTGCAGCACCTGGCCCCCCTGGTGGTAGGGGGCGGCAATCTCGCCGATCAGCCGCTCGGCGATGAGATCGGCCTGCATCTCCGCCTGGGGCGGGCTGCTGGAGAGGGCCGGCAGCAGCAGCACGAACTCGTCTCCCCCGAGGCGGGCCAGGCAATCCCCCTGGCGCACCAGGCGGCGCAGCCTGGTCGCCACCTCCTTGAGCAGCCAGTCTCCGCTGGCGTGGCCGAGGGAGTCATTGATGGTCTTGAAGTGATCGAGATCGATGAACAGCAGGGCGCCGATCAGGTGATCCCGGCTCGCCGCCACGAAGCTCTGTGCCAGCGTCTCGTGCAGCTGGCGCCGATTCGGCAGGCCGGTCAACTCGTCGTAATAGGCGAGATCCTGGATGCGGCGCTCGGCGGCCTTGCGCTCGGAGATATCCTCGAAACAGATGACGAAATGGCTGATCCGCCCCTTGTCATCCTGCACCGGGGTGACTATCTCCCACTGGGGATAGACATGGCCCCTGGCGTGGCGGCGCTGGGTCTCCCCCTGCCAGCGACTCAGGCTGTCGAGCTCATAGCCCAGTCCCCCCTGACTGGGCCAGAGATCCCTGCCCAGCCGCTTGCCGAGCACGGTCTGGCTGTCATAGCCGGTGATCTGGCCGAAGGCGTGGTTGACCCGCAGGATCTTGTAGTCGGGATCCGTGATGATGATGCCTTCATGGGTCTCGAATGCCACGGCAGAGAGCCGCAGCTGGGCTTCGCTCTGCAGCCGCTCCAGCTCGGCCACCATGCGCACCGAGAAGATGGTCAGCACGGCGGCCAGGTTCGGGATGGCGACGGAGCCGGAGAAGAGCAGGGCCAGATGCCCCAGGATCTGGCCATGGCGATCGCACAGGGGATGGCCGTGATAGGTCTGTCCCGCCGCGAGCCAGGGGTGGGCCGGCAGCGGCGCCTCGAGCACCCGGGTGCTGGCCTGGCGCGTCTCGTAGAGGCGCCGGCAGGGCATCTCCTCCAGCTGATAATGTCCCAGGCTGGCGCCATGGCTGGCGATCACCCTCAGCTGCTGCAGCTCGCCAAGCTCCGCCAGCCAGACCGCATCGGCGTCGAGGATCTCGGCCAGCTCGTTGACAAGGGTGTCAAAAAAGTCCATTCCCGTCTTGGCGGAGAGGGCCTGGGCCAGCTGGGCCAATAGGGGGTCTTGCACCAGCAGGGGGGAACGTGCGTCATTGAGTCGCACGGGGAAAGGGGCTTGAGTAGAGACTTCTATGGGGCTGACCCAGCCGCAGCAGAGACCCTGCTCCACCAGGTACTGGCCGCGCCAGAGGAAATGATGGGCCTGGCCTGAGGCGTCGTGGAGGTGGCCGATAAACTGGCCCTGCGTGTCGCCCCGCTGCAACCCGGCGAGAAATTCGGCGAAACCCGCCTCGTCGGCAGGATCCAGGGTGCCGCACCAGGGGTGGGCCCCCTCCCCTTGCCAGAGCTGGTTGGAGGCATGATCCGACACCCGCCACTGGCCCTGGGCCGGCTCATAAAACCACATCATCTGAGTGGCCTGCTGCTTCATGTACGACTCCACCTGTAGTCTCTGCCCTGAAATGGCCAGGGTCCCGAGATCGCCCTCGTCTTCCCGGCACTGGTGGGGATGAACAAGAGGGGAAGGAGGCGATGGGTGAAACCTGATTTCAAATCGGCAGACTGCGCTGCCAGAAGGGGCAGATACGATCCAATTCGCCCATACTGCCTGCCCATTTCATACAGCTCAAGCGCTTTTTGGTACAGAAGCCGAAAAGATCACAATTTGCAGCGCGGCGAACGGCAAAGGGCAATTAATGTGACACAGATCACATTAACTGGCCGCACCATGGGTATTCTGGAGGTGAAGAGACAAGCAAGACGACCCGAAGGGGGCCAATATGAAAATTGAAATCACCAGTAAAATCATTGAGATCACCCCGGCAATCCGCGAACGCATCGAATCTCGCTTCAACAAGCTCGAACGTCTTCAGGTGCCGCTCATCACTCCCCATGTGATCGTCTCCAAGGAAAGGTTGATGTTCAACATCGAAGCCACGGCCGGTATTCCCAACGGTAAGCTGTTTGCCCAGGCCGAGCACGAGGACCTCTACGCCGCCATCAATGAGCTGGGACAGAAACTCGAGCGCCAACTCAATCGTCACACCGAGAAACCGCTGGCTCGCCGCGCGCAATCCCCCCTCAAGGAGCAGGTCGAGCCCGAGGAGGCGGATGTGGAAGCCGACGCGTGATATGACAAAATAGTCAGTTGGAGAGAAAAAGGCGGCTTGACCGCCTTTTTCTATGGTTGTTATTTGGCATTTCCCCTGGGGAGCCGTGCCTGGGGTCTCTCAACTCTGCCAGTGCAGACCCGCATCCACCCCCGCCGCCAGCCGATCGAGCAGGGGCAGCATCACCAGGGGCTGGGCCTCGCGCCCCTTGTTTGGCAATGACCACCCGGCCTGCACCCGCTCGCGCCCCAGGGCGCTCAGGTTGTCATACACCGTCGGATCCAGCAGCGGCCGCCGCCCCGCCAGCGGCTGGGGGTGGAGGGCAAGCCAGAGTCTGGCATCCACCATGCTTCCCCCCTGTTGCAATCGCTCGGTGAGGTGGGCACTGCTCGCCGGCGTGTCGCTGTGCAGGGGGGTGGCCGGTGCCAGTCCGAGCCGGGCGCGCCAGTCAATCTCCCCCCGGGGGAGGCTATCGGCCTCATCGAACCAGGGCTGCTCCTCCACCGCCTCGGTGAGCAGGGCCAGGTGCAGGCGAAAGTCGGCGCGATCGCCGCGCAGCAGATCCTGATTGAGGCGCTGATCGAGCTGGCTCTCATCGACCAGCAGACGTTCACGGATGGCGTTGGGTAACATGGCGAGCCAGGATGGGGACAGGTCCCCTGTTATCGGCGCCGGCTGGCCAAAGTTGAGGAAAGATGCCAGACGCCCGCCCCATAGACCCAGCCCCCCTCCAGCAACACGGGGCAAGGGCCGCCGCAATATAAAAAGAGAGGGGAGGCCAGGCCTCCCCTCTCTGCGGCTTCGCGGATCAGAGGGTGAAGCGGTAGAAGATATCCACCGCCTGGGCCACCCCGCTCATGGCCTGCAGATAGAGCCTCGGCAGCACCTCGTAGCGCAGCT
Organism: Aeromonas crassostreae; assembly: GCF_054052445.1. Classification (NCBI taxonomy): domain Bacteria; kingdom Pseudomonadati; phylum Pseudomonadota; class Gammaproteobacteria; order Aeromonadales; family Aeromonadaceae; genus Aeromonas; species Aeromonas crassostreae. The sequence goes on along the minus strand of NZ_JBSTYM010000014.1, from coordinate 97,295 downwards.
TGAACTCGGCGATGGGGCTGAACACCCCGACACCGTACTGGAACTGCAAGCCCGGCAGCAGGTAGGCCGAGAGCGTGACCTGGGTGTCATCGCCGCTCCCCTCGGTATCGAGGGCGACACTGTTCATGCCCAGGGCCTCGCCGATGTCGGAGACCACGCCCCCCACCTGACCGACCGCCCCCGCCACCAGCAGGCCGTTGAAGCCACCATCCTCACCGCCGGTTTGCAGCCCCTTGCCCCGCAGCAGGTAAGAGAGCTGCTCGGACTGGGGCATCTGGGGCTCGGAATAGACGGTGATCTTCGGCTTGGCGGCCGGCCCCGTCACCCGGACCCCCACGGTCACGTTGTCCTCGATGGTATCCGGATCCCGATAGGTCTCTATGTTGAGATAGGGCTTGTCCAGCGGGCCGGAGAAGATGATGCGTCCCTCCTTGATGATCAGGTTCTGGCCATAGGCCTTGAAGCGTCCCTCCTTGAGCTCCAGTTGACCCGCACCGGCCAGGGGCTTCTCCGGCTCTTGGAGCAGGCTGATCCCGCCGGTGACCCGGGTCTTGAGCCCCATGGCCTCGAGGCGAATGTCATTGCCGAGCACCACAGCCACCTTCATCTCCAGGGGCAAGGCGGTCTGTTCCACCGGCGGTGCCAGCTCGTCATAGATGATGGTGACGTCATCCGAGCGCGCCACCGCGCTCTCCGGCAGGTTCTTCACCAGGATCCGCGCCCAGGGGATCTCTATCTTGCCGGTCACCCGGGTCTGCTCCCCCAGGCTGATGGCGAGATCCGGCGAGACCCGCACCCGGCCCATGCCAGGGTACTGCGCCTCCAGCTCCTTGCCCTGTATGGTCAGGCTGCCCTCGATGGGGGCCTTGGCCCAGCTCAGCCAGCCCCCCAGGGCGAGCGGCCCCTTGCCCACCAGCATGCTGCCGTCCAGCTCGGCCCGGTTGCCCTCTATCTTGAGGCGGGTCTTGAGCTGCTTGAGGGTCACCATGTCGGTATGGGTCTGCACCTCCCCCTCCACCAGGTTGAGCTGGCCAAACAGCAAGGGGGTCTGCAGGGTGCCATCGAAGCGGGCATCGGCGCTGATCACCCCAGCCAGGGAGCGCACCTCGGGGATCAGCGGCGCAAAGGGGCTCAGCCTCAGGCCATCGAACTTGAGCTGGCCAGACAGGGTGCCACGGCCGCTGGGATCCAGGATGACCAGATCTGTGTCTATGGTGCCTATGTCGGCGGAGACGAAGTCCAGACGCAGGTTGGCCTGCCTGGGCTCAAGGTCGAAGCCGACGGCGAGCCGCTGATAGGAGGTCTTGATGGCATCGGCGACGAAGGTGCCCGGGGTGGTGCGCAGGGTGGCATGTACCCTGGGTTGATCCCCCTTCCAGCTGGCGCGTCCGTCGGCCGACAGCACCGCCTGCCACTGGAAGTTGTCCGGCAGCCAGGGGCGTAGACGCTTGAGATCAAACTCGGTCAAGGCAAACGCCAGCTCCCCCTGGGCGGCCGACACCTGGCTGCCCTTGACGCACAGACTCGCCTGCTGGGAGCCGAGGCAGAGATCGCTCATGGCCAGGCGCTGCTTGTCGAGGTCGAGATCCAGGTTCCAGGGCGCCTTGAGCTGCCAGCGCTTCATGGGGGTCCTGAGGTTGAGCTCGGTCAGGGCGCCGCGCCAGTGCTCCTGCTGCAGACCGCCATTGAGCCGCAGGCTGGCGGCCAGGGGAGAGCCCTTGCTGTCGAAGGAGAGCCGGTGACGCCTGAGGTCCCCATCGAGATCCAGGGTTATCTGTTTGAGGGTGCTGTCGCCCTGGGTCAGGTTCGCCACCGTCAGGGCCAGCTTGCCGGCCGGCACCTCCCCCATCACAGCATTGCCGTTGAGGGCGATGCCCTTGAGCTCGGTGTCGGTATAGAAGAGGCGCTTCGAGGTCAGGGCCGCGCTGATCCTGGGAGCCTGCTGATTGCCCCCCAGGGTCAGGGTACCGTTGAGATCGCCGCGCAGCCCAGGGTAGAGACCGGCGAGATCCGGCGCCGCCAAACGGGCATCGAGCTGCCACAGGGCCTGGCTGAGCTTGCCCCTGGCCTGCAGCTGGTTGGGGCCGGTCTGCAGCGCGAAGGCGGGGATCTGCCAGTTCATGGCGTCATCACCGCTGAGCTGGCCCGTGATGGCGAGGGGATACTTGTTGAGCTTGCCGTCCACCTTGAGGGCAGGCACCTTGAGCTGCCAGTGACCGTCATCGCCCAGCACGAATTCGCTCTCCACCCGACCGGCCAGAGAGCCTTTGATCTCGGGCACCAGCTCGGCGGGGTCGATCCCCTTGAAGCTGGTCACCCCCTGCCACCGTACGCCCTGGCGCCAGGCGAGCTTGCCATCGAGCTTGAGCTCCCCTTGCAGGGCATTGAGCAGCAGATCGATGCTGCTGAGCTGCTCCAGGTTGCCCTTGCCCTTGAGGGCCAGCTTGAAGGGGGGCACGTCCGTGCCCTGGCCCGAGGTATTCAAGGCAAACTGGTAGCCAGACAAGGCCCCCTTGGCCGTCAGGCTCCCCTTCTTCAGCTGGTAGCTGGGCTCGTCTTCTGCCGGCTTGTGCAGCGGCCAGTTGAGGCCCGGCCAGTTCAGCTTCACCTCGAAGGGCAGATCCGGATCCAGGGCCTGCAGGGTTCCCTTGAGAGTGGCCGCCACCGGCCCGCTGGCATCGAGGGTCAGGGCCAGCTTGCCCACCGAGCCCCCCAGGGTCAGGGTCGCCCGCTCCCCCTTGAGCTGGTTGTCGAGCAGTGCCTTGCGCGCCTTGGCGGTCAGGGTCAGGTCGAGGGGGTAGTCATCTTGCAGACTGATCTGGCCCTTGAGGTCGAGGTCGGCCATGGCATGGCGCAGGAAGAACTGGGTGATCTCGATGCGCTCCCCCTCCCCCGAGGCCGAGAGCTGCAACTTGTCGATGGCCTCTTTCAGCTCCCCTTGCCGGTAACTGAAGTCGGTGAGCAGCAGCCCCTCGAGGCGCAGGGGGAAGGGCAGGGAGACCTTGGGCAGTTCGATGGCGATGTCGCCCTGGGGCGAGCTGGCCTCCAGGGTGGGGCTGGCGGGAACAGGCTCGGGGGCCGCCCCCTTGGGGGCCATCGCCTGCTCGTCCGACGCGGGCGGGGGCGTCTCGGCCAGGGTGATCCCCAGTCCGTCTAGCACGGGGCCGCGCACCGTCAGGCCCTGTCGGTCCAGCGTGGCACCGATGTCGAGATCCTTGAGAGCCAGCCTGAGCCCAGGCACGTCCACATCCAGGCCACTGACCTTGAGGGCGTCTATCTGGATGCGCAGGGGCAGCGGGCGCCAGACGAAGGGCTCGCCGGGCGGCTCGTCGCTCGGCGCCGACTCGGCCACCCTGACCACGGGGTCGGTCAGGGTCAGGGCGCGGATCCAGAGCTGGCCTTGCAGCAGCTTGCCCAGATCCCAGTCGAGCACGGCGCGCTCGACCCTGGCATCCACCAGATCGTCCTGCCAGCCGACCCCTTCCAGGGTCCAACCGTAACCGAGCTGGCCCGATACCAGCTCCCCCTTGAGGGCCGGCAGCGCCGCCTTGGCCTGCTGCCAGAGCCATTTGTTGCCCTGGTGGGTGAAGCCGAGCAGGCTGATGCCGATGAGCAGCAGGAAGATGAGCCCCATCAGCCAGAGGAAGAGTCGTTTCAACCAGATCATAATTCAGGCCCCAGGGCAAAGTGCAGGCGCAAGGGTTTGTCCTCCTCCGAGATGCCCACCGCCAGATCCAGCCTGACCTGACCGATGGGGGTGACCCAGCGTACCCCGACCCCGGTGCCTATCTTCCAGGCCTCCTGGTAGTCGTCGGTGGCGGTGCCGCCATCCACGAACAGGGCCCCCAGCCACTTGTCGCTGAAGCGGTAATTGTATTCGCCGCTGACGGCCGTGGTGTAGCGTCCCCCCAGCAGCTGGCCGTCCTCATCCCGCGGGCCTATATCCTCGTAGCTGTAGCCGCGCACCGTCTGATCGCCGCCGGTGAAGAAGCGCAGGGAAGGGGGCACCAGGGAGAAGTCATCCCCTATGATGGCCCCCTGCTCGGCCCGAAACAGGAAACGGTTGTTCTCCCCCAAGGTGCGCAGCCACTTGGTGCGTCCCCAGGCGCGCATGAAGCGGATATCCGAGCCCCAGGTGGGATCGGAGAACTCCAGGGTCAGCTGCTGCCTGTCCCCCCAGTCCGGCACCAGGTTGCCGCGCATGCGCAGTCGCGACCAGGAGACGCCGGGGATCAGCAGCAGGCTGTTGCCCGCATCCGAGCCCTGCTCGTAGCGTTCGTTCTCAAGGCGCACGAACACGTCCCTGTCCCAGGCGTCCGGGCGCCGCTTCCAGCGGTGCACCCCGAAGGTGGTCAGGTCGGAGCGGGTGTCATTGTTGTTGGTGTAGCGATAGCCCGCCTGCAGTGAGTAGTAATCCTGCAGCGGGTTCTTGCCGATCACCGGGATCTGGTAATCGAAGCTGACGTCGGCCTGGGGCGCCGAGACCTTGGCGGTGGCGTTGAGACTGTGACCGTAGCGGTTGATCCAGGGCTTCTCCCAGGTGGCACTCACCCTGGGCCCCACGTCGGTGGCATAGCCGATGCCCGTCTCTATCTCGTGCTGGGTGCGCGGCGCCAGCGTCACCTGAATGGGGACCTGGTTGCCCTCGGCCTCACTGATCAGGGGCTTGAGATCCACCTGCTTGAACAGCTTGGTCGAGGAGATGTCCTGGGAGGTCTCCGCCATCTTGATGGCAAGATAGGGGTCGCCCCGCTTGATGCTGACCAGGGGCTGGATCAGACGCAGCGCCTCCGGGGTGGCGCTGTAGCGCACCTCGCCGAAGTGGTAGCGGGTGCCGGAGCGAAACACGATGTAAATCTCGGCGGTGCCCTTCTCGGGATAGACCCTGACCTGGCTTTTGCTGATGCGGGCGTTGAAGTAGCCCCGGGCCAGCCCCAGGCTGCCCAGATCCGCCTTGATGGATTCATACTTGCCGTGGTTGAGGGGCTCCCCCTCCTTGAGGGGCAGATTGTCCAGCAGCTCGCTGTAGATCTCGTCGCTGCCCGCATCCCCCTCCAGCAGCACATCCAGCCGGGAGATGATCACGGGTTCCCCCGGCTCCACCGTCACCGTCACCTTGGAGGGCGTCTTCTGGTCCCGGCTCAACTTGACCTTGGGCTGGTAATAGCCATAGACCTGCAGCGCTTGCTCGGTACTCTCGATGATCTTGGCCCGGGCGGGCCTGAATTGCCGCTCCTGGTAAACGGGCAGGGCGTTGAGATAGGCCTCGACGTTCTCTTTATTGGCGCCCTTGAGCCCCTTGACCTGGTAGGTCAGCTTGGCCGCCATGGCGGGAGAGGCGAGGCAGCCGAGGCAGAGCATCAGCCAGAGCCAGGCGCGCACCCGGCGGCGCGGCTGCGATTTACCCGCAGGTATGGGCAGATTGCATCCTGTCAAACGTCAACTTCCCCGAATTCATGCTCAAGCGAACGATGCGGATCTCATCGCGGTGATAATGGCCACGCCAGGGCGAGGCGGAGTCATCCTACCATAGTCATTGGCGGGATTCAGACCCATCAGCGACCTGGATTTGCCATAAAACAGCACCCTTTGGCGATAAATCAACCTTCACTGATGAAATTGGCAGCGCCTCTGACCAATTGCTGCGCAGCCAGGCGCCATTTGCGCACGGGCTGGCACGACAGAAACTGTCGGCGTCAACTGTCGCCGTCGGCAGGCGCAATATTGAATCCCCATCCGGCCATGGCAGCCCCGGCAGAAAAGCAAGCCATGGCTGGCCTCCCCTCCCGCAGCCAGCTCTCCCCCGAGGGTGGATGATTTACTCGTTAGCAATCAATTGATTAGAAAACAGAAACGAGGCACTCGCTCGCCCTAATCTATTTATCCCGCTCACTCGCCGCCCAAGATTGCGCCACACTGCCCCCATCATCCATGAGGAGTCACCCCATGACAGCACGCAGCGAACAACTGGCCGACCATATCGCCGAGCGACTCGAGTTCATCACCTTCCTCGCCTGCTGCAGCGCCCTGCTGGCCCTGCTGTGCGGCATGACGGGGCAGCAGGCCCTCGCCTTCACCGCCCTGAACCTTCCCTTTGGCCTCGCCATCCTGCTCGGCAGCGCCCTGCTGGCGCCCCTGGCCCCCCACTGGCGCCTGCCGCTCACGGCGGCGCTGCTGCTCGGCTGCGCCCTCACCGGCCTGCAACTGGGGGGTGAATGGCTCGATCCCCTGGCGCTCTGGAGCCTGCACGGCCTGCTCGGCCTCGAGCTGCTGTGGCAGTCCCGCCATCCCAGGGCCAGGATCCCGGCTGACGGGGGGCGACAATTGCGCTAATCTTGCGCCCCAGCCGGCCGGGCCCCATGAGCCACTCCCAGATGAGACTCACCCCGGCCGCCCCGCAAGATGCAACGAGGAGATCCCATGAACAAGGCCTGCGCCCAACACATTCTGGTCAAGACGGAAAAGGAGTGCCTGGAGATCAAGAGCAAGATCGACAAGGGCGCCGACTTTGGCCAGATGGCCAAGCGCCACTCCACCTGCCCCTCCGGCAAGCGCGGCGGCGATCTGGGGGAGTTCAACAAGGGGGACATGGTCAAGGCGTTTGATGATGCCGTGTTCAAGGGGGATCTGCTCAAGGTGCTCGGCCCCATCCGCACCAAGTTCGGCTTCCACCTCATCAAGGTGCTCTACCGCAACTGATGACCCCAGGGGGCGCGCACGCGGCCCCTTCCCGCCCTTATCCTGCCCGCTCAATCTAAAAATAAATTAACCTTATCAGTTAATTAGGTTTATCCTTTGGCCAGTTTTCCAAGGGTTATTCCATGCTGCCCCTCCCACTGCTTCCCCTGCTGGCCTGGTTGCTGCCACTCTCTGGCGCCCTGGGCAGCCGCATCGCCCTCTGGCCCTGGTGGGTCGGCTTCCTCCTCTGCCTGGCTGGGGCCCTCGTCGCCCTCTGGCTGCTGCTGTGCCTGCCCTGGCATCCCAGGCCATACTGGGCCGCGCTCGGCGCCCTGCCCCTGCTGCTGCCCATCGGATTCCTGACCCTGGCGCTGCGTGCCCCCTTGCTCAACGACGTCAGCACGGATCCCCTCCATCCCCCCAGGCTCGACTGGGCACACCAGCTGCGCACCGACGCCGATCTGCCCGTCAATGGGGCGCCGCTGAAATTTTCCGGCGACAACCCCGCTCCTATCTATACCCGGGCCAGCCGGGAGCGGGTGCTCGCCGAGGCCGCCAGCCTGATGCAGGCATCGGGCTGGCGGATCAGGGAGAGCGAGGAGGGACTGGAGGCCGTGGTGACCAGCCCCTGGTTCGGCTTTCAAGACGATGTGGCACTGCGCCTGTTCGAGGGGCCCAGGGAGCTGCGCATCGACATGCGATCCGCCTCCCGCCAGGGTCGATCCGATCTGGGGGCGAATCGGGCCCGGATCCAGAACTTCCTTGCCCGGCTGCAGGCCCGCCTGGCCACCCCCTGACCCCCATCCAGAGACGCCACGCCCCATGGCGCGGCAAGAGCAGTAGAGGAGCAGTATGCGCATCCAGCTCAAAGCAGACCGGGACTATGCCTGGTTCATCAAACCCTTTTTCTGGTTGCAGCGGCGCAACTATGGCCAGGTGCTGATCCCGGGCAAGTGCTGGGGCCGATCCCCTCGCCTGTTCGCCGCCGTCGCCACCCTGTACGGCGTCATCAACCGCAAGCGCTCCCCCATCGACCCCGTGCTGCGCTCCCTGGTGACGGTGCGGGTCTCCCAGCTCAACTGGTGCCGCTTTTGCGTCGACATCAACGCCATGACCCTGGTCAAGCGGGCGGGCTCCGGCGAGAAGGTGGAGGCCCTGGCCCGGTGGCGCGAAAGCCCCTTGTTCGACGCCCGCGAGCGGGCCGTGCTCGACTACACCGAGGCCATGACCGGGCTCGACGGGGTGAGGGACGAGCAGGCCGCGCGCCTCAAGACCTGGTTCGATGACGATGCCCTGGTGGAGCTGACCGGCCTCATCGCCTTTCAGAACATGTCGGCCAAGTTCAATGCCGCCCTCGACGTGCCGGCCCAGGGCTTTTGCCAGCTCCCGGTGCAACCGGACGCCGGCGACCCGCCCCCCCGGGAGGAGAACCCCTCATGAGACGCGCCAAGCTGGGATTGCTGCTGCTGATGGCCCTGCTCATCGGCGCCTTCTTCGCCCTGGATCTGGATAACTACCTGACCCTCTCCGCCCTGCAAGCCCGCCAGAGCGCGCTCGAGGGCTGGGTGGACGCTCACTTCTGGCAGGCCAGCGCCCTCTTCTTCGCCGTCTATGTGCTGAGCACCGCCCTCTCCCTGCCCGGGGCCAGCCTGCTGACCCTGTTTGGCAGCGCCATCTTCGGGGTCGGCTGGGGACTGCTGCTGGTCTCGTTTGCCAGCACCCTGGGCGCTAGTCTGGCCTTTCTCAGCGCCCGCTTCCTGCTGCGGGACTGGGTCCTGCGCCGCTTTGGCGACAAGCTGTCGCTGGTGGATGCGGGCATGGCCAAGGATGGCCCCTTCTACCTGCTGAGCCTGCGCCTCATTCCCCTGTTCCCCTTCTTTCTCATCAACTTGCTGATGGGGCTGACCGCCCTGCCCCTGCGCACCTTCTACTGGGTGAGCCAGCTCGGCATGCTGCCCGGCACCCTGGTCTATGTGTTGGCGGGCAGCCAGCTGGCCCAGCTCACCAGCACGGGCAACATCCTCTCCCCCGGGCTCATCGCGGCGCTCTGTCTGCTCGGGTTGCTGCCCTGGCTGGCCCGCGCCGGCCAGGGCCTGCTCGCCCGGCACAGGCTCCATGCCAGGTTTCGTCGGCCCGACCACTTCGACTACAACCTGGTGGTGATCGGCGCCGGGGCCGGTGGCCTGGTGACCAGCTATATCGCCGCCGCCGTCAAGGCGCGGGTGGCCCTCATCGAGCGCCACCAGATGGGTGGGGACTGCCTCAACACCGGCTGTGTCCCCTCCAAGGCGCTGATCCGCAGCGCCCGCTTCGCCGCAGAGCAGCGCCAGGGGGCGGAGCTTGGCTTCAGCCAGAGCCAGGCCCGTGCCGATTTCGCTGCCGTGATGGCGCGGGTGGCCCGGGTGATCGCCGAGGTGGCGCCCCACGATTCGGTCGAACGCTACGAGGCCCTGGGGGTGGAGTGCATCCAGGGGGAGGCGCGCCTCGTCTCCCCCTGGGAGGTGGAGGTGGGTGGCAGGCGCCTGGCCAGCCGCCACATAGTGCTCGCCACCGGCGCCCGGCCCCTGGTGCCCGACCTGCCGGGACTGTCCGAGGTGCCCTATCTCACCTCGGATAATCTGTGGCAGCTGCGCGAGCCCCCCCGCCACCTGCTGGTGCTCGGCGGCGGCCCCATCGGCTGCGAGCTGGCCCAGAGCCTGGCCCAGCTCGGCATCCGGGTCTCCCTGATCGAGCTGGCGGATCAGCTGCTGCCCCGGGAAGAGGCCGAGGTCGCCGCCCTGCTACAGCGCCAGATGGCCGAGGATGGGGTCCATCTGCGGCTCGGCTGGCGCGCCGAGCGGGTGGAGCCCCTGGCGCAGGATCACGTCCGCCTGCACCTGCGCCGGGGGGATGAGAGCTGCCGGCTCGAGGGCGATCGACTGCTGCTGGCCCTGGGCCGGGTCGCCAATGTCGGCGGCTTGGGTCTGGAGGACTTGGGGGTCGAGCTGACGGCCCGGGGCACGGTCGCCGTGGATGGCTTCCTCGCCACCAACTACCCCAGCATACTGGCGGTGGGGGACGTGGCCGGCCCCTACCAGTTCACCCACTTCGCCGCCCACCAGGCCTGGTATGCCGCGGTCAATGCCCTGTTCGGCCAGTTCAGACGATTCAAGGCGGACTACCGCGTGATCCCCGCCGCCACCTACACCAGCCCCGAGGTGGCCAGGGTCGGCCTCAATCGCAAGGAGGCCGACGCCCAGGGCATCCCCTTCGAGACGACCCGCTTCGAGCTCAAGGAGCTGGACAGGGCCATCGCCGACGGCGAGACCCAGGGCTTCATCGAGGTGCTGACCCCGCCCGGCAAGGACAGGATCCTCGGCGCCACCATCGTCGGCCCCCACGCCGGGGAGCGCATCGCCGAATTCACCCTGGCCATGCGCCATCGGCTCGCCCTTGGCAAGGTGCTCGCCACCATCCACGCCTATCCCACCCTGATGGAGGGCAACAAGTACGTGGCCGGCCAGTGGCGCCAGGCCCACCAGCCGAAGGCCCTGCTGCCCTGGCTGGCCCGCTACCACCACTGGCGCCGCCGTGGCAAACTGGACGCCAGACAACATCCGCTGCAGACGGGTCCCGCCGCTAGCCCCCACAAGGAGTCATGATGCCCATTCGCCACCTCCCTGCCCTGGCCGTCACCCTGCTCCTGCTCTGGGGCGGCCAGGCCCTGGCCGAAAACCCGTCCCCCTGGCAGGAAATCCAGGCCGAGGCCAGGGGAGAGACCGTCTACTTCAACGCCTGGGGCGGCAGCCCCGAGATCAACCGCTACCTCGCCTGGGCGGCCGGGGAGCTGGCCCGTGACCATGGCGTCACCCTGGTCCAGGTGAAGGTGGATGACATCGCCCAGAGCGTCAGCCAGCTGCTCGCCAACAAGCAGGCCGGAAAGAGCAAAGGGGGCCCCATCGACCTGCTCTGGGTCAATGGCGAGAACTTCAAGGCCCTCAAGGACGAGGGCCTGCTCGGCGCCCCCTTCAGCCAGGGGCTGCCGAACATGGCCCTGGTCGACCTGAGCCTGCCGGTGAGTGAGGACTTCACAGTACCGGTGGAGGGGCTGGAGGCCCCCTGGGGGCTGGGCCAGCTCAACTTCATGGTCGATAAGGCGCAGGTGGCCAGGCCGCCACGATCGGCCCAGGCGCTGCTGGCCTGGGCCAGGGCCAATCCGGGCCGCTTCAGCTACCCCAAGCCGCCCCAGTTTCATGGCGCCAGCTTCCTCAAGCAGATGCTGCTGGAGTTGACCCCAGACCCTGCCCCCCTCTACCAGGCGGCGGATCAGGCGGCGTTCGACCAGGTCACGGCGCCGCTCTGGGCCTGGCTCGATGCCCTGCATCCCCATCTGTGGCGCCAGGGGCGGGCCTTCCCCGCCAGCGCCGCCGAGACCCGGCAACTGCTCGACGATGGCGAGCTGGCCATGGCCATCAGCTTCAATCCCCAGGAGGCCAGGGGGGCGGTGGCCAATGGCAGCCTGCCTGCCTCCGTCACCGCCGTCGCCATGGAGAAGGGGGCGCTCACCAACAGCCATTTCCTCGCCATCCCCTTCAATGCCAGCGCCCGGGCCGGGGCCCAGGTGGTGATCAACTTCCTGCTGAGCCCGGTCGCCCAGGCCCGCAAGGCCGATCCCGCCTTCTGGGGCGATCCCAGCGTGCTCAGGCAGGAGAGCCTGCCGCAGGGCACGGCGCCCGCCCTGCGCTTTAAGGCACTGGCTGAGCCCCACCCCAGCTGGCAGCTGATGCTGGAAGCGGCCTGGGCCGAGCGTTACGGCCACTAGATGCACCGGCTGATCCTGACAGTGACGGGGCTGCTGCTCTGGCTCCCCCTGCTCGCCGGCCTGCTGCTCCTGCTGGGTCAGGGGCTGACCCCGGCCCCCTGGCTCCGGCTCCTTGCCCAGCCCGGGCTCTGGACCTCCATCGGCCTCAGCCTCTGGACCGCCCTCGCCGCCAGCCTGATCAGCCTGCTCCTGGTCGCCCTCCTGCTGGCCCACGGCGAGGGGCGCGGCCTTGCCCTGCTGCGCCGCCTGCTCTCGCCGCTGCTGGCCATGCCCCACGTCGCCTTCGCCATCGGCTTTGCCTTCCTCATCGCCCCCTCTGGCTGGCTGCTGCGGCTCGTCTCCCCCGCCCTCACCGGTTTTGTGCTGCCGCCGGACTGGCAAACCCTGCACGATCCCTGGGGCCTGGGTCTCATCGCCCTGCTGGTGCTCAAAGAGACCCCCTTCTTGCTGCTGATGGCCCTCGGCGCCCTCGATCCTGCCCTGACCGCCCGCCAGCAGTGGCTGGGGCAGAGCCTGGGGTTTCGACCGCCCCAGATCTGGTGGCGCCTGATCCTGCCCAGCCTCTGGCCCAGCCTGCGCCTGCCCCTCTACGCGGTGGCGGCCTATGGCCTGGCGGTGGTGGATCTGGCCCTGCTGCTCGGCCCGACCCAGCCCGCCCCCCTGGCGGTGCGACTCTGGCGCTGGTATCAGGACCCGGATCTCCATTGGCGACCCCTGGCCAACCATGGCGCCCTGCTGCTGTTTGGCCTCAACCTGCTGCTGCTCGCCCTCCTGCGCGCCCTGGAGTGGGCCCATCTGCACGGGGGCAAGGGGCTCATGCTCGATGGCCGGCGCCAGGCCAGTCCCTCCCGGCTGGCCCCCGCCCTGGCCCTGGCCCTGACCACCCTGCTGCTGGCGACAAACCTGCTGGTGCTGGCGGCCCTGCTGCTCTGGTCCCTCACCCGGCGCTGGCCCTTTCCCGCCCCCTGGCCCAGCCAGTGGAGCGGCCACCACTGGCAGCAGGCCATGGCAGAGCTGGCCCAGCCCCTTGCCCACAGCGCCTGGCTCGCCCTGCTCAGCGCCCTGCTGGCCCTGGTGCTGGTGGTACTCGCCCTGGAGGCCCAGCGGGGTCGCCGCCCCTGGCCACTCTGGCTCATCTGTCTGCCACTGCTGCTGCCCCAGGCCAGCCTGCTGTTCGGCGTCAGGCTCGGAGCGGACTGGCTCGGGCTGCCGGTGGGCATGGGGCTGGTGTTCTGGAGCCAGCTGCTGTTCGTCTACCCCTATGTCTACCTCTGCCTGTACGGGCCCTACCGCCAATTCGACGATCGGCTGACCCAGGCGGCGGCCACCCTGGGCGCCCGTCCCTGGCAGGCCTGGTGGCGGGTCAAGGGGCCCCTGCTGCTGCGCCCCCTCGCCTTCGCCTGCGCCGTGGGGGCTGCCGTCAGCCTGGCCCAATACCTGCCCACCCTGCTGTTTGGCGCCGGGCGCGTCATCACCCTCACCACCGAAGCCGTGGCCATCGGCTCCGGCCTCAACCGCCGTCTCGCCAGCCTCTACGGTTTGCTGCAACTGGCGCTGCCGCTGCTGATCTACGCCCTGGCGCTCTGGCTGCCCCACAGGGCCGGTCGCGCCTCCCATCAACTGGAGCCAACCCCATGACGGAGCCCCTGCACCTGGCCCCTCTCACCCTCTGCCTGCACGGCAGCCCCCTGCTGCAACTGCCCCCCTGCCCCATCGCCCCCGGCGAGGTGCTGACCCTGATGGGGCCAAGCGGCTGCGGCAAGAGCTCCCTGCTGGCCGGGATAGCCGGGGTACTGCCCAAAGGCGGCCCCCTCACCCTGCACGGGGAGATCCGCCAGGGCGAACGGTTGCTCTCGCCCCTGCCCGCCTACCAGAGGCGCGTCGGCATCCTGTTTCAGGAGGATCTGCTGTTTGCCCATCTGACGGTGGCCGAGAACCTGATGTTTGGCATGCCCGCCCACATCAGGGGGAAGGAGCGCCGCGCCCGTGCCCTGGCGGCGCTGGCCAGGGTCGAACTGGCGGGCTTTGCCGAGCGCCATCCCGCCGCCCTCTCCGGGGGGCAGAAGGCGAGGATCAGCCTGCTGCGGGCCCTGCTGGCCGAGCCCGCCGCCCTCTTGCTCGACGAGCCCTTCGCCCGGCTGGACAAGCCGCTGCGGGCCGCCTTTCGCGCCCTGGTGTTTGGCGAGATAGCGGCCCGCGCCATCCCGGCCATCCTGGTTAGCCACGACGAGGAAGATGCCCCCGCCACCATACTGGATCTCGGCGCCCTGGCGGCGGCTCCGGGCAGGGGCAGCCCTTGCCGATCCGCCACCTATGACTCCTATGCTCCCTGACCCTGACAGGAGGATCCCTTGCTAGATCGCTACGCCATCGTGCTGATCCGTCGCCCCCTCAACGCCCTCGCCAGGCCCCTGGCTCGCCTGGGGATCAGCGCCAACCAGATCAGCATCGGCGGCTTTGTCATCGGCATGCTGAGCCTGCCCCTGCTCGCCCTTGGCCAGTTCGAGGCGGCCCTGCTCTGCATCTTGCTCAACCGCATCATGGATGGTCTGGATGGTGCCATCGCTCGCCTCCAGGGCATCACGGATTGCGGCGGCTTTCTCGACATCACCCTGGACTTTATCTTCTATGCCGCCGTGGTGCTGGGCTTTGCCCTGGCCGATCCCGCCAACCATGCCCTGGCCGCCGCCACCCTGCTGTTCGCCTTCATGGGCACGGGGTCGAGCTTCCTGGCCTTCGCCATCATGGCGGGCAAGCGGGGCATAGCGAACCCCGTCTATCACCACAAGTCCCTCTATTACCTGGGCGGCCTGACCGAAGGCAGCGAGACCATAGGGGTGTTCGTACTGATGTGCCTGTGGCCCCACTGGTTTGCCCCCCTGGCCTACGGTTTCGCGGCCCTGTGCCTGGTCACTGTGCTGACCCGGCTCTGGAGCGGTTACCACACCCTCAAGTCCTGATCCTGGCCATGGTGGTGCTTGCGCATCGCCATGGATCCACTACCATGGCGGCATCCCGTTTTTGTGCCGTTGGAAGCCCTATGCACCGTTTCATCCCCTTTGTCCTTCTCCTCCCCCTGATCTCCGGGTGCAGCAGCGCCGCCAACACGCCGGCACAGGCCCCCGCCCCCAAGGCAAAAAGCGGAGGCAGTTTCCTCATCACCCCCCCGCCCAAGCAGACGGCCGGTGTGCTGGCAGGGGATTTCGCCACCAATCCGGCGGTGGATCAGTTCATCGCCATGATGGTCAGCAAGCATGGCTTCGACCGTGCCGAGCTGCACCGGGTGCTCTCCCAGGCCTCTCGCGAGCAGTGGATCATCAATCTGATGGATCGTCAGGCCCCGGTCTCGACCGCGCCAAGCGGCCCGAACGGCGCCTGGAACCGCTACCGCGCCAAGTTCATCACCCCGGACAATGTGCAAAACGGTGTCAACTTCTGGCGCGAGTATGAGACCGAGCTCAATCGTGCCTCTGCCCAGTACGGGGTGCCCCCGGAGATCATCGTCGGCATCATAGGGGTGGAGACCCGCTGGGGCCGGGTGATGGGCAAGACCCCTATCCTGGATGCCCTGGCCACCCTGGCGTTCGACTACCCGCGCCGTGCCAGCTTCTTTCGCGGCGAGCTGGAGCAGTTCCTGATCATGACCCGCAACGAGGGAATAGACCCGAGCGAACCGACCGGCTCCTACGCGGGCGCCATGGGCTATGGCCAGTTCATGCCCTCCAGCTTCCACGGCTATGCGGTGGATTTTGACGGCAACGGCCACACCAACCTCTGGGATCCGGTGGATGCCATCGGCAGCGTGGCCAACTACTTCAAGGCCCACGGCTGGCGCAAGGGGGATCAGGTGGCGGTGCGGGCCCAGGGCCAGGCGCCCGGTTTCGAGACCGGCTTCCAGACCAACTACAGCCTGGATACCCTGCGCCGGGCCGGCCTCTCCCCCATCGGCCCCCTCGGGGCTCACAGCAAGGCCAGCCTGCTGCGCCTGGACGTGGGCAAGAGCTACCAGTACTGGTACGGCCTGCCGAACTTCTACACCATCACCCGCTACAACCACAGCACCCACTACGCCATGGCGGTGTGGCAGCTGGGGCTGGCGGTCAAGGCCGCCCGCGGCTACTGACAGCGCACCCTGCCAATGCACAACGGGCCCGACGGGCCCGTTTTGCTATTCGTTTTCCAGCAGCCAGCGCTTGAGCAAGGCGGCCAGCTGCCCCTGCTCTTCCTGGGTCAGCGGGGCCAGCAGGCGCCGCTCGTTGGCCACGTGGCGCTCCACCGCATGGTCCACCAGCTCCCGCCCCGGCTCCGTCAGGCAGACCAAGAGGCTGCGCCTGTCATCGGGAGCCGCCTGGCGCACGATCAGGCCGCGCTGCTCCAGCTTGTCGAGCCGGGCCGTCATGGCCCCCGAGCTCAGCATGGCGGACTGGTAGAGGGCGGTCGGGGTCAGCGGTTCACCGGCCCGGCGCAGGGTCGCCAATATGTCGAAGTCCGAGCCCAGCAGGCCGTACGCCTTGAGCTCTTCGCTCACCTCGCGCCCGGCGATCACCGCCATGCGCGCCACCCGCCCCAGCACCCCCATGGGGGTGCAGTCGAGATCCGGTCTCTGCCGCGCCCACTGGGCCAGCAAGAGGTCTACATGATCACTGTCCATTCCGGCTCCATTATCTTTACGAAAAGATACTTGATAATAAACCAACTCATGGCTAACTTATCTTTACTTAAAGATACTTTATTGCGAGACAATCATGCCACTGCTGATCGCCCTGCTCGCCCCCCTGCTGTGGGGCAGCACCTATGCTGTCGTCAGCCTCTATCTGACCGACTACTCCCCCTACTGGGTGGCCGTGTGGCGCGCCCTACCGGCCGGGCTCCTGCTGCTGCTATGCCATCCCCGCCGGCCGCCCCTCACCTGGAGCCGGCAGTTCCTGCTGGCGTTTTGCAACATCACCGCCTTCTTCGCCCTGCTGTTCGTGGCGGCGTACCGCCTGCCGGGCGCCGTGGCGGGCACCCTGGGCGCGACGCTGCCCCTCATCCTGATGGGGCTGGCCTGGCTACAGGATGGTGTCAGACCGACCCTCAAGTGGCTGCTGCTGGGGCTGATGGGACTCGCCGGTGTGCTCCTGCTGCTTAACCCCTCCGCCAACCTGGATCCCGTCGGCGTGGCGTGCGCCCTGCTCGCCACCCTGCTCATCGGCCAGTCCAGCCGCTGGATGCAGCGCTGGCCGGTGAGCGATCTGCTGGCGCTCACCGCCTGGCAGCTGCTGCTCGGGGGGCTGATGCTGATCCCGATCGCCTGGTGGCTGGCGGGCCCCATGCCGCTGCCGCAGCCGGCGAGTGCCCCCGGGTTGCTCTGGCTGGTGCTGCTCAACACGGCGCTGGCCTACTGGGCCTGGCTGTGGGGACTCAAGCGCCATGGCCCCGAGGTGATGGGCATGCTGGCCCTCACCAACCCCATGGTGGCGGTCTCCTTCGGCGTGCTGCTGGTGGGAGAGTCGCTGGACGCTCGCCAGTGGCTCGGCATTGCGGTGATCCTGCTCTCCCTGTTCCTGATGAAGCTGCCGACCCGACCCCTCTTCAAGGGCGGCCAGGCGGCCAAGGCTTGTCCCGACCAGCCGGGAAATGGCTGATCGGGCACCAGATCCCCGTCAGGCAGATAGCAAAGAGGAGCCATTATGGCTCCTCTTTATGCATTTCAGCGACTGGCCTCAGGCTCAGACGCCGGCCTTGGCCAGGGCCGCGGAGACGATCTGCTGGGCCTCCTGCTGGATGAGGTCAAGGTGCGCCTCGCCCTTGAAGCTCTCCATGTAGATCTTGTAGATGGACTCGGTGCCGGACGGACGCGCCGCGAACCAGCCGTTCTCGGTCACCACTTTCAGGCCACCGATGGCGGCATCGTTGCCGGGGGCCTTGGTCAGCTTGGCGAGGATGGGCTCACCTGCCAGGGTCGAGGCCTCCACCAGCGCCGGATCCAGCTTGGACAGCACCGCCTTCTGGGCGCTGTTGGCGGGAGCGTCGATGCGGCGGTAGCTGGAGCGACCGAACTTGGCTTCCAGCGCATCGTAGTGGGCCTGGGGATCCTTGCCGGTGACGGCCAGGATCTCGGCGGCCAGCAGCGCCAGGATGAAGCCATCCTTGTCGGTGGTCCAGACGCTGCCGTCCTTGCGCAGGAAGGAGGCGCCCGCGCTCTCCTCGCCGCCAAAGCCGAATTCACCGCTGAAGAGGCCATCCACGAACCACTTGAAGCCGACCGGCACCTCTTTCAGGGTGCGGCCGATCTCGCCGGCGACCCGGTCAATCATGGAAGAGGAGACCAGCGTCTTGCCGACCGCGGCCGTCTTGGGCCAGCCGGTGCGATGGGTGAACAGATACTGGATCGCCACCGCCAGGTAATGGTTCGGGTTCATCAGCCCCGCCTGGGTGACGATACCGTGACGGTCGTAGTCAGGGTCATTGCCAAGGGCGATGTCGAACTTGTCTTTCAGGGCAATCAGGCTGGCCATGGCGAACGGGCTGGAGCAGTCCATGCGGATCTTGCCGTCCTTGTCCAGGGTCATGAAGGAGAAGGTGGGATCGACGCGATAGTTGACCACCTCGATGTTCAGATCGTAGCGCTTGGCGATCACGTCCCAATAGGCCACGCCGGAGCCGCCCAGCGGGTCCACCCCTATCTTGATGCCAGCCTGCTTGATGGCGGCCAAGTCCAGCACGTTCTCGAGATCGTCCACATAGGGGGTGACATAGTCATGTTCCACCACGAATTCGCTCGCCAGGGCCTCGGCGAACGGCATCCGCTTCACACCGGCCAGACCGGCTTCCAGAATGGCGTTGGCTCTGTCTTCCACCCACTTGGTGATCTCCCCTTCGGCAGGACCGCCGTGGGGGGGGTTGTACTTGAAGCCACCGTCTTCCGGCGGGTTGTGGGACGGGGTGATCACCACGCCGTCAGCGCGCGCAGCGGGTTTGCTGGCGTTGTGGCGCAAAATGGCGTGGGAGATGACAGGGGTCGGCGTGAAGCCCAGACCCGCCTGGATGCGGGTCTCGACGCCATTGGCCGCCAGCACTTCCACCGCGCTGGAGAAGGCGGATTCAGACAGGGCGTGAGTGTCCATGCCCACAAACAGCGGGCCCGTGATACCCGCCTGCTGGCGGTACTCCACCAGGGCCTGGGTCACCGCCAGGATATGGGATTCGGTGAAGGCGTTGTGCAGGGCGCTGCCACGGTGGCCGGAGGTGCCGAAGGCGACCCGCTGCTCGGGGCGGCTCATGTCCGGCTTGTTGAGGTAGTAGGCGCTGACCAGACGGGGGATGTTGGTCAGGTCACTTAAACGAGCCGGCTGACCGGCGTGAGCATGCTGTGCCATGGCGTTTTCCTTGCTTGCTAACTGCTTGACGAAACAGGCCCGGGTGAGGGCCCCGCACATTCAAAGATCAGAATCCATTGAGCCCAGGGCTCCTCATCACACCAGGGCGCAGGCCTCTGCGATCAGGGCCTCGTCATAGCCCATGCTGGCCATCAGCTGGGCCACCATGTTCTGCTTGCGGCTGGTGTTGGTGTTGGTGATGACCCAGAAGGGGGTCTCGGGCACCGGCTTGGGCTTGGTGGTGCTGCCGCTGGCGCGCAGGGCTTCCGGGTCCTGGGAGAAATAGACGCGCTTGCGCCCCTTGATCTCGGTGGCCTGGGTGAAGCCCGCCGGATCGTCCCGATAGAGGGTGCTGAGCAGCATCATGAAACGACTGATGGATTTCTCCTCCTGCTGCAGTGCGCCCGAGGCCAGCAGGCGCGTCAGCGCCTCGCCCACGGCGGCCGGTTGCGGCTCGGCGGGGGAGGTATCGGCCAGGACGGATGCAGGCGGTATCGCCTTGATGCGGGCGGGCTGCTCCAGCAGGCGGCGCAATATGTCGGAGGCACTCTCACCTATGTGGCGGGTCTGGCTGGCGATATAGAAGTAGAGATCGTCATCAAGTTCGATGGTTTTCATAGGGTTGGCGCTGGACTCACGAAAAGTGGGATGGGGCGATTATACATAGCCAGACCCGACGGCCCAAGCGGCCCGTCAGATGTGCATGAAACTCCACGAGAATACGGCATAATGGCGGGCCAAGTGTGTGATCCTCCGCACTGAGTCGCCTATTCGGGGCCATTTTTTTGAAAAAAAACCACAAAAAAATCCCCACCAAGGAATGAAATCCTTTTCTTTCAGTGCGTTAAAAAACAGGCGAAACAGCCCACGACCGACAAGGTGTCATTTTGCAACAACACTCATTATTGAACTTCAAGGAACAGGGCCAGGGCCCGGCCGTGGTGCTGATCCATGGCCTGTTCGGCAGCCTGGACAACCTGGGCCTGCTGGCCCGTCCCCTCGGCGAGCACTATCGCGTCATCAGCGTGGATCTGCGCAACCACGGCGGCTCCTTTCACTCAGGCGAGATGAGCTACCCGCAGCAGGCGGCGGATGTGCTCGCCCTGCTGGATCGGCTCGGGCTTGAACAGGTGGCCCTGGTCGGTCACTCCATGGGGGGCAAGGTGGCCATGCAGGTCGCCAAGCAGGCCCCCCACAGGGTCAGCAAGCTGGTGGTGGCCGACATGGCCCCGGTGGCCTATCCCCATGCCCGCCACCAGAATGTATTTGCCGGCCTCAACGCCACCCTGCGCCAGCCGGTGCAGAGCCGCAGCGAGGCCGACGCCCTGCTGGCTCGCCACATCGAGATCCCCGGGGTGCGCCAGTTCCTGCTCAAGTCTTTTGCCAAGACCGATGCGGGCTGGGGCTGGCGCTTCAATGTGCCGGCCCTTGAGCGCAACTACGCCAACATCATGGGCTGGCCCGATGCCGACTCCCGCTTCGAGGGGCCAACCCTGTTCATCAAGGGCGGCGAGTCGGACTATATGTTGCCCGCCTATACCGAGACTGTGATGGTGCAATTCCCTGCGGCAAAGGCCCGGGTCATCGCCGGAACCGGCCACTGGCTCCACGCCGAGAAGCCGGTTTTGTTCAACAAACTGGTTGTGGATTTCCTGTCTACAGGCGGTTAACAGTTTCAAATCCTTTGTGATATAGTGCCGCCCGTCATAAGGAGTGTGCGCAATCCATGCTGAGCCAACATATTGAACTGATCGAGAGTCTGGGCCTGAAACTGTTCTTCGTGGCCATTTTTCTGTTGATTGGTCTGGCTATCCAGGACGTACTCAAACGAGGCAACGTGCCCCGTTTCGGTCGCTTCATCGTCTGGCTGGTACTGTTTTTAGGTTGCGCGGGTTTTGTCGCCAAGGGGCTGATCGAACTGAGCTGGGAAGGCTCGGGTCTCGGCTAACTGCTCATAGATGAAGTATGGCCAAACAGCAAACTGATCGAACAACACTGGATCTGTTCGCAAATGAGAAGCGCCCCGGCAGGCCAAAGACCAACCCACTCCCCCGCGAGACCCAGCTCAAGATCAACAAGCGCAATCAGCTCAAGCGTGATCGGGAGAATGGACTGAAGCGGGTAGAGTTAAAGGTGGAGGCCGAGTTGCTGGAGCGCCTGAACCAACTTGCGCTGCAACAGAACGTCAGCCGCGCCGAGCTGATCCAATCTATCCTGAAGCAACAGATCGACTCTGCCCTCGTGGCGGGTCAGCTGATCTGACCGTTAAGCATCAACACCAGATACGGGTAACGAAACACTATGGCAAGTGTAGGTCTGTTTTTCGGCAGCGATACCGGTAATACCGAAGCTGTCGCCAAGATGATCCAGAAAGAGCTGGGCAAACAACTGATTGAAGTCCGTGACATCGCCAAGAGCAGCAAGGCCGACATCGACAGCTTCAGTCTGCTGATGTTCGGCATCCCGACTTGGTACTACGGCGAAGCCCAAGCCGATTGGGACGACTTCTTCCCGGAACTCGAAGAGATCGACTTCACCGACAAGCTGGTCGCCATCTTCGGTTGTGGCGATCAGGAAGACTATTCCGAGTACTTCCTCGACGCCATGGGCACCCTGCGTGACATCGTCGAGGCCAAGGGTGCCATCATCATAGGCCACTGGCCAACCGCAGGTTACGACTTCGAGGCCTCCAAGGCCCTGGTCGATGACAAGCACTTCGTCGGTCTGGGTATCGATGAAGATCGCCAACCCGAGCTGACCGCCGAGCGCGTCAAGGGCTGGTGCAAGCAGATCCATGAAGAGATGTGCCTCGCCGAACTCGAGTGAGACACTTCTGTTGAAACAACGGCCCATCCGGGCCGTTTTTTTATGGCATTTTTCTGTCGGCAGACGCCGTCATGCTTCCCGATGTCCCCGTCTCTCTGTGCTCCTTGCGCTGGCGCACATAGAGGGTGCGCCTGATCTCGGCCACCAGTTCGCCCTTCTGATCCTGGACCAGCACGTCGAACTCGGGAAAATGCTTGTCCCCCTGGCGGGTCGCCGCCGCTATCTCGGCCAGCTTGGCCTCGGTCAGATTGAACTCGGCGATGAGCTTGCCCTTGCCCGGCTTGATGTAGTTGATGCTGCCCGCCTTGTCCCAGACATAATAGTGGTTCTTGAAATAGCCCATCAGCATCAGCGGGTAGATGGGATCCGTCATGGCGAACATGCTGCCGCCAAACTGGGTCCGGTTGGCATTCTTGTTCCACCAGCGGGACTTGAGCGTCACCCGGCAGAAACGAAAGTCATCGCTCAGGGTTTCTATCTTGATGCCGGCACCCCAGAATGGGGGCCAGGCGTTGAGGGCGCGGCGCACCCAGGCCGCATTGTCAAAAAGCCAATCCATGGATCTCATCCGACCAGACAAACAGGTGTTACATCTTAACAACAATTAGCAGGCAAGCAAGGGGAGGAAAATAATCCAACCCCAGTCTCTCGACGGAAAATAGCCGCTAAACCCTTTGAATTACTGGGTTTATTTTTTGTGACCGTACGACCTATAATGACATTGGATCTGAGTTCAAGGTTGCCATTCCCGCGCCAGTCACTCAGAATAACCCCACCTTCGAGAATGCGAATAAGTTGAATATGCCAGACAATAATCAAGCGTTAAAAAAGGCCGGGCTCAAAATCACCCTGCCGCGCGTCAAGATCCTCGAGATCCTGCAGCAGCCGGAATGCCAGCACACCAGTGCCGAAGACCTCTACAAACGACTGATCGATCACGGTGAAGAGATTGGTCTGGCGACCGTGTATCGCGTTCTCAACCAGTTTGATGATGCCGGCATCGTCACCCGCCACCACTTCGAGGGCGGCAAGTCGGTATTCGAGCTGGCCACCCAGGAGCACCACGACCACCTGGTCTGCCTCGACTGTGGCAAGGTGATCGAGTTCTCCGACGAGGTGATCGAGCAGCGTCAGCGTGACATCGCCAAGCACCACAACATCCGGCTGACCAACCACAGCCTCTACCTGTATGGCCACTGCGCCAACGGTGACTGCAAGCACGACGAGTGAGTCGCCTGTCACGACAGATGACGGACAATAAAAAAGCCAGCTGATGCTGGCTTTTTTGTGTCCGCAATCCGGACCAGAGTGGCAGGGTCTCCCCTGCCCTTCTGATTCATCAGGCCTCGGCCTTGCCCCAGACGTCGCGCAGGGCGACTGTGCGGTTGAACACCAGGTGCTCAGGGCTGGAGAGCTTGTTGTCGGCGCAAAAATAGCCTTCGCGCTCGAACTGGTAGGCAGACTCCGGTTGGGCGTCCTTGAGGGAAGCCTCGACCCGGGCGCCCTCGATGATCACCAGGGATTCCGGGTTCAGGGCCCCTTCGAAGTCCTCTTCGGCGCCCGGGTTCGGCACCTTGAACAGACGGTCATAGAGGCGCACTTGCGCCGGCAGGGAGTGAGTGGCGCTGACCCAGTGGATCACCCCCTTCACCTTGCGGCCGTCCGCCGGATCCTTGCCCAGGGTCTCGGGATCGTAGGAGCAGTAGATGCAGGTGACCTTGCCGTCGGCATCCTTCTCGATGCGCTCGGCCTTGATGACGTAGGCGTTGCGCAGGCGCACTTCCTTGCCCAGCACCAGACGCTTGAACTGCTTGTTCGCTTCCTCTTTGAAGTCCGCCTCGTCGATGACGATCTCGCGGGTAAAGTTCAGCTCGCGGGTACCCATCTCCGGCTTGTTCGGATGAGCCGGCGCGGTCAGCATCTCGTCGGCGGTCAGGTTCTCGATCACCACCTTCACCGGGTGCAGCACCGCCATGGCGCGGGGGGCATTCTCGTTGAGATCGTCGCGAATGCAGGCTTCCAACATGCTCATCTCGACGATGTTGTCCTGCTTGGTCACGCCGATGCGCTTGCAGAACTCGCGGATGGCGGCCGGGGTATAGCCACGGCGGCGCAGCCCGGAGACGGTCAGCATGCGCGGATCATCCCAGCCATTGACGTGCCCCTCGGTCACCAGCAGGTTCAGCTTGCGCTTGGACATGACGGTGTATTCGAGGTTCAGGCGGGAGAACTCGTACTGACGGGGGTGGCAGTCGATGCTGATGTTGTCCAGCACCCAGTCATACAGGCGGCGGTTGTCCTGGAACTCCAGGGTGCACAGGGAGTGGGTGATCCCCTCCAGGGCGTCCGAGATGCAGTGGGTGAAGTCATACATGGGGTAGATGCACCACTGGTCACCGGTCTGGTGATGGTGGGCAAACTTGATGCGGTAGATGACGGGGTCACGCATCACCATGAAGGGGGACGCCATGTCGATCTTGGCGCGCAGGCAGGCGGCGCCTTCGGCCATCTCGCCGTTCTTCATCTTGGCGAACAGGGCCAGGTTCTCTGCCACGGAGCGATCGCGGAACGGGCTGTTCTTGCCCGGCGCGGTCAGGGTGCCGCGGTACTCGCGCATCTGCTCGGCAGAGAGCTCGTCCACATAGGCCAGCCCCTTCTCGATGAGCTCGACGGCGTAGCCGTGCAGCTTGTCGAAATAGTCGGAGGAGTAGCGGATCTTGCCGCTCCACTGGAAGCCGAGCCACTGCACGTCCCGCTTGATGGACTCGACGAACTCTATGTCTTCCTTGACCGGGTTGGTGTCATCGAAGCGCAGGTTGCACTGGCCCTGATAGTCGCGGGCGATGCCGAAGTTCAGGCAGATGGACTTGGCATGGCCGATGTGGAGATAACCGTTCGGCTCGGGAGGAAAACGGGTCTGCACGCTCTTGTGCTTACCGCTGGCCAGATCCTCATCGATGATCTGACGAATAAAGTTGCTCGGGCTGTTCGCCTCAGTCATGGCTCACCTCAAAATGCGCGTCACTGGCGAGGGACGAGCCACTGGCTCCGATCCCCCGCCGTCAAGCCGGGTATGATCCCCTATTCGGGCGCCCGCCTCAACCGGAATTTTGCCCTTTCGGCCCAGGCGGCGGGCCATGATGGACAAGCGGCGTCAGGGAGGGTGGGCCCCCGGCGCCACTCCCTCATCGAGGGCCGTCCCGGCCGCCATGGGCACAAGGCCGCGCCCCCCGTGCTGCCCTGCAGGCAAAAAAAGACCCCGCACCAGGCGGGGTTGAAGGTGATGAAAACATCAAAACAGACTCACACACAACAAAGGTTCACACGCAGAGTCAACCTTTCCCAAGGCTGGCGACGCCGGCCTTGAGAAAGGCGGGTCTTGGACCCGCCTCGCGCTATGGTTTGCAGGCTGTCAGTTCAGCTCGGTCACCCGGCTGGTGCGCTTGCCATCGAAGCTGGTGGTGCGCAGCCAGACCTTGCCAGTGACGGTCGGCTTGGCCGCCGCGTCATAGGCGGTCCAGGTGGTGCCGTCCAGGCTGTACTGGATGGGCAGACCCGGCAGGTCCACGTTCGCTTCAAGCTTGCCGTTCACCACCTTGGCGCCCGGCACCGAGAGGCGGTACTCGACACCGGCCTGATCCAGTTTCGGCAGCTGGCGCTGGGCCAGGGCGTTGGCGAACTGGTTCCACTCCTGGTTCAGGGCAGCCTTGTTGACGTGCTTGCTGGTGCCTGAGAACTCGCGGCCCTTCACGTAATCGAGCTCGAAGCCGCCCTTGTGCCAGGCACGCTCGGCCACGGAGAAGATGCGCGGATAGACCATGTACTCGTACTGGGCGTCGGTGCGCACGGTTTCGCTCCACAGCTGGCCGGAGATCCCCTTGAACTTGACGCCATCCTGGTCGCCCTTGGCCACGAAGGCATTGCCGTCACGGTCCACCGAGGTCTCGGCGTTCTGGGGCAGGTTCTCCGGGGCGAAGGCGAACACCTTGCGGGTGTCATTGAAGCGGGTCGCCC
This sequence comes from Aeromonas crassostreae, assembly GCF_054052445.1. NCBI lineage: Bacteria > Pseudomonadati > Pseudomonadota > Gammaproteobacteria > Aeromonadales > Aeromonadaceae > Aeromonas > Aeromonas crassostreae. The sequence continues at coordinate 71,615 of NZ_JBSTYM010000014.1, read as the reverse complement.
AGTAGTAGCCGCGCTCGGCCGGATGCACCTCGTTCGGGAAGTCGAAGTAGAGGTAATCGGGGTTGGAGAGCACCACCTCATAGCCCTTGTGCGCCCACTTCATCGCCTCGTTGAAGCCACCCCAGTAGAGGGTTTCCCAGAAGTTGACCCGGGTGTTGTCGGTGGCGAAGTCCTTGGCGCCGCTGGCGTATTTCAGGCCATCTTCCCAGGCTTGCAGGGTGGAGAAGCCGTGGCCCTTGACCATCTCGCTCACTTCCTTGGCGAAGTACACCGGCAGCTCGCCCACCTCCTTGATCTTGCCCTCGTCGATCATCTTCTGGCACAGGGGGGACTTGCCGAACGGCTTGTCCTGCTTGCTGGAGTCGACGTTGCCCTTCCAGGCCACCAGATCGGCGGCCGGGGTGACGGCCGGATCCTGATAGCCGCCGCCCTGCATGATGTTCTTCGCCTCGTCACCACCGTAGTGCCAGGCGGTCAGGGGCTGACCGGCGGCCTGGTGCATCTGGGCCACTTCGTCCATCACCTTGGCCACGAAGGTGGCGGCGCCCGGCTGGCAGGGGTTGATGAAGGACATCTTGTCGTAGAACTGCACCGAGGTGACGTTGGAGGTATCGTCCGGGTCGGTCAGACGGAACTGGTTCGCCTCGGCCTCCTTGCCCTCGGCCATCAGACGCTGGTAGCGCGCCTCCATGGAGACCACGGCGGCACGGGCGTGGGCCGGCATGTTGATCTCGGGGATCACGGTCACGCCGCGGGCCTTGGCATAGCGCACCAGATCGATGTAGTCGGCCTTGCTGTAGAAGCCGGAGCCCTGGTTGTCGCTGCTGGGGCCTGAGCCCAGCTGCGGCATCAAGCACTGGGTCTCGGACTCGTCATGGCAACGCTGGCTGCCCACCTCGGTCAGCTCCGGCAGGCCCGGGATCTCGATGCGCCAGCCTTCATCGTTGGTCAATCCCAGGTGCAACACGTTGAGCTTGGTGGCGGACATCTGGTCAACCAGCTTCTTCAGGGTCTCGGCGCTTCGGAAGTGACGGGCCACGTCGGTCTGCATGCCGCGGTATTCAAAACGCGGCGCATCCTCGACGCTCATCTGGCTCACCAGCTTGTCATCCACTCCCAGCAGGGAGATCAGTGACTGGGCACCCCAGAAGGCCCCGTCGATGTCATGACCCTGCACCACTGTGCCTTTGGTGCCTATGGTCATGTCGTAGCCTTCGGCCTGCTTGACCTTGCTGCCGAGCTTGATGGTGACCGGGTAGCCGGTGTCGGAGAGGGTAACACCCAGCCTGGTCAGTTGCGCCTTGATGGCATCGGCACGGTCGGTCGGCAAGTCGAGGGCATCGAGCTTGATGGTGGAGAGATCCACCTGCGGGCCCGCCTTGACCACCTGCTTCTGTGGGGTCGGCAGGATCTTGTTGTCCACCTTGGCCGCCGGCAGCAAGGTGCTGGTCTGGTTGGCGGCGAAGCGGGTCTCGCTGTTCATCAGGACGTTGTTGTCGTCCTTGGTGCGCTTCCAGCCGTCGGCCGGCATCGGCTTCTCGTAGCTGCTGGCGTCGTCGATGTTGCTCATGCTGGCGATCACCTTGGGCTCGGCGCCCTCGGCGGAGACATACCAGTTCGGCATGATGTCTGATTCGAACAATACCCAGTATTCCACCACCAGGGGTACTTCGACCGTGGCATCCTTGGCAAAACCCTGGAACTTCTCGGTTGGCGTCAAACGATAGAGGTCGCCGGTCAGGTGGGTGATGGTGAACTGGTCGTTATCCACCCGCTGAATGCGGCGAATGGAGGAGACATAGATGCTCCAGTCCTTGGAGGTGACGTCGGCACCGGTATGGGTCAGGTGCAGCTTGGCAACGCCGCAACTGGCCCACTCGGAGCCCAGCGCCTGACAGTCGAGGCCGGCGCCGGCACCGTCATTGGTGACGACTTCGTACTTGACGATGAGGTTGCTGGCGAGGGAATCGACCACGGCTTGCCTGGCGGCATCGGCGGCCAGTGCAGGGCCGGTGAAAACGGAAGACATGGCAATGGCTAACAGAGAATGTTTCAAGTTCATAACTGCTGCTCTCATTTGAAGTAAAGGTTGGATTGTCTTGGCTTTTTTTATATGGGGCCCCAAGGCGGGGCCCTCAGTTATGTCAACAATGGACTTAGGCTTGAACGGACGGGCAGGGACAGACGCCCGTCCGGGTAACACTTAACGCAGGGCTTTCATCTCACCGGCGATGATCTCGGCCAGGGGGCCCAGAATCACCTGCAGGTTCTGCTCGCCGAGCTTGACCACACCGGCAGCGCCCAGGGCCTTGAGCTGACGCTCGTCGACGATGCTGCGATCTTTCAGGGTCAGACGCAGACGGGTGATACAGGCATCGATGGTGACCAGGTTGTCATGACCACCCAGCACTTCCAGGTACTGCTTGGCCAGTTCGGTACGGTCGGTGATCTCGGCCTTGGCCGGGATGGCTTCGTCGTCTTCACGACCCGGGGTCTTCAGGTTCAGCTTGACGATGACCAGGCGGAACACGCTGTAGTAAACCCCGAAGAACACCAGGCCTTGCAGCAGCAGCATGTACCAGTTGACCGCCAGCGGGTTGCGGCTGGAGAGCACCATGTCCACCAGACCGGCGCTGAAGCCGAAACCGGCAATCCATTGCATGGACGCGGCGATGAACACGGAGACACCGGTCAGCACGGCATGGATGACGTACAGCACGGGGGCCACGAACATGAAGGAGAACTCGAGCGGCTCGGTCACCCCGGTGAAGAAGGCGGCGAAGGCGGCGGCGATCATGATGGACGCAACCTTCTCCTTGTTCGCTTTCTTGGCGGTGTGATAGATGGCCAGCGCGGCGCCCGGCAGGCCGAACATCATGATGGGGAAGAAGCCCGCCTGGTACATGCCGGTCACACCGGCGACGGCCTTGCCGGCATCGATGGAGGATTGGCCACCCAGGAAGTTCGGGATGTCGTTGATGCCGGCCACGTCGAACCAGAACACGGAGTTCAGGGCGTGGTGCAGGCCGATGGGGATCAGCAGGCGGTTGAAGAAGGCGTAGATACCGGCGCCGGTGGAGCCCATGCCGACGATGGATTCACCGAAGTTCACCAGGCCACCGTAGATGACAGGCCAGATGGCCATCAGCACGAAGGAGACCGCCATCATGACCACTGAGGTGATGATGGGCACCAGACGACGACCAGAGAAGAAGGCCAGCGCCTTGTGCAGCTCGACGCTGCTGAAGCGGTTGTAGAGCTCGGCGGCGATGACGCCACACAGGATACCGATGAACTGGTTGCTGATCTTGCCAAAGGCAGCCGGCACCTGATCGGCCGGGATGCCCTTGAGCTGGGCCACGGCGCCCGGGCTCAGCAAGGTGGTGACCACCAGGAAGCCGACCAGACCCGCCAGGGCAGCGGAGCCGTCTTTGTCCTTGGACATGCCGTAGGCGACGCCGACGGCGAACAGGATGGGCATGCTGTCGATGATGGCGGCACCGGCCTTGATCAGGAACGCCGCCAGAGGGCTGCCGCCACCCCAGCCGTTCGGGTCAATCCAGTAACCAATCCCCATCAGGATCGCTGCGGCAGGCAAGACCGCTACCGGCACCATCAGGGCACGGCCGATCTTCTGTAAATAACCGAGAATGTTCACGGCTCCTCTCCTTAGTTAAGGTTTTGCTAGAAATTAAGTGCTTATTACGTTTGACGCATAAGCCATCAAGGCTTGATTGGCAGTCTAGGTCTTTTATTTCGCTGCGCAAATTAATAAAGCCGCAATCGTGATCATTGTCACCCAAATGAGATAAAGGTGGCCGATACATGTGGCTTAGTTCGCAATCTTTATTTACGCTATAAAACAACTAGGAACCCGCTACCGCGCCCATGCCGGTAACAACCGAATAGAGGTACTCGAAATGCGCCTGATCCCCCTCAAGTCTGCCAACCAGGTCGGTCTGTGGTCTGCCCGTTACATCGTCGACCGCATCAACGCCTTCCAGCCGACTGCCGAGCGCCCCTTCGTATTGGGTCTGCCCACCGGCGGCACGCCGCTCAACACCTACAAGCGCCTGATTGAGCTGCATAAGGCCGGCGAAGTGAGCTTCGAGCACGTGGTGACCTTCAACATGGACGAGTATGTCGGCCTGGCGGAAGATCACCCCGAGTCCTACCACAGCTTCATGTACAACAACTTCTTCAATCACGTCGACATTCGCCCGGAAAACATCAACATCCTCAACGGCAACGCCGAGGATCTGGTGGCAGAGTGCAAGCGTTATGAGGACAAGATCAAGTCCTACGGCAAGATCAACCTCTTCATGGGCGGCGTCGGCAACGACGGCCACATCGCCTTCAACGAGCCGGCCTCTTCCCTGGCCTCCCGCACCCGGGTCAAGACCCTGACCGAGGACACCCGCATCGCCAACTCCCGCTTCTTCGGCGGCGACATGGAGCAGGTGCCCAAGCTGGCGCTGACCGTGGGCGTCGGCACCCTGATGGATGCCGAGGAGATACTGATCCTGGTGACGGGTCACGGCAAGGCGCTGGCCCTGCAGGCCGCGGTGGAAGGTTGCGTCAATCACATGTGGACCATCTCCACCCTGCAGCTGCATCCGAAGGGACTCATGGTGTGTGACGAGCCCTCCACCATGGAGCTGAAGGTCAAGACGGTGCGCTACTTCCAGCAGCTGGAAGCCGACAACATCGGCCGTCTGTAAGGAGGCAACATGTACGCATTGACCCACTGTACCCTCTACACCGGCAGCGATGTGCTGACCGGGCACGGGGTGCTCATCGATGGCGACCGCATCGTCGCCATCAAGCCCCTGGCAGAGTTGCCCCGGGACGTGGCCCGCCACGATCTGAACGGTGCCAACCTGAGCGCCGGCTTCATCGACGTGCAGCTCAATGGCTGTGGCGGCGTCATGTTCAACTCGGCGATCACGGTCGAAACCCTGGCCACCATGCAGGCGGCCAACCTCAAATCCGGCACCACCAGCTTCCTGCCGACCCTGATCACCAGCCCGGATGCGGACATGAAGCAGGCGGTCGCCGTGACCCGCAGCTACATGCAGGCCCGTGCCAACGAGGTGCTGGGGGTGCATCTGGAAGGGCCCTACACCAACCTCAAGCGCAAGGGCATACACCCGGCGGATCAAATTCGCCAGCCCGCCGACGAGATGATCGATTTCTTCTGCGCCAACGCGGACGCCATCGCCAAGATCACCCTGGCCCCCGAGCGCAACAGCCCGGAGCACATCCGCCGCCTGGTGGAGGCCGGCATCCTGGTCTCAGCCGGTCACACCGCCGCCAGCTACGAGCAGGCCATGGCCGGGTTTGACAGCGGCATGCGCTTTGCCACCCACCTCTACAACGCCATGACCCCGACCGTGAACGGGCGCGAGCCCGGCGTGGTGGGCGCCATCTATGACAGGGATGACGTCTATACCGGGGTCATCGTCGACGGCCATCACGTGCACTGGGCCAATGTGCGCCTCGCCCACAAGGTGCTGGGGGAGCGACTGGTGCTGGTGACCGATGCCACCGCCCCGGCCGGTGCACCGGAAGGCTTTGAGAAATTTGATTTTTGTGGCGCCACCGTCTATTTCCGAGATGGTCAGTGCGTCGATGAGAATGGTACACTCGGCGGTTCTGCCCTCACCATGATCGAAGGGGTGGAGAATCTGGTCAAACAGGTGGGGCTGCCCCTCGCCGAAGCGCTGAGAATGGCCACCCTATACCCTGCACGCGCCATTGGATGGGACTCACGTCTCGGTAGTATCCAGGTCGGCAAGATAGCCAACCTCACCGTCTTTGATCAGGACTTCAGGGTCCTCGGGACCGTGGTTAACGGACACTACACACAACAGTGACATCATGACTGGCGGACAAATAGCAAACGTAGATCTCATCAAGCAGGTAAACAGCGCGGCCGTGTATCGGCTCATCGACCTGCAAGGCCCCATCTCCCGGGTCAAGATTGCCGAATTGAGTCACCTGGCCCCGGCCAGCGTGACCAAGATCACCCGGCAACTGATCGAGCATGGCCTGATCAAGGAGACCTCGCCGCAAGCCTCGACCGGCGGGCGACGCGCCATCTCCCTGACCACCATCAAGAGTCGGTTCCAGTTTGTGTCCGCCAAGTTGGGTCGGGGCTACCTGCACCTCTCCTTGTACGATCTCGACGGCAAGGAGCTCGATCAGCACCTCACAGAGGTGACCGAGATCGACCAGCAACCCGTGGTCGACATGCTGCTGCGGGAGATTGGCGCCTTCATCGATGCCCATCAGGAGCGCAGCCGCAACCTCATCAGCATCGCGCTCACCATGCCGGGGCTGGTCAACCCGGAATCGGGCATGGTCATCTACACCCCCAAGTACCAGATCCGCAACTTGGCCCTGGCCAAGCTGCTGGAGAACCACTTCAATCTGCCCTGCTACGTCGGCAACGACACCCGCTCCCTGGCCCTGGCCGAGCACTTCTTCGGCGAATCCCGCGACTGCATGGACTCCATTCTGGTGAGCGTTCACCAGGGGGCGGGTTCGGGCATCATCACCAAGGGCAAGGTGTTTCTCGGCCAGAACCGCAACGTCGGCGAGATTGGTCACATCCAGGTGGAGCCACTCGGCAAGCGTTGCCACTGCGGCAACTTCGGCTGCCTGGAGACCATCGCCTCCAACGAGGCCATCGTCGACAAGGTGAAGGAGCTCATCAGCCGCGGCCACCAGAGCAGCCTGCAGGAGAAGCACATCAGTATCCAGGAGGTGTGCAAGGCCGCCCTGGCCGGGGATGAGCTGGCCCGCAGCGTGATCGAGAACGTGGGGGAACATCTGGGACGGGCGGTGGCCATCACGGTCAACCTGTTCAACCCCCAGAAGGTGCTGATCGCCGGCGAAATCACCGAGGCCGAAGAGATACTCTTCCCCGCCATCCGCCGCTGCGTCGAGCACCAGTCCCTGCCGAGCTTTCATCGCGGCCTGCCCATCGTCAAGGCGCGTTTCCAGAACCAGCCCACCATAGGCGGCTTCGCCTTGGTGAAGCGTGCCCTGCTGGAGGGGGATCTGCTGCAGATCATCATGGAGCAGAAGTAAGGGCCAGACCTTGCGAGACAACAACGGCAGCCAGTGGCTGCCGTTTTTTATTGATGGATGCTTCGAGCGTAGGTTCGATTAGCCGCGTAGCGGCGTAATCGGACGCGGTGACTCACCCTGCCCGGCACGGCTTGAACAAGTCCAGCGCACCGTCATAGACCCGGGTCTGCACATCCATGATGCCGAGCATGGCGCGGGGCAACAGGTTGTCGCGTTCCATCAATCCGACTCACCCACTCTGACTCACCCTGCCCGGCACGGCTTGAACAAATCCAGCTTGCCGTTGTAGGCCTCGGTCTGCACATCCATGATGCCGAGCGTGGGGCGGGGCAACAGGTTGTCGCGTTCGGTTAGCCTGACTCACCCCGTTCTACACGGCTTGAACAGATCCAGCTTGCCGTTGTAGGCCTCGGTCTGCACATCCATGATCCCCAGCATGGAATGAAACAGGTTGTCATGGGAGAAGCGCTTGCTGGCTGCCTCCTGGCGCAGGCAATCCAGGTTCAACCGGCGATCCGCCTGCAACTGGGGAGAGAACCAGGTCAGCAGCGGCACCCGGGTCTGATCGTCCGGTGCGAATTTATAAGGGGTGCCGTGCAGATAGAGCCCCATGGCACCGAGGGATTCACCGTGATCCGACAGGTAGACCAGCCCCACGTTGTACTGGCTCTCCAGGCGCTTGAGCTTGTCGATGAGCCGGGCCAGCACCTTGTCGGTGTAGCGGATGGTGTTGTCATAGGTGTTCACCAGCGCTTCGTTGCTGCAGTTTTCGATGTCGCTGCGCGGGCAGTCCGGCAGGAAGACGCGATCGGCGGCCGGGTAGCGGCGATAGTAGGTGGGGCCATGGCTGCCCATCAGGTGGAAGGCCACCAGCTTGCTCCCCTCCCGGCTCTGCATCCCGGCGATCTGCCGATCCAGCCCCTGCAGCAGCACCTCGTCATGGCAGGCATCCCCCGAGCAGTATGCGGGGAACGCCTTGGGCTCTATCTCTATGGTGGGGACGTTTTTGCACACCCCCTTGCAGCCGCCGTCGTTCTCCTTCCACAGCACCGAGATCCCGGCATGCTGCAGCACGTCCAGCAGGCCGTCCCGCGACTTGGCCAGGGTCTCGTCATAGCCGCGCCGGGTCAGGTTGGAGAACATGCAGGGCACGGAGAGCGCGGTGGCGGTGCCGCAGGCGCGCACGTTCCTGAACGAGATGACATCCGCCTCCTTCGCGGTGAAGCCGTTGGTCTGCTTCTGGTAGCCGTTGAGGGAGTAGTTCTGGCTGCGGGCCGTCTCCCCCACCACCAGGAACATCAGGGTCGGCTTCTCATGCTGGCCGATCACCCTGGCATCTGTGCCTATCTGCTGGTAGGGAATGGGGGTGGCGAAGAGCACATCCCGGGCGTACTTGTAGAGACCGTGCACATAGTTGGCGGGCACTATCTCCTTGCCGAGGGACTTGTTGTTGCGCCCCACCGAGGCGTAATCCTGGTAGTAGAGGGCGGCCACCCCCGTCAGGAGCAGCAGGGAGAGGGCGATACTCCCGAGGCGCAGCGCCAGCCCCCTGTACCAGGAACGGGGATATTCAATCTTCACCCACAGCAGGGCCAGCACCGGCAGCACGGCGGTGAGCAAAAACCAGAGCACCACGGAGCCGTTGAGGTAGGAGCCCGCCTCCCCACCGTTGGTCTCGATGACGTTCTGCACCATTCCTATGTCGAAGATCACCCCGTATTTGAGCATGGCGTAGCTCGCCAGGGAGCCGGTCATGATGAGCAATATGAAGAAGGGCTTGAGCAGATAGCGAAAGGTAAAGGGCAGGAACACCCCGTTGAGGGCCGCCACCAGCACCAGGGGGATAGAGAGGACAAACCCCGCCTTGACGTGCTCGAGGGCGGTGAGAATGCGATAAAAGTGCAGAAAGATGGGCCAGTTGAACGCCAGTGCAAACAGCAGCACCAGCAACAGATTGACCTTGATCACTCCCAGAGTGGGGCGCATAGAGAGACTCCGACAAAACAGTGTGAACTGAAGCCCGCCAGCGGGCTTCGTTGTGAAACTCCCGGCGCACTTCCCTGACAGACAGGGCAAGCGCCGGAAAGGTCCGGATGGAGTCATCCTAGAGAGGCAAACTTAAGTGGGAATTAAGGGGGAGCATCGAAGGGTGGCGGGCAGAGGCGCACGTTGACAGACAAAAAAACGGCAGCCTGCGGGCTGCCGTTTAGAGGGTGATTGCCGGCCTGATGCCAGGCCAGCTACCACAGTGGGAAGAGGAGAGACACCGAGGTGCCCCTCAACCCGATGATTACAGGGTCGCGGCAATCTCGTCGGAGATGGAGCCGTTGTGGTACACCTCCTGCACGTCGTCCAGGTCTTCCAGCATGTCGATGAGGCGCATCAGCTTGGGCGCGGTCTCGGCGTCCAGCTCGGCTTCGGTGGAGGGGATCATGGTCACCTCTGCGCTCTGGGGCTTGAAGCCGGCGGCTTCCAGACCGTCCAGCACGGTGCCGAAATCGTTCGGGCTGGTGTAGACCTCGATGGAGCCATCCTCTTCGGTGACCACGTCGTCGGCGCCCGCTTCCAGGGCCGCGTCCATCAGGGCGTCTTCATCGGCACCCACGAAGGTCAGCAGACCCTTCTTGCTGAACAGATAGGCCACGGAGCCGTCGGTGCCCAGGTTGCCGCCGCACTTGCTGAAGGCGTGACGCACTTCGGCCACGGTACGGTTGCGGTTGTCGGTCAGGCACTCCACCATGACGGCGGAGCCCGCCGGTCCGTAGCCTTCGTAGACGATGGTTTCCAGCTGCTCGCCATCGGCGCCGCCAGCCCCACGGGCAATGGCGCGGTTGATGGTGTCGCGGGTCATGTTGCCGGTCAGGGCCGCCGTCACCGCCGCCCGCAGGCGCGGGTTGTTGGCGGGGTCCGCGTCACCCAGGCGAGCTGCGGTGGTGATTTCACGGATCAGCTTGGTGAAGATTTTACCGCGCTTGGCATCTTGCGCCGCCTTGCGGTGTTTGATGTTGGCCCATTTACTGTGACCTGCCATAGAAACTCTCCGTTATATTTTTTAAATCAATAAGATAAAACCATGATGCGGGCGAGGCTCAGGGCCCCGCCCCTCTTCATCAGGCTTCCCCTTGGGCCTCGGCCTTGGCAACGGTGGCGATGGCCAGCTCGGTCAGCTGGGCCTGATTGGCGAAGCTCGGGGCATCCGTCATCAGGCAGGCGGCCGCCGTGGTTTTCGGGAAGGCGATGACATCCCGGATGTTGTCGGTGCCGGTCAGCAGCATGCTGAGGCGATCCAGACCGAACGCCAGACCCGCGTGGGGCGGGGTGCCGTATTTCAGCGCATCCAGCAGGAAGCCGAACTTCAGGCGCTGCTCGTCCGCCGTGATCCCCAGGATGTCGAACACGGTGGACTGCATCTCGCTGTTGTGGATACGCACGGAGCCGCCACCCACTTCGTAACCGTTGATCACCATGTCGTAGGCGTTGGCGTAGGCACCCACCGGGTTGGCCTTGAGCTCGGCCGGGCTCATGTTGCTCGGGGCGGTGAAGGGGTGGTGCATGGCGGCCAGACCGCCTTCGCCATCTTCCTCGAACATGGGGAAGTCGATGACCCAGAGCGGCTTCCAGACGTTCTCCACCAGACCCAAATCGCGGCCCACCTTCAGGCGCAGGGCGCCCATGGCGTCGCACACCACCTTCTTGGCGTCGGCACCGAAGAAGAGGATGTCGCCGTCGGCCGCGCCGGTGCGGGCCAGGATCTCGCGCACGATGGCGTCAGAGAGGAACTTGGCCACCGGGGACTGCACCCCTTCGAGGCCGTTGGCCGCGTCGTTGACCTTCATCCAGGCCAGGCCCTTGGCGCCATAGATGCCGACGAACTTGGTGTACTCGTCGATCTGCTTGCGAGAGAGCTCGGCGCCGCCCGGGACTTTCAGAGCGGCCACGCGGCCTTTGGGGTCGTTGGCGGGGCCGGCGAACACGGCGAACTCGACGGCGGTCAAGAGATCCGCCACGTCCACCAGCTCCATGGGCAGGCGCAGGTCCGGCTTGTCGGAGCCGAAGCGGCGCATGGCCTCGTCGAAGGTCATCACCGGGAAGTCCCCCAGATCCACGGCCAGCACGTGTTGCCACAGCTGGCGGATCATCGCTTCCATCAGCTCGCGCACCTGGGGCGCGGTCATGAAGGAGGTCTCCACGTCGATCTGGGTGAATTCCGGCTGGCGGTCGGCACGCAGGTCTTCGTCGCGGAAGCACTTGACGATCTGGTAGTAGCGATCGAAGCCGGACATCATCAGCAACTGCTTGAACAGCTGGGGAGACTGCGGCAGGGCGTAGAACTTGCCCTTGTGCACCCGGCTCGGCACCAGGTAGTCACGGGCCCCTTCCGGGGTGGCCTTGGTCAGCATGGGGGTCTCGATGTCGAGGAAGCCCTGCTCGTCCATGAAGCGGCGCACGAAGGCGCTGGCCTTGGCGCGGGTCTTCAGGTACTTGGCCATCTCGGGACGACGCAGGTCCAGGTAGCGGTACTTGAGGCTCACCTCTTCGCTGTTGACCTGGTTGAAGTCCAGCGGCAGCGGCTCGGCACGGTTGATGATAGTGAGCTCGTGGGCGAACACCTCGATGGCGCCGGTGGCCATGTCGCCGTTGCGCTGGGACTCGGGGCGGCTACGCACCACGCCGGTCACCTGGATGCAGAACTCGCCGCGCAGCTCGGAGGCCAGGGCGAAAGCCTCGGGTTTGTCCGGATCGAAGAAGACTTGCACGATCCCTTCCCGGTCGCGCATGTCGATAAAGATGAGGCCGCCGAGGTCGCGGCGACGATGGACCCAACCGCACAATGTAATGGTCTGACCGGCATGGGCCTCATTGACCTGTCCGCAATAGATAGAGCGCATGGACTTCTTCCTTCGAAATTGTATGAGAGACGGTTTACCTTGAGTCGCCGGGCACGATTGGCAAGCACCGTCTGTCTCGCAGCTGGCCAGATCCTCGTTCCTACCCGGTGTGAAATCAGTCTCGTACCATCCGGCCCCCTGGCGCCGGAAGCGTGCCGCCGAGGCAGGCGTGCGACAGCCAGGCAGTCGGTCGGCGGAGCATCGGAGAGCACTCGCAGTCTTGCCAATTGATGATATCCGCACTGGCGCCCTCGGCGTCATCCTGTGCTGTCATCAAAAATTGAAAAACAAAAGGGCTGGCATTATAGAGGAAAACTCCCATACGGGTAAAATGACCAGCCCCCTCCTTTGCCCTGTTTTTTAGCTCCAAGGGCAAAAAAGGGGGCCAAACGCGAGCAATCTGTCGACAGGAAGCCTCATGAGCCTCTTTCTGGGCCTGCCCCAATGGTCCCACCCCGCCTGGCCCGGCCAACTGCTCGGCCAGGGCGCCAAACCCGCCGAGCACCTGGCTCACTATGCCAAGGTGTTCAACACGGTGGAGGGCAACACCACCTTCTACGCCCTGCCGACCCAAGAGACGGTGCGGCGCTGGCGCGCAGCCGTACCCGACGGGTTTCGTTTCGCCTTCAAGTTTCCGCAAACCATCAGCCATCAGAGCGACCTGGTGAGCGCGGATCGGCAGGTAACGGACTTCATCGCCCTGCTCGCACCGCTGCACGACACCCTGGGGCTGCTCAAGCTGCAACTGCCTGCCCGCTTCGGCCCAGACGGCCTGCCCCGCCTGCAGGCCTTCCTCCAGCGGCTGCCAAAGGATTTCTGCTATGGCCTCGAGGTGCGCCACCCCGACTTCTTCGCCAAGGGAGAGGCGGAGCGGGCCCTGAACCGGATGCTGATGGAACAAGGAGTCAACCGCATCATGCTCGACAGCCGACCGCTGTTCTCGCTGCCCGCCAGCCTCGCCGCAAAAAATGCGGCCCTCGTCGATGCCCAGGGCAAGAAGCCGAGGCTGCCGGTACACCTGCTCGCCACGGCAGACAGCCCTGTGGTGCGCCTTATCGGCCTCCCTCAACCCGAGGACAACCACCCCTTCCTGCCGTCCTGGCTGCCCCATTGGCAACAATGGCTCGCCGAGGGCAAGGATCTCTACCTCTTTGTCCACACCGCCGACAACGCCCTGGCCCCCGATCTCGCTCGGCAGATCAGCCGCCTGCTCGGCCAGGAGATGGCCCCCTGGCCGGGGGAGAGCGACCGCGCCCGCCAGGGGGTGCTGATGTTTTAGCCAGGGGCAAAAAAAAGCCGAAAATTTGCCGTCCCGCCCCCGCCCCGTTCAAGACAAATGAACGGCAATCCTCTACACTAGCGCCCCTATGACGGGTCAGCAGGATGGCCCGTGCGAGCGGCCCGACCATCAGGAGTGCCCTGGTCCTTGTCGCCCTTCGCCAGTCGATGGCATTCGGCACCCTCCGGCCGCCATCCAACACCTACATTGAACAACACAGGGGCATGCTCTCCCCTGCCGGGTTGCACCACATATGCATGATCAGATCTTTGCCGCCCCCATCGCCCAACTGGGCGATTTTTGCTTTGACGAGCAGGTCGTCGATGTCTTTCCGGACATGATCCAGCGCTCAGTGCCTGGCTACAGCAACATCATCTCCGCCATCGGCATGATGGCCGCCCGCTACGCCCAGCCCCACAGCCGCCTCTACGATCTCGGCTGCTCCCTGGGGGCCGCCAGCCTGGCGATGCGTCGCAACCTGACGCAGCCGGGCTGCCGCATCACGGCGGTGGATCTCTCCCGCCCCATGATAGAGCGCGCCCGCGCCCACCTCTCGGGTTTCAAGTCCGAGGTGCCGGTGGAGCTGGTGGAGGCGGACATCTGCGACATCAGTATCGAGAACGCCTCCGTGGTGGTGCTCAACTTCACCCTGCAGTTCGTCGCGCCCGAGAAACGGGCCGCCCTCATCGCGCGCATCCATGACGGCCTGCGTCCCGGCGGCATCCTCATCCTGAGCGAGAAGTTTCGCTTCGACGACGCGCCGGTCAACGAGCTGCTCATCGAGCTGCATCTGGATTTCAAGCGGGCCAACGGCTACAGCGAGCTGGAGATCAGCCAGAAGCGCACGGCGCTGGAGAACGTGATGCGCACCGACACCCTGGCGGTGCACCAGGCGCGCCTGCGGGACGCCGGTTTCGCCCATCAGGATCTCTGGTTCCAGTGCTTCAATTTCGGCTCCATGATCGCCATCAAATCGCCCGAGCCCGCCCAGCCATGATCGACTTCGCCAATTTTTACCAGCTGATCGCCAAGAACCGGCTCAGCCACTGGTTGCACACCCTGCCCGCCCAGCTGCACGCCTGGCAGCATGACAACCTGCACGGCGACCTGCCCCGCTGGAGCCGGGCCCTGGGCAAGCTGCCGACGGTCGCCCCCGACAACGTCGAGCTGAAAAGCCGGGTCGAGATAGGCTCGGCCGAGAGCCTGAGTGAAGGGGAGCGCAAGAAGACCGAGAGCCTGCTGCGCCAGTTCATGCCCTGGCGTAAAGGACCTTTTACCGTACACGGCATCCACATCGATACCGAGTGGCGCTCCGACTGGAAGTGGGATCGGGTGCTGCCCCATATCAGTCCCCTCGCAGGGCGCTATGTGCTGGATGTGGGCTGCGGCAGCGGCTATCACCTCTGGCGCATGGTGGGGCAAGGAACCCGGCTCGCGGTGGGCATAGACCCGAGCCCGCTGTTTTTGTGCCAGTTCGAGGCCATTCGCCACTTCATGGGCAATGACCAGCGTGCCCACCTGCTGCCGCTTGGCATCCAGGAGCTGCCTTGCCTGCGCGCCTTTGACACCGTCTTCTCCATGGGGGTGCTCTATCACCGCAAGTCCCCCATCGAGCACATAGAGCAGCTGCGCAACCAGCTGCGCGATGGCGGCGAGCTGGTGCTGGAGACGCTGGTGGTCGACGGCGATGTCAACCAGGTGCTGGTGCCGGAGGATCGCTACGGCAAGATGCGCAACGTCTGGTTCATCCCCTCGAGCGCGGCCCTCAAGCGCTGGGTGGAACGCTGCGGCTTTACCGATGTCAGGATCGTCGATGAGAATGTCACCAGCACGGACGAACAGCGTCGTACCGACTGGATGATCAATGAATCCTTGTCCGATTATCTGGACCCGTCCGATCCCACGTTGACCGTGGAGGGGCTACCCGCCCCCAAACGCGCCGTCCTGATTGCGACCAAGGCCAAGGACTAGCCGGGGGCAGCCCAGGAAGTTACACTGATTCAATTCCAGGAAGCACAGCTAAATGAATGACATGAAAAGCAAATTGAAAGGAATGACCCTGCTCTCTCTGCTCAGCCTCGGCGGGTGCGCCCAGTTGGAACCGGCTCCCTCGGTGCCGCCCCTGACCCTGGCCGATCTGCGGACCGAATTGAGCCTGAACGAGCAGAAGGTTCAACTCGCCATGGCGCAACAAGAGCGCCAGGCCGCGCAGCAACAACAACTGTTGACCCAGCTCAACGCCGATGTCGCCAAGATGAAAGATTCCGTGAAGAAAGTTGATAGCAAGTTGGCCACCCTGCCCCCAGCGCCGCCCAAGCCCATGATGCCTCCCCCCGAGCAGTGTGCCGCGCCGGAGGCGGGTCACACCGTCGATGGCAAGCTGCTGGTAGGTGAAGCCGAATGGCTCTGGGTCGATGCGGCCAACGACGCCTTCCAGGCCCGGGTCGATACCGGCGCCACCACCTCCTCCATCAGCGCCCAGGAGATCACCATCTTCGAGCGCAACGGCAAGAACTGGGTGCGCTTCTTCCTGAGCCATCAGGACCTGGATGACAAGATCCAGATAGAGGCGCCCCTGGTGCGCCACGTGCGGGTGCGTCAGGCCTCCGCCGACGATCTGGACCGTCGCCCCGTGGTGCGCCTCGCCGTGCGCATCGGCGACATGACCGAGAAGGCCGAATTTACCCTCAAAGATCGCAGCGACATGACCTTCCCCGTGCTGCTGGGTCGCGAATTCTTGAAAGATATCGCCGTGGTCGACGTGGCCCGCGAATATATCCAACCCAAACCCAAGCTCAAGGATGTGAAATAATCCATGGTTTCCCGTAAGCCGTTCTATTTGCTCGTTGCCCTGCTGTTCATCGTCGGCATGGGGATGACCATCTATCACCATATCGCCCTGGACGTGCCCTTCACCCCGGGCGAGAAGCGCCAGATCTGGTCCATCGAGGCCAAGCTGGAGTTCGATGCGAGCGGGGAACCCGTCATCGCCTCCCTGGCCATCCCGGGTACCCAGCCGGGTTATACCCTGATGAACGAGAATGCGGCGAGCCCGGGCTACGGCCTGTCGTTCGTGGAGAAGAACGGGGATGCCCGCGCCGAGTGGTCCATCCGCACCGCCACCGGCCGCCAGGAGCTCTACTACCGGGTCGACATGATGGCCGATGCCCATGCCAAGCCGGCCGCCCTGGCCCAGCCGCCCGCCATCGAGAAACAGATCGAGAGCGAGCCCTATGCCACCGCCATGAAGCAGATCCTGGAGCGCGCCCAGGAGCGTTCCGCCGACGGCTACACCCTGACCCGCGAGATCATCAAGGAGATCGAGAAGCAGGAGCAGAACGCCGAGCTGCTGAAATCCCACAAGAGCCGCGCGAATCTGATTGCCGAGCTGCTCAACAATGCCGACGTGCCGACCCGGGTGGTCCATGCCCTGAGCCTGGAAGATGGCCGCCGTCGCCAGGAGCTGATCGACTATCTGCAGGTGTTCAACAGCCCCACCGACTATCAGCTGTTCAATCCCCAGACAGGGGAACAGGGCCGTCCGGCCAACCTGCTGCTGTGGGAATACAACTCCGGCGCCCTGCTGGACGTGACCGGCGGTCACAACTCCAAGGTCACCTTCTCGATGATCGCCCAGGAGCAACCTGTGAGCGTGGCCCTGGCCCAGAAGTTCGAGCAGTCCGACATGATGAACTTCTCCATCCACGGCCTGCCCCTGGAAGAGCAGGCCCTGTTCAAGGGGCTGCTGCTGATCCCCATCGGCGTGCTGATGGTGGTGTTCCTGCGGGTCATGGTGGGCATCAAGACCTCGGGTACCTTCATGCCGGTGCTGATCGCGGTCGCCTTCATCCAGACCCAGCTCATCACCGGCCTGGTCGGCTTCCTGCTCATCGTCGGCACCGGCCTCATCATCCGCTCTTACCTCTCGAGGTTGAACCTGCTGCTGGTGGCCCGCATCTCGGCGATCATCATCATGGTGATCTCGATGATCGGCCTCTTCTCCGCGCTGGCGTTCAAGCTGGGGCTGACCAGCGGCATGAAGATCACCTTCTTCCCGATGATCATCCTCTCCTGGACCATAGAGCGGATGTCGATCCTGTGGGAGGAAGAGGGGTCCAAGGAGGTGTTCCGTCAGGGGGGCGGCTCCCTGCTGGTGGCGGTCATCGCCTACCTGGCCATGGACAACGAGCTCATTCGTCACCTCACCTTCAACTTCCTCGGTCTGCAGCTGGTGCTGATGGCCACCGTGCTGGTGATGGGCAACTACACGGGTTACAAGCTGAGCGAGCTCAAGCGCTTCAAGCCGCTGGTGGACGAGATGAAGTCCGGTGTCACCATGGGTAAGGACAAGTAACAGATGTGGTTCTGGGAAAAATACACCAGCCCGTGGAGCCTGGCCCAGTCAGGTATCCTCGGCATGAACAAGCGCAACCACTCCTACATCAGCCGCTACAATCCGCGCAACCTCTATCCCCTGGTGGATGACAAGTTGCAGACCAAGAAGATAGCGCTCGATGCCGGCGTCACAGTGCCCGACCTCATCGGCACCATCCGCGAGCAGCACGACGTCACCCGCATCGCCGAGATGGTCAGGGAGTGGCCGGGCTTTTGCATCAAGCCGGCCCGGGGCTCTGGGGGCAAGGGGATCCTGGTGATCCTGCGCCAGGAGGACGGCCTCTTCTACAAGCCCAACGGCAGCGCCTCGACCGTGCAGGATCTGGAGCGCCACGTCTCCAACATCCTGGCCGGGCTCTACTCCCTTGGCGGCAAGCCCGACGTCGCCCTGGTGGAAGGGCTCATCAACTTCGACGACGTGTTCGACGGCTACTCGTTTGAAGGGGTGCCCGATTCCCGGGTGATCATCTTCAAGGGCTTCCCGGTGATGGCCATGATGCGCCTCTCCACCGCGGCCTCGGACGGCAAGGCGAACCTGCACCAGGGCGCCGTGGGGGTGGGGCTGTGCCTGCGCACCGGCCGCGCCCTGCGGGCGGTACAGTTTGGCGCCCCCATCCGTCACCACCCGGATACCGGCCTGGATCTGTACGATCTCAAGGTGCCCCACTGGGATACCCTGCTGACCCTGGCGGCCTCCTGCTACGAGATGTCGGGTCTGGGCTACATCGGCACCGACATGGTGCTGGACAAGTTCCGCGGCCCCATGCTGCTGGAGCTCAACGCCCGCCCGGGCCTCGCCATCCAGATCGCCAACGGTCGCGGCCTGGTGCCCAACCTCAAGACCATAGAGAAGCTGGGTCAGGTCAAGATGACGGTGGCCCAGCGGGTCGCCTTCTCCAAGGAGCACTTCGGCATCTTCGCAGAGTGACGCCCCGTCAAACAGCGACTCAAAAGCGCGCCTTCTGGCGCGTTTTTTTATGCCGATGCCACGCCCTTGCCCTCGCCCTGAGTCCCTTGCGCCGTTTTATTAGAGCGACAAGCCTGGGGGGCGATGTTAGATTACTCAAATCAAATTAAGTAGATAGAAGGGATCAGGTCTTCCTATGCAACGCTGGCCCAGCCTGAAACAGCTCCAATATCTGATAGCGCTCGACGAGCACAAGAACTTCAATCGCGCCGCCAAGGCCTGCCATGTCAGCCAGTCCACCCTGAGCACCGGGATCCAGACCCTGGAAGACATGATGAACCTGCAACTGGTGGAGCGGGATCACAAGAGCTTCATCATGACCCCCATCGGCCTGGAAGTGGTCGAGCGGGCCCGCAACCTGCTCTCCGATGCCCGGGATCTGATGGAGCTGGGCCAGCAGCAGGGGGGCGCCATGCAGGGCACGGTGCGCCTGGGCTGCATCCCCACCATAGCCCCCTTCCTGCTGAGCCGGCTGATGCAACGCTGCGCCCAGACCTACCCGGAGCTGGAGCTGCTGCTGCGGGAAGACACCACCAGCAACCTGCTCAAGCAGCTGGAGCAGGGGCAGCTCGATCTGCTGATCCTGGCGCTGCCCATCGAGATCGGCGGCTTCCACTGCAAGGCGGTGGGCCAGGATCCCTTCCACATGGTGATGCCCAGCGCCATGGCGGCCGGCCTGCACATGCCGTTCGACTACAAGGAGCTGCCCAGCCAGAGCATCTTCCTGCTGGAGCGGGAGCACTGCCTGACCGACCATGCGGTGAGCGCCTGCCGGTTGCGGGACAAGAGCAAGATCAACCCCTTCGCCGCCACCAGCCTGCATACCCTGGTGCAGATGGTGGGCGCCGGGCTCGGCACCACCTTCCTGCCCCAGATGGCCATAGATGCCGGGATCCTGGACAACACGGATCTGGTGGCCATCCCGCTGCCCGGGGAGCAGGCCTACCGGGAGATAGGCCTGGTGTGGCGCCCCAGCACCACCCGGGTGCAGACCTTCTACAAGCTGGCGGAGCTGGTCACGCCGCTGATCGAGCGCAAACCCTGACGCGGATGCGGCCTGTGCCCGCCCGTCCCCATCCAAGAGGGCACGACCCTGGCAGGGGTCGGTTCGAGGCGTTAGTCTATATGGGTCCGTCACGAGGGAGTCCGATGTCATTGAAAGCCCTGCTGCCCCCTTTGGCCCTGCTGCTGGCCGCCTGCTCCAGCACCCCGCCGCCGCCCCCCTCGCCGCCGAGCAAGGCGTTCGACGGCTTCTTCCAGCAGTGGCGCGGCGTGCCTTACCGCATGGGCGGCAGCAGCCGGGCCGGCCTCGACTGCTCCGCCTTCACCCAGCTCGCCTACAGCCAGGTGCTGGGCTTCCCCCTGCCCCGCACCACGGAGTCCCAGGCCAATCTGGGCAGCTCGGTGCCGCGCAGCGAGCTGCGCCACGGGGACCTGGTGTTCTTCAAGACGGGGTGGAACCAGTACCATGTCGGCGTCTATACCGGAGCCGGGGAGTTTATCCACGCCTCCACCAGCAAGGGGGTGATCCGCTCCCGCCTCGACAACGTCTATTGGCGCAAGCATTACTGGCAGGCGCGCCGCCTGGTGCCGCTGGCGTCCCCCGCCGGCTGAGGCAAACAAGGCCCCGATGGGGCCTTGTGGTCAAACGGGATCACACCTTGCGGTGCCAGCGCGGCGAGCTCGCCGCCTCCCCCCAGGGGGTGAGGCAGGGCAGATGGGCCCCCTCGATCAGGCGATCGCTGCCCGCCAGGGCCGCCCCTACCCGGCCATGGAGCAACTTGAGCACCGGCTGGGACTGACTCCCCAGGGAGTGCCCCGCCGCAAAATAGTCTCCCTGATGATGCAGTGCCAGCTTCTGGACAAACTCGTAGGTGTTGAAACTCGCCGGCATGCGATCCACCACGTCATCGACCCTGGCCAGCAGGCTATCCAATTCCGCTGTCATGACACTCTCTCCCATTGATGTGATAACCACAAACTACCTCTTAATGGCTAGCAAAGGCCAGCACTATTGCCTCCCCGGATCGCCGTCAGCCACGCCGTCCCGGGCAGAGGCCAGGGCCCATGCCGCTGTTGCCGGGGAAGAGTCGGCGGCGCGGATCCCTCAGGCGCCATCAGGGCGCCACGGCTTTACAGGGGGCGCGCCGGCAGGCTAACGTCTTAGCTCTTCCCTCTCCCAGGAGCCCCCATGGAACAGGTCATGCACCTCGCCACCCAGTTGGATCGCCTCAAGGCCGCCTATCTGGCCGCCCCCGCCCCCTCCCTGGCTGAGCGACAGGCGCGGCTCGCGCGCCTGCAGCGGGCCCTGCTCGTCCACAGGGAGCCGCTCTGCGAGGCCCTCGCCCGCGACTATGGCCAGCGCAGCCGGGCCGACAGCCTGATCGCCGACATACTGCCCTGCCTCCAGCAGCTCAAGCACACCCGCAGGCACCTCAAGGGCTGGCTCACGCCCAGTCGGCGCAAGCCGGGTCTGCTGCTGCAACCGGCCCGGCTCGAGGTGGTCTATCAACCCCTGGGGGTGGTGGGCATAGTGGTGCCCTGGAACTTCCCGGTGATGCTGAGTCTTGGCCCCCTCATCGGGGTTATCGCCGCCGGCAACCGGGCCATGATCAAGCTCTCCGAGTTCACCCCCGCCACCAATCGGGTGCTCACCCGGCTGCTGGCCGAGGCCTTTGCCGATGACGAGGTGCAAGTCTGCGAGGGGGAGGCCAAGGAGGCGGCCGCCTTCTGCGCCCTGCCCTTCGATCATCTGCTGTTCACCGGCTCCACCGCCATCGGCAAACAGGTGATGGCCAATGCCGCCCGCCAGCTCACCCCCCTCACCCTGGAGCTGGGGGGCAAGTCCCCCTGCCTCATCGGCCCCGACATGCCGATGGCGCTGGCGGTCGAGCGCATCTTGTTTGGCAAGAGCCTGAACGCGGGCCAGATCTGCGTCGCCCCCGACTATGTGCTGCTGCCCAGGGGCCAGGAGAGCGCCTTTATCGAACACTATCACGCCCGCTTCCAGCGCCTCTATCCCGGGGGGTTGGCGAGCGATGACTACGCCGCCATCATCAATGCGCGCCAATATCGGCGTCTCATCGACTGGCTGGAGGAGGCGGTGGCGGCCGGTGCCCAGGCCCACCCCTGCGCCAGCCCGGCCCGGGACGATGAGGGCCATCGCCTGCTGCCCCATCTGCTGACCGAGCTGCCTGCCCACTGCCAGCTGATGCAGGAGGAGATCTTCGGCCCCTTGCTGCCCCTGGTACCCTACGACAGCCTGGATGAGGCCATCGCCTACCTGCAGCAGCGGCCGAGACCCCTGGCCCTCTACCTGATGAGCCAGGATCCCGCCCTGCAGGCCAGGGTGATCAGGGAGACCCACTCGGGGGGCGTCGCCATCAACGAGACCCTGCTCCAGGCGGCGGCCGACGACGCCCCCTTCGGCGGCATAGGCCCCTCCGGCATGGGTCACTACCACGGCCGGGAGGGCTTTCTCACCTTCTCCAAGGCCAAGACGGTGCTGCGCCGGGGCAAGTGGAGCCCGGCCGCCCTGCTCCAGCCGCCCTATGATCGCTGGTACAAGAAGCTGCTGCTGGCCTGGTTGGTCCGCTAAACGCCCAATGAACAGCAGGGGCCCATGGCCCCTGCTGTTCATTGGTTTATGCCAGGCGACGTTCAGATAGGTGCATCGAACACCCCGGTGGAGAGGTAGCGATCCCCGCGATCGCAGATGATGGCCACCACCACACCCCGCTCCAGCTCGGCCGCCACCCGCAGGGCGCCGGCGACCGCGCCCCCCGAGCTGACCCCGCAGCAGATCCCCTCCTCCCTGGCCAGGCGGCGCATGGTGGCAAGCGCCGCCTCCTGATCGATGTCCAGCACCCGATCGACCCGCGCAGGCTCGAAGATGGCGGGCAGATAGGCGGCGGGCCAGCGGCGAATGCCGGGGATCTGGCTCCCCTCGGCCGGTTGCAGGCCGATCACCTGCACCGCCGGATTCTGCTCCTTGAGGTAGCGGGAGACCCCCATGATGGTGCCCGTGGTGCCCATGGCCGAAACGAAGTGAGTAACCGCCCCCTCGCTCTGGCGCCAGATCTCGGGGCCCGTGCTCTGGTAGTGGGCATCCGGGTTGGCCGGGTTGTTGAACTGATCCAGCACCAGCCCCTCGCCATTGGCGGCCATGGCCTGGGCCAGATCCCGCGCCCCCTCCATGCCATCGTCGACCAGTACCAGCTCGGCCCCATAGGCCTGCATGGCGGCACGCCGCTCCTGGCTCATGTTGCTCGGCATGATGAGCCGCATCCGGTATCCCCGGCTGGCCGCCACCATGGCCAGCGCGATGCCGGTATTGCCCGAGGTCGCCTCGATGAGGCGGGCCCCGGGGGCGAGCTGACCGCTCGCCTCGGCGGTGCGAATGAGGTTCAGGGCCGGCCTGTCCTTGACCGAACCTGCCGGGTTGTTGCCCTCCAGCTTGACCAGCAGGGTCACGGCGGGGTTGGGATTGAGGCGCTTGAGGCGTACCAGCGGGGTGTTGCCTATCAGATCGTCTAGGGTGGCAAAGGCCATCTTGGCTTCCTGTGCAAATGCGCGGATGAGTTGGCGCGGCTAACGTGGCATCATGACGGACATCAAAGAGACGGCCCTCGGCCCTCCCCGTCACGGGATGGCCAGTGTAAGCGAGCCATGACCACCGGCAAAGGGGCACGGGGCCCCACGGCCCATTGAGCGAACAGGAGTTGCCATGACAGACATCATTCATGATCCCCAGCAGCAGGCCTTCCTCTGTGTGGTCGACGGCCACCAGGCACACCTGCGCTACCGGATACTCGACCAGCATCAGGTCGATGCCTACAGCACCTTCGTCCCCGGAGAGCTGCGCGGCCAGGGCTTGGCGGACAAGCTGGCCCGGGCCTTCTTCGACTGGACCCAGGCCCGGGGCCTGACGATCATCCCCAGTTGCAGTTATATCGAGACCTGGTTGCGCCGCCATGACGGTTGATCCCGTCCTCGAAGCCAGCTTGGCGCGCCAGACCCAGGCGCTGCTGCGGGAGGATCCCTATCGCATGGCCTGCCTGAGGCTGGCCCGGACGCTGGCGCTGCCGGACTGGGCCCTGGGTGCCGGTTTCGTGCGCAACCTCATCTGGGATCACCTGCACGGCTGCACCGAACCGACCCCCCTCAACGATCTGGACCTCATCTATCTGGATCCCGCCGACGAGACCGGCGCCGGGGAGGCGCGGCACGAGGCCTGGCTGGCGGCTCGCCTGAGCGGTTCCTGGCAGGTGCGCAACCAGGCCAGGATGCACCTGCGCCAGGGGGTGGCCCCCTTCACCAGCAGCGAGCAGGCCCTGAGCCACTGGGTCGAACTGCCCACCTGCATCGGGGTGCGCCTGCTGCCCGATGACAGCCTGCAGTGGCTGGCGCCGTTTGGCTTCGCTCCCGGCTGGTCCCTCGAGGTTCAGCCCAATGACCGCTGCCGCCAACCCAGGGCGGTGTTCCATCAGCGGGTGGCGAGCAAGGGGTGGCGCCAGATCTGGCCGCTATTGCTCATCCCGGATCCTGCCATCTAGCCCTGGCAGCGCCTCGGCAGAACGATAAAAAGCCGCTATGGCACAACAACTTAACTAAAGTGACTGATATAAAGTGGCTTTCATAATACGAGTTTCATGATGCGCGATTTCTTCTCCCTCGAGCGCTGGCTGCCCGGTTTGGCGGCCCTGTTGCACTATCAGCGGGCCTGGCTGATGCCCGATGTGCGGGCCGGGCTGTCGGTGGCGGCGGTCGCCCTGCCGGTCGCCATCGCCTACGCCGAGCTGACCGGGGTCGGCGCCATCGTCGGCCTCTACTCCTGCATACTGCCCATGATGGTCTATGCCCTGTTTGGCACCTCGCGCCAGCTCATCGTCGGCCCCGACGCCGCCACCTGCGCCGTCATCGCCGCCGTGGTGACGCCGCTCGCCGCGGGGGATGCCACTCGCCACTGGCAGCTGGTAATGACCATGACCGCCATGACCGGCTTCTGGTGCCTCATCGCCAGCCGCTTCAAGCTGGGGGTGTTTGCCGACTTCCTCTCCCGCCCCATCCTGATGGGGCTGCTCAACGGGGTGGCCATCACCATCATGGTGGGCCAGCTCTCCAAGATCCTTGGCTTCACCTTCGACGAGCGTTACCTCATCGAGCGGGTGCTCAGCGGCAGCAACTACCTGGCCCAGACCCATCTGCCCACCCTGGCCATGAGCCTGTTCACCCTGCTGGTCCTGCTGCTGAGCCGGCGCTACCGGCCGGGCTGGCCCTCCTCCATGGTGGCCATGGTGCTCACTGCCGCCCTGGTCTGGATCTTTGGCCTGGGCCGGTTCGAGATAGCGACCCTGGGGGCCATCGGCTCCGGCCTGCCCGCCTTCCAGGTACCGGAATTTCCCCCCGGCCTGCTGCGCGAGCTGGTATTGCCCGCCTTGAACCTGGCCATGGTGAGCTTCGTCTCCATGATGCTCACCGCCCGCAGCTTCGCCGCCAAGAATGGCTACGAGATCGATGCCGACAACGAGTTCCGGGCCCTCGGCATGGCCAACCTGGCCTCGGCTGTCTCCCAGGGGTTCGCCATCAGCGGCGCCGATTCGCGCACCGCGGTCAACGATGCCAACGGCGGCAAGAGCCAGCTGGTCTCCATCATCGCCGCCGTCATCATCGGCTTCATCGCCTTCTATCTGACGGCGCCGCTGCAGTTCATCCCCACCGCCGCCCTCGGGGTGGTGCTGGTGATGGCCTCCTTCTCCCTGCTCGACCTCAAGGGGCTATGGGGGCTGAAAGACTCCGATCGCGCCGCCTTCTGGCTCGCCCTCGTCACCTTCGTCAGCGTGCTGGCCATGGGGGTGATCCCCGGCATCACCCTCGCCGTCTTGCTGGGCCTGTTCCAGTTCCTGCGCAACGTGATGCGCCCCACCGATCAGCTGCTCGGCATGGACGGGGACGGGGTGGTGCGCACCCTGGGGGACAACGAGCAGGCCAAGGCGATCCCGGGGATCCTGGTCTATCGCTTCAACTCGCCGCTCACCTACTTCAACGCCCCCTATTTCAAGCGGCGGGTATTGGCGCTGCTGGTGCAAGATCCCCACAGTCCCAAGTGCCTGGTGGTGGACGCGGTCGCCTGCTTCACCCATCAGGACATCAGCGTGATGAGCATGGTGGGCGAGCTGCACCGGGAGCTGCGCCGACGGGGCATCCACATGGTGATGGCGGGGCGCCATGGCCAGCTCAGCCACTGGTTCCGCCAGGCCGGGATCCGGGTGGGCGATGAGGGCATCATCCTCTGCCCCGACATGTACCAGGCCCTGCGCATGACCCGCTGCTACCGGGAGCCCCTGTTCAAGGACGAGGCGCCCGAGCCGCAAGCCATGGCGCCCAGCGAGAGCGAGCAGGAGGCCAGCGGCGCGATTGCGTGAAGGGGACGCTTGGTGTTAAATGCCACTCCTGCGGCGCCCCCAGGGCCGCCTCCCTCTGCCGTTGCTGGACATGTCACTCATGCACACTCAAGCCCAAGCGGGGCCAGGTTCGCTCTTCTCCCTGACCTGGCCGCTGTTTATCGATCTGGCCCTGCACTTTCTGACCGGGGCCCTCAACACCTTCATGGTGGGCCACGTCTCCTATCAGGGAGTGGCGGCGCTCGCGGTGGGCAACCAGGTGTTCGATCTCGCCATCACCCTGTTCAGCTTCGTCAGCATCGGCACCAGCGTGGTGATCACCCAGTACCTGGGGGCCGGCGATAGGGAGAAGGCCCGCGTGGTCATCCACACCGCCATCGGCTTCAACCTGCTGGTGGGGCTGGTGGCTGCGGTCGGCGTCATGGCCGGGGCCGGCACCATGCTGGGGCTGATGAACCTGCCCGATCACCTGATGGGGGACGCCAGGCTCTACCTGCAGATCATCGGCCTGTGCCTGCTGCCGGAGGCGGCGGCCCTCTGCCTGGCCGCCACCCTGCGGGCCCATGGCCACACCCGTCAGGCCATGTACGTGACCCTCATCGTCAACCTCATCACCTTCGCCGGCAACCTGCTGCTGCTCTACGGCTGGTTCGGCCTGCCCCAGCTCGGGGTGGCCGGGGTCGCCATCAGCACGGTGGCGGGCCGGGTCGTCGGCGTGGTGCTGCTGGTGTGGCTGGTGGCCCGCAAGACCGGCATACGGCTGCGCCTGCCGGAGATTGTCCGTCCCAGCAAGCCGATGCTGGGCAAGGTGCTGCACATCGGATTGCCGGCGGCGGGGGAGAACCTCTCCTGGATGCTGCAATTCATGGTGGTGACCGCCTTTGTCGGCCTGCTGGGCGACAAGGCGCTGGCGACCCAGAGCTACTTCTTCCAGATCTGCCTGTTCATCCTGCTGTTCGGCCTCTCCATCGGCCTTGGCAACGAGATCATCATCGGCCACCTGGCGGGGGCGCGCCGTTTCGATCAGGCCTATGCCCAGCTGCTGCGCAGCCTGAAACTCGGCCTCATCGTCACCGCCCTGATCGCGGTGGCCGTGGCCATCAACGGCCGGCAGATCATCAGCCTGTTCACCACGGATGGCGACATCATCGACATGGTGGCCCAGCTGTTTCTGATCAGCCTCATTCTCGAGCCCGGCCGCACCTTCAACCTGGTGGTGATCAACGCCCTGCGCGCCACCGGGGATGCCCGTTTCCCGCTCTACATGGCGCTCCTGTCCATGTGGGGCATCGCCGTTCCCCTTTCCTATTACCTTGGTATCATGCAAGGCTATGGACTGGTCGGCATCTGGCTGGCGCTGGCCTGCGACGAGTGGGTCCGCGGCCTGGCCATGTTCTGGCGCTGGCGCAGTCGTCGCTGGCAACACAAAATTCTTGTCGAAACATAAGCGGAATCACAATGAAGAAAATCGGACTCTTGCTGGCGGCCCTCCTGCTCAGCCCCCTGGCACTGGCACAAACCGCCCCGGCAGCCCCCAAGGCGCAGGCTCCCCAGACCTGGTACGTGGCCCCCATCGTCATCGACGAAACCAGCGAGGCGCAGAAGGCCCTGACCAAGCAATTCATGGCCCAGATGATCAAGACCATCAAGGTCAACGAGTACCAGACCGGCAAGGCCCTGGGCAAGACCCAGGATCCCAAGTGGCTGATCCGCACCAGGCTGATGCCCGCCAGCAGCGAACCCCTGGTCGGCAAGAAGCACCCCCAGGGGCTGACCTACGGCAAGGGCATCCCCACCCAGGAGATCGTCGGCGAGCTCATCATGGATGGCACCCTCGTCGCTCATATCGGCCAAGGCTGGCGCGAGCCCATCGTCCCCGGCACCCCGGTGGCCGAGAAGCTCTCCATCACCAACTACCGCTATGCCATCGGCAACGAGGCCAAGGCGGGGGATCTGGAGGAGCTGGCGGCCCAGATCGGTTTCGAGGCGGGCAAGGTGATTGCCAGAGGCGGCAAGCCCCTGCCCGAGAAGGTCACGAAGAAGAAGTGAGCCGGGCCTCGCGCCAGCCATGGGAAGGGGCCTTCGGGCCCCTTCTGCTTTTCGCACCCGCCCCTCCTGTTGTGACGCTCGTCGCATTTCACGCCAGACGCCCCGCGCCACGGCATAAAGACCACGTCAATTCAGCCACTTATGACAGCATCATGACAACGCGGCGATTTGGGGCGATAAGTGGGATCCCGATCACATCTATCCCGCGCCCCAGGGTGTAGCTTGAGAGGTGTCGGCACACCCAAGCGCAACAAGGAGGCGACATTACATGTTCCCAGAGTACAGAGACCTCATCTCGCAACTGAAGAGCAGTGATGACCATTTCCATGAGAAGTTTGCCTTACACAACGAGCTGGACGGGACCATCAGAAAACTGGAAAAGCATCATGCCAGCGACTTCAGTCCTGAGTTGAGAGATCTGAAAAAACAGAAACTTAAACTCAAAGAGGAGATATACGACATCCTCAAACAACATCAGTCTCATTGATTGCCCAGAACATTGATTGCGTTAACGCACGGATAAGCAATTTATCCGCTCGACCCGGCCCATAGGCCGGGTCTTTCGTCTCTCCCCCAGCCGGTCAGGTTGACCTCGACTCGATTGAGCTTTGCAGGCCAAACCGCTATCGTGTGCCCTCGCCATCGCCACGCTCAAGGAGAGCCCCATGCCCCGTCTGGACAGCATTCACCTCTATCCCATCAAATCCACCGCAGGCATGGTGCTGCCCCGGGCCCGGGTCGGCGAGGAGGGATTGGACGGCGACAGACGCTACATGGTGGTCAAGCCGGACGGCACCTTCATCACAGCACGCACCCATCCCCAGTTGCAGCAGCTGGTGGCCACCCCGGTGGAGGGTGGCCTGCAACTGCGTTACCCGGGCCAGGAGATGCTCACCCTGCAGCCGCAGGATTTCAGCCTGGCCCCCCAGAGCACGGGCGTCTGGCGTGACAGCTTTACCGCCCTGCGCACCCATGAGCAGGCCGATCTGTGGCTGAGCCGGGTGGCAGGTGAGCCGGTTCACCTGCTCTGGCTCGGCGAAACCTCTGATCGCTTTCGGGAGAAGACAGGCACCCGGGTCAGCTTTGCCGACGGCTACCCTCTGCTGCTCATCGGCCAGGGTTCGCTGGAGGATCTCAACCTGAGATCCGACGCCCTGCACCAGATGAGCCAGTTTCGCACCAACCTGGTGGCAAGCGGCGCCCGCCCCTTCGAGGAGGACGGCTGGAAGCGGATCCGCATCGGCGAGGTGGAGTTCCTGGTGGCCAAGCCGTGCAGTCGCTGCATCATGACCACGGTGGAGCCCGGCACCAGCCGCTTCAATGCCCTCAAGGAGCCGCTCGCCACCCTGGCTCACTACCGGCGCGGCGAGGACGGCGATGTCTACTTCGGCCAGAATCTGGTGGCCCTGAACGAGGGGTGGATCGAGGCGGGCAGCGAGATAGAGGTGCTGGAGCGGGTGCGCCCCCTCGTCTATGGCAACGGCGCCCCGAAGAAGCGGGCGCTGGTGTGCGTCGCCCGCCAGCCCCTGGCCCGGGATCTGGAGACCTTCTGGTTCGAGGCCGAGGATGGCGAGCCCCTGCCCGACTATCAGCCGGGCCAGCACCTGCCCCTCTTCGTGGACAGCAAGGGCGAGCGAGTGCAGCGCCGTTATACCCTCTGCTCCAGCCCGGATGAGCCAGGCCGCTACGCCATCGCGGTCAAGCGTCAGGCCGATGGCCGTCTCTCCTCCTGGCTGCACCGCCACCTCAAGGTGGGGGACAGGGTGCTGGCGGCCGACCCCGCCGGCGAGTTCCAGCTTGGCCGCGAGCGCCGCCTGCTGCTGCTCTCGGCAGGCTCCGGCATCACCCCCATGCTCGCCATCGCCCGCACCCTGGCCCTGCGCGGCGAGCTTGGCGAGGTTCACTTCATGCACCAGTGCCGCAGCCAGGTCGACATCCCCGCCCCCGAGGAACTCCACGCCCTGACCCGGCAAGGCATGCAGCTGACCCTTATCCTGAGCCAGGCCGACGAGAGCTGGCAGGGGCTGCGCGGCCGGCTCGGCAGGGATCACCTCGAGCGTGTCGGCGGCCTTGGCGAGCGGGAGGTCTTCCTCTGCGGTCCCCAGGGGTTCATGGCCTCGGCCATCGCCCTGCTCGGCGCGGCCGGGGTGAGCCGGATCCGCCAGGAGAGTTTTGGCGGTGCCCCCCTCATCACCGACCGGCCCCACCAAGCCCTGACCCTGAGCATCGCGGGCAAGCGCTTCGCCGGCAACAACCAGGGCACCATCCTCGATCAGGCCAGCAAGCAGGGGGTGGAGCTGCCCTGGAGCTGCCGCGCCGGGATCTGCGGCAGCTGCAAGCAGACCCTGCGCGCGGGGGAAGTGAGCCAGCCCGATGCCCCCGCCCTCAGCGAGGCCGAGCGGGCCCAGGGCAAGATCCTCACCTGCTGCGCCGTGCCCCTGACCGACATAGAGATAGCCTGAGCAGGGACAACCCGGGTTTACCTCGGCACAGAGACAAAAAAAACGGCTGCCGAGGCAGCCGTTTTCCATGGTTTCCCATCAGCCCTGACGCAGGGCCTGGATGCGCTGTTCGATGGGCGGGTGGCTCATGAACAACTCGCTCACCGAGCGCTTGCCGTTGATGCCAAAGGCCATCATGGCCCCTTCCATCTGCGGCTCGGCACCGCGGGAGAGGCGCTGCAGCGCCGCTATCATCTTGTCGCGGCCCGCCAGCTTGGCGGCACCCGCATCGGCGCGAAACTCGCGCTGACGGCTGAACCACATGACGATGATGGAGGCAAGCACCCCGAAGATCATCTCCAGCACGAACACGGTGATCATGTAGGCAAAACCACCCGAGCTGCTGCTCTCCTCGTCGCTGCTTGAGCTGAAGACATTGCTGATGAGCCCGGCCACGATGCGGGCGAAGAACATCACGAAGGTGTTCACCACCCCCTGGATCAGGGTCAGGGTCACCATGTCGCCGTTGGCCACGTGGCTCACCTCGTGGGCCAGCACGGCCTCGGCCTCGTCCCGGCTCATGCTGTAGAGCAGGCCGGACGACACGGCGACGAGGGAGTCGTCGCGGCGGGCACCGGTGGCGAAGGCATTCATATCGGAGGACTCATAGATGCCCACTTCCGGCATCTTGATCCCGGCCTCGCGAGCCTGACGGGCAACGGTACTGACCAGCCAGTGCTCGGTCTCGTTGCGGGGCTGCTCGATGACCTGGACACCATAGCTGCGTTTGGCCATCCATTTGGACATCAGCAAGGAGATAAAGGAGCCCCCAAAACCGAACACGGCACAGAAGATCAGCAAGCCAGAGATACTGGACTTGTTGATGCCAAGCACCGAGAACAGGATATTGAGTACCACCCCCAGCACCAGCATGACGGCCAGGTTGGTCACCAGGAATAGCATGATTCGCTTCATATAGACTCCTTGTGAGAATGAAAGGGGCGCGCGCCGGTCAACCGACCCACGCCCACCTGCCACACATAGTAGCGGTTATCTATGAATGCTCCCTGAATGCCCGCCCCTGCGCAACGGTGAAATATCGATATATTCCCGTAAGTTAGCGCTGTCTGGGTCACTCAGGGTCGGGATTTCCCCCAGCAGGGGAGCGGGCAGACGCTGGCGCAGGGTCGCCAGGTTCTCCTCGTAGCAACTCATGCCGCAGGGCAGCCGGTTCATCACCCAGCCCGCCAGGGACAAGCCCGCCTGCTCGATGGCGGCCAGGGTGAGCAGGGCATGGTTGAGACAACCCAGCTTGGCCCCCACCACCAGCACCACCGGCAGGCGCTGCTGCGCCACCCAGTCCGAGAGCAGCCTGTGCTCGTTGAGGGGCAGGTGCCAGCCCCCCGCCCCCTCCACCAGCACCCAGTCGGCGCCACTGCCCTCGAGGCGGCGCAGACCGGCCGTGATCCCCTCCTCCTCGATGGGTTGCCCCGCCTGGGCCGCCGCTATGTGGGGGGCGATGGGGGGGGCATAGGCGAAGGGGTTGACCCACTCATAGGGCAGCGCGACGCTGGCGGCTTGCTGCAACAACAGGGCATCGCGGTTGCGCAGCCCCTCGGGGGTCGGCTCACAGCCCGCCGACACCGGTTTGTAGCCGGCGCACGCCAGCCCCTCGGCACTCAACCCCTGCAACAGGGCGCGGGTGACCAGCGTCTTGCCCACATCCGTGTCCGTGCCCGTAATAAAGAAAGTCGCCATCTCAGCTCCTCGTCGGATGATTGTTCGCCCTGTCAGCGCCGGGCTCAGACCCGCTGCAGCTGCACCAGGGCCACGTGGTAGCTCGCCTCGAGCAGGCCATCGCCACGGCGAAAGCCCTCATAGGCCTGGGTGAGGCGCACCAGCCTGGCCCGCCCCCCCAGGCCCCCCTGTCCCCCTTCATTGACCTGGCTCGCCCCTATCCCCTTGAGGTCGCGCATCAGTTCGGCCAGCTGGCCATAGCCCAGGTGCCAGGGGCGCACCTCGATAATTGGGGTCTCAAAGCCTGACTTTTCAAGGGCCTCCCTGAGCCGGGCTTCCCCGAGGAAGCGATTGACGTGGGGTTTGCCATCCACCGCCTGCCAGGCCTGGGCCAGTTGCCAGAGCGAGCCGTCCAAGAGGGTGGAGAAGAGGACCCGCCCCCCTGGCCTCAGCACCCGGTGCAATTCGGCAAAGGCCTGCTGCGGGCATTCACACCACTGCAGGGCCAGGCTGGAGAAGACCAGATCCAGGCTGGCATCGGCCAGGGGCAGGGCCTCGGCATCGCCACACAGCAGGCGGGCACCGCTGCCCCGCCTCGCCGCCTGGGCCAGCATGCCGGGGGCGAGATCCAGCCCGTGCAGGCGCTGGCAGCGCTTGGCCAGCGCGGGCAGGAAGAAGCCGGTGCCGCAACCCAGATCCAGGGCGTCCCCCCACTGCCCTTGGGGCAGCTGGGTCAGCAGCGCCTGGCCCACCTCCTGCTGGAAGCGGGCGTGGGCATCATAGCCGGCGGCGGCGGCGCCGAAGCGTCGGGCGAGCTGCGCCTTGTCCACCGCCTGGAAACGCTCATGGAGCATGGGCGCCTCCTCTCTCGTCAATGGATGGGCGAGGCCCCAGGGCCTCGAGCAGGCGATCCACGTCAGCTTCGCCGTGGGCGGCGCACAGGGTGATGCGAAGGCGCGCCGTGCCGACCGGCACAGTGGGCGGGCGGATGGCGCTCACCCAGACACCGCGATCGCGCAACCGCTCGGCCAGTTGCAAGGCGGCACTGCTCTCCCCCACCAGCAGCGGCTGGATCGAGGTGTCGCTCTCCCCGAGGCGCCAGCCGAGTTGGCGGGCCCCCTGGCGAAAACGGGCGACGAGCTGGCCAAGATGAGCGCGGGCATCATCGGCGGCGCGCACCAGTTCGATGCTCTGGCTCACGGCGCACGCCTGCGCCGCCGGCATATGGGTGCTGTAGACATAGGGGCGGGCGAAGTTGACCAGATACTCCACCAGCTCGCGGCTGCCCCCCACAAACGCGCCAGCCACCCCGAGCGCCTTGCCAAAGGTGCCCATCTGGATGTGTACGCTGGCAGGAGCAACCCCTTGCGCCGCCAGGGTGCCGCGCCCCTCAGGGCCCAGCACACCGAGGCCGTGGGCATCGTCGATCATCAGCCAGTTGCTGCTCTGGGCAGCCAGCTGGCTCAGCTCGCGCCAGGGGCCCTGATCCCCGTCCATGCTGAACACCCCCTCCGAGACGATGAGGCCCCGGCCGGGTTCGAGCTGGGCGGCGAGCTGGGCCATGTCGTTATGACCGAAGCGCTTCATCTTGCAGGGCAATTGGCTGCCCATCTCCTGCAGGGAGGCGTGGTTGAGCCTGTCCTGCCACAGCAGGTGCTCCTTGCCAAGCAGGGCCTTGAGCACAGCCTGATTGGCCGAGAAACCGCAGTTGAACAGCAGCACAGCCTCCACGCCGAGCCAGTCGGCCAGGGTCTCTTCCAACTGCTGGTGAGCGCGGCTGTAGCCGGTCACCAGGGGCGAGGCGCCGGCGCCCGCACCATGGCGGTCGATCCCCTCTTTGAAGGCCGCCTTGATGGCGGGATGATGGGCCAGCCCCAGGTAGTCATTGCCGGAGAAGTTGAGGTAGTCGCGGCCATCGACCACCAGCCTGGCGCCAGTGGGGCCATCGGTGGCGGTGCGGCGGCGCAGCAGGGCCGCCTGCTCGCGCCCGGCCAGCGCCTCCCCCAGCGCAAAGGGGCCTGTGACAACAGGGGAAGTCATGGACGGAAGGCACCTGCGCGGGGACGGGTGGCATCGTAGAAGATCTCGGTCGGCTCGCTCTGGCGGCTCACCTCGGCCAGCAGCTCCTCTTCCTGGACCTGATCCGGCTTCTGGGCCCGCTGGGCGGGACGGATGCCCAGGCGCTTGAACAGCTGCATGTCGCTGTTCTCGTCGGGGTTGGGGGTAGTCAGCAGCTTGCAGCCATAAAAAATCGAGTTGGCCCCCGCCATAAAGCACATGGCCTGCATCTGCTCGTTCATCTTCTCCCGCCCGGCAGAGAGGCGCACATGGGAGGCCGGCATCATGATGCGCGCCACCGCTATGGTGCGGATAAACTCGAACGGGTCCAGGTTCTCCTGGTTTTCCATGGGAGTGCCCTTCACCTTGACCAGCATGTTGATGGGTACGCTCTCCGGGTGGCGCGGCAGGTTGGCCAGCGCCATCAAGAGGCCCGCCCTGTCTTTGCCCTGCTCCCCCATGCCGACGATGCCGCCGGAGCAGACCTTCATGCCGGCGCCGCGCACGTGGGCCAGGGTATCCAGCCGGTCCTGATAGGTGCGGGTGGTGATGATGTCGCCATAGAACTCCGGCGAGGTGTCGAGGTTGTGGTTGTAGTAATCAAGGCCGGCGGCCCCGAGGCGCGCGGCCTGATCCGCGGTCAGCATCCCCAGCGTCATGCAGGTCTCCATCCCCAGCCCGCGCACCTCCTCGACCATGCGCAGGATATAGGGCATGTCCCTCTCCTTGGGGTTGCGCCAGGCGGCCCCCATGCAGAAGCGCGACGAGCCGTTGGCCTTGGCCTCCCGGGCCCGCTCCAGCACCTTTTCCACCTCCATCAGCCGCTCGGCTTCGAGCCCGGTGTGGTAGCGAGCGCTCTGGGGGCAATATTTGCAATCCTCCGGGCAGGCGCCGGTCTTGATGGAGAGCAGGGTGCTCACCTGCACCTCGTTGGGGTCGAAATGGGCGCGGTGTACCGTCTGGGCCTGGAACAGCAGATCGTTGAATGGCAGGGCAAAGAGAGCCTGAACCTCGGCGAGGGTCCAGTCGTGACGAAGGGCGTGGCCGCCCAGGGTGAGAGCATTCATACATGGCTTCCAGTTGTTATAAGTGGGATCCTGCGCCGCCATCCCGGGATGAAGGACCG
The DNA here is from genome assembly GCF_054052445.1 of Aeromonas crassostreae. Lineage (NCBI taxonomy): Bacteria > Pseudomonadati > Pseudomonadota > Gammaproteobacteria > Aeromonadales > Aeromonadaceae > Aeromonas > Aeromonas crassostreae. The sequence continues at coordinate 36,176 of NZ_JBSTYM010000014.1, read as the reverse complement.
CAAAAGCCGCCACAGGCCTGCCGCCTCGTGGTGAGGCCTGGCGCCAAGTGGCTGAAATTGTTGGCTAGTGTAGAGAGCGCGCGTAGACTGTCAACACCGACCAGATCAAACAAATTGACAACAGAACACAAAATGACCAATCAAGAATTCGACCTGCACCACGTCTGGCACCCCTATACCTCCCTCACCCATCCCCTGCCCTGCTATGAAGTGGCCAGCGCCAAGGGGGTGACCCTCACCCTCAGCGACGGCCGTGAACTGGTGGATGGCATGAGCTCCTGGTGGGCCTGCGTCCACGGCTATCGGGTGCCGGAACTGGACGCCGCCGCCACTGCCCAGCTCGGCAAGATGTCTCACGTGATGTTTGGCGGCCTGACCCATGCTCCGGCGGTCGAGCTGTGCCGCAAGCTGGTGGAGATCACCCCCAAGGGGCTGGATCGGGTGTTTCTGGCGGATTCCGGCTCGGTGGCGGTGGAGGTGGCGCTCAAGATGGCCCAGCAGTACTGGCACGCCAAGGGCACGCCTCGCGCCAAATTCGTCGCCCTGCGGGGCGGCTATCACGGCGACACCTTCGGCGCCATGAGCGTGTGCGACCCGGATGGCGGCATGCACGAGCTCTACCAGGGCTTCCTGCCCGAACACCATTTCGTGGCCGCCCCGAGCTGCCGCTTCCACGCCCAGTGGGACGAGAGCTGTGTGGTGGAGCTGGCGGAGCTGGTTGCCGATCGCCACGAAGAGATCGCCGCCATCGTACTCGAACCCATCGTCCAGGGGGCGGGTGGCATGCGCTTCTATCACCCCCGCTACCTGCAGTGGGTGCGCGCCCTGTGCGACGAGTTCGGCCTGCTCTTGATAGCAGATGAAATCGCCACCGGCTTTGGCCGCACCGGCCAGCTGTTTGCCTGCGACTGGGCGGGGATCAGCCCCGACATCCTGTGCCTTGGCAAGGCGCTCACCGGCGGCTACCTGACGCTGTCGGCCACCCTCACCACCGAGCAGGTCGCCCGCACCATCTGTGACGGCAAGGCCGGGGTCTTTATGCACGGCCCCACCTTCATGGGCAATCCGCTCGCCTGCGCGGTGGCCAACGCCTCCATCGATCTGCTGCTGGCCTCGCCTTGGCAGGAGCGGGTGCGCGCCATCGAGCATCAGCTGCGCACCGAACTGGTGGCGCTGACCCTCAACCCGGCGGTGGCCGATGTGCGGGTGCTCGGCGCCATCGGTGTGGTGGAGATGAAGGAGCGGGTGGACGTGGCGCGCATCCAGCGCAAGTTCGTCGAACTGGGGGCCTGGATCCGCCCCTTTGGCAAGCTCATCTACCTGATGCCCCCTTTCGTCATCAGCCCCGAGGAACTGAGGGTGCTGACCCATGCCATCCATGAGGCCATCGCCTGCGGCGAATGCTGAGCCTCGACCAATAGGCCTCACATGGAATTGTGGGGCCTTTTGGGGCTTTTTCCCCAGAATGTGAGCGAACCATCAGACCATGGCGGCCGAGGAGAGTAGACTGCGCGGGTTTGACCAACCGACAAGTTCCCATGCGCCTCTCCATTGCCGCCAAATTCAACTTCTTCCTGCTGTTCATCTTCTCCATGGTGTTGGTGTTCTCGGCGTCCTATCAGGCGGTGCGCGAGCGCGACCTCATCCTGAGCCTCATCAAGGAGCAGAGCCGCGAGCAGACCGAAGCCTATTTCGACGGCCTCAACATGCTGATGCTGACCAACAAGATGGCGGCCCGCGACACCCTGAGAAACAAGTTTCTCGACCACGCCCACGTGGAGGATGCCCGTATCGTGCGCGGCGAGGCGGTGAACCGCCAGTTCGGCCCGGGCTATGACAACGAGCAGCCCAAAGACGAGTTCGACACGCTGGCGCTGGCGGGCAAGGGCAGCATGGAGGTGGTCCACGACGGTCAGCACAGCCGGCTGGTGGTGACCCGCCCTCTGCTGGCCCAGCGCAACTTGCGCGGCACCGACTGCACCAGCTGTCACCAGGTACCGGAGAACAGCGTGCTGGGGGCGGTGCGCTTTGACTACTCCCTCGATGCCCTCTTTACCCGGGTCGAGCAGAACATCCTCACCTCGGCCCTGAGCCTCACCCTCATCTTCGGCTTGGGGCTGCTGCTCACCCTCTGGGTCATTCGCACCTGGATTGTCAGCCCCCTCAACCGGCTGATCCGCGCCATGGAAGAAGCCACCGACAGACACGACTTCGGCCACCGGCTGGAGGGGGATGAGGGGGACGAGATTGGCCGGGTCGCGCTCGCCTACAATCAGATGCTCGACAGTGTGGAGCGCCAACTCGGCAAGCGGCGGAACAAGGCACCGGAGTCGAACCAGCCGAAATAACCCAGCCCATGGCAGGTTCGCTGTGGCAGACGCTGCGCGGCGGCAAACCTCAGGAGCCGGGTCAGCCGAAATAACCCAGCTCAAGGTAGATTCGCTGTGGCAGACGCGGCGCGGTAGACGCAGCGCGGCGGCACACTTCAGGAGCCAAGTCAGCCGAAGTAGAACAACAGCAGGCTGGCGATCAGGATCAGCAGCAGCAGGATCAGGGAGGCGCCATAGCCATCGTCTTCCCGGCGACTGCGCCGGTATTGCAGCGCCAGCACCAGCACCAGCAGAGTAAAGGCGGCGCAGCCCCACAGGCTCTGCTCCAGCCAGGGAGTGAGCGCCGGATCCCAGTGCTCGCGCACCTCGATGCCGCCGTAACGCAGGAAACCGTAGGCTATCTCGGGCCTGGCATAGTGATAGAGGGTGAGCAGCACCAGGACGCAGGCCCAGCAGAGCAGAGCCAGCCAGTGCAGCAGCACTATCCATCCATCCGGTCCGCGTCGTCGCTCCATCCCGCTTCTCCCCTCCCGTCGATTGGCTCCCCCAGCGTCTGACATTTTTGCTTGTTTATCAAACCTGCGCGGGTAAGATTGACGGCTTAGTCTGCCATGGTGGGCCATCTGTGCCCGGGTCAGACCCCTAGTGTTGCAAATAGCGCTGCAAGAACAAGCTGGAGACAATATTTCGATGACGCACGCATCCGTAGTAGATGTGCTGACCGGTAAGTATGCGGTTGGCACCACCCAGACAGTGAAAGGGTGGATCCGGACCCGCCGCGATTCCAAGGCGGGGATCTCATTTTTGGCCATATCCGATGGCTCCTGTTTCCATCCGGTGCAGGCCGTCGTTCCCAATACCCTGGCCAATTACGAGAATGAAGTGCTGCGTCTGACCACCGCCTGCTCCGTGGAAGTGACCGGCGTGGTCGCCGCCTCCCAGGGCAGCGGCCAGGCGTTCGAGCTGCAAGCCTCCGAGGTCAAGGTAGTGGGCTGGGTCGAAGATCCGGACACCTACCCCATGGCCGCCAAGCGCCACAGCATCGAATACCTGCGTGAACAGGCCCACCTGCGCCCGCGCACCAACATCGTCGGCGCCGTGACCCGGGTACGCAACTGCCTGGCCCAGGCCATTCACCGCTTCTTCCACGAAGAAGGCTATCTGTGGATTGCCGCCCCCCTCATCACCGCCTCCGACACCGAAGGGGCCGGCGAGATGTTCCGCGTCTCCACCCTGGATCTGGAAAACCTGCCGCGCACCCCCGAAGGCAAGGTGGATTACGACAAGGACTTCTTCGGCAAGGAGACCTTCCTGACCGTCTCCGGTCAGCTCAACGTCGAGACCTATGCCTGCGCCCTGTCCAAGGTCTACACCTTCGGGCCCACCTTCCGCGCCGAAAACTCCAACACCAGCCGCCATCTGGCCGAGTTCTGGATGGTGGAGCCGGAAATTGCCTTCGCCAACCTGGAAGACAACGCCGCCCTGGCCGAAGCCATGCTCAAGTACGTCTTCAACGCCGTGCTGGCGGAGCGCCGCGACGATCTGGAGTTCTTCGCCCAGCACGTGGACAAGGATGCCATCGGCCGTCTGGAGCGCTTCGTCGCCTCCGACTTCGCCCAGATTGACTACACCGACGCCATCGAAGTGCTGAAAAACTGCGGCAAGACCTTCGAGTTCCCTGTCTCCTGGGGCATCGACCTCTCCTCCGAGCACGAGCGTTATCTGGCCGAGGAGCACTTCAAGTCCCCCGTGGTGGTGAAGAACTACCCCAAAGACATCAAGGCCTTCTACATGCGCCTCAACGACGACGGCAAGACCGTCGCCGCCATGGACGTGCTGGCCCCGGGGATCGGCGAGATCATCGGCGGTGCCCAGCGTGAGGAGCGCCTCGAGGTGCTGGATCAGCGCATGGCCGAGATGGGCCTGAACAAGGAAGATTACTGGTGGTACCGCGATCTGCGCCGCTTCGGCACAGTCCCGCACGCCGGTTTCGGCCTCGGTTTCGAGCGTCTGGTGGTCTATGTGACCGGCATGGGCAACGTGCGCGACGTCATCCCCTTCCCGCGTACCCCGCGCACCGCCGAGTTCTAAGACGCGCCGAGCCAGACTCGCACCGTGCAAAAGCCGACCCTTGGGTCGGCTTTTTTGTTTTCTGCCATCCTCCTGCGTTGTCACACCAGGCTGACGACCACCTTGCCCTTTGCGCGACCGGTCGCCAGATAGGCGAGTGCCTCGCCGGCCTGTTCAAACGGAAAGACCTTGTCGATGACGGGTCTGAGCTTGCCCCCGTCCAGCAGCGCGGCAATCCGGGTCAGCTGGGCGCCATCCGGGCGCACGAACATCATGGCGTAGGTGACGCCCCGTCGCCGGGCAAGACAGTGGATCCTCCCGCTCATCAGGCCAAACAGAGCCCTCATAACGACATTCATGTTTCTCCCCCGCGCAAAGGCCGCATCCGGCGGGCCGACCAGCGACAGGAGCCGTCCCCCCGGCGCCAGGATCGACAGCGCCCGCTCGAGCGTGTCGCCCCGCAAGGTACCCAGCACCAGATCGTATCCCTGCAATAGCGCATCAAATTCCTGCCGTTTGTAGTCGATCACCACCTCGGCTCCCAAGCGCCCTACCCACTCGACGTTCGCCGTGCTGGTGGAGGTCGCGACCAAGGCCCCCAGGTGCCTGGCCAGCTGAATGGCAAAGGAGCCTATGCCGCCAGACCCCGCGGGAATGAACACCCTCTGGCCCGGCGCGAGTGGGGCCTGCTCGGTGAAGGCCTGCCAGGCCGTCAGCGCCACCATGGGAATGGACGCCGCCTGAACGAAGTCGAGGCTGGCCGGTTTGAGGGCCGCCGCGTGTTCGGGCACCACCACCCATTGCGCCAGGGCGCCGCGCCCCAGATCGAACAGGCTGGCATAGATGGCATCCCCCGGCCGAAACCGCGTGACCCGGCTGCCGACCGCCACCACCACACCGGCCAGATCGCTGCCGAGCACCGCGGGCAGCTCAAACCTGAGCAGGGGCTTGAAGGTGCCTTTCGGGATCATGTTGTCGATGGGATTGAGGCCGACGGCATGCACTTTGACCAGGATCTCGTCCGGCTCCATGGTCGGCTGCGGCAGGTCGGCGAACTCGGGCCGTGCCGACCGGCCATAACGTTTGAACACAAAGGCTTTCATCATCTTGCTACCAGGAAACATGAGGTGGCCGAAACCGGGCAAACCGCCCTTGTCCAACACAGGGCAGCGGCACAGGCCGGGCGCACCTCATCACGGGGATAAAAGAGGCGCTCTGGAGGGAGAGCTATGGGTTGGGCATGGCGCCGTCTCCAACAGACCGCCGGTCTTGTTGCCGGGATCAGCGGCCCTGAGGCGCAGCCTGATAACGTTCGGCGGCATGGGCCTGCCGAAGGTCGGAGAGCAGCGCCTTGCGCGCGCCATCGAGCTCATCCCAGCGACTGGCCTCATGCAGCGGTGGTATGGTGACCCCTTCCCGGCGATCGAAACCGATCAGGGCCGCATCCACCAGCTCCTCCACCGCCATCAACTCCGGCAAGCTGTCGGGATCGATGCCGGAGCGCGCCCAGATCTCGGTGCGCGTGCCGGCAGGCAGCACCGCCTGCACATAGACCCCGGCGGGAGCAAGCTCCAGGCTCATCCCCTGGGAGAGGAACAGCACGAAGGCCTTGGTCGCACCATAGAGCGTCATGCCGAACTCGGGCGCGAGCCCGACCACGGAGCCGATGTTGACGATGGCCCCCTCCCCGGCCTGCACCAGTCGTGGGGCGATGGCGGCCGCCAAGCGTGCCAGCGCCGTGCTGTTCAGGGTCACCAGTTGCTCGACGCTGTCGGCGGTCTGGGCGAGGAAGTGACCCGTCTGGCCCATCCCTGCGTTGTTGATCAGGATGCCGATGCGGGCATCATCCCGTAGCCGGGCCTCGACCTTCTCCAAGTCTTGCGATTGGGTGAGGTCGGCGGGCAGGATGTCGACGGCGACGCCATACGCCTGGCGCAGGCGGCCTGCCAGCGCCGTCAGCCGTGCCTCATCGCGGGCGACGAGCACCAGATCGTGGCCGCGCCGGGCGAAGCGGTCGGCATAGGTGGCGCCAATGCCGCTGGAGGCGCCGGTGATAAGCACTGTGGGTTTAATGGTCATGATGTCATTCTCTCGGGTGAAGGTGTTGCACTGTCTTGGATGCCGCGCCAGGCACTGGAGGGCCATGGCGCAATGTCGACGGGGCGTCATGGGATAACGCTTCCCGTCGATGCGCGGTTACTCGTCGGCCCCCGCCAGGGCCGGGTAGTCGATGTAGCCCTCGGCGCCGCCTCCATAGAGGGTCTCGGGTCTGAGTGCGGCGAGCGGGGCCCCCTGCTGCAGGCGCTCGACCAGATCCGGATTGCTGATAAAGGGGCGACCGAAGGCAAACAGGTCCGCCTTGCCCTGGGCCAGGGCACTGCTGGCCAGCGTCAGGTCATAGCCGTTATTGGCCAGATAGGTCTGCTTGAAGCGCCGACGCAGGGAGGCGAAGTCGAAAGGGGCGACATCCCGGGAGCCGCCGGTGGCGCCCTCGATCACGTGCAGGTAGACGACCCCCAGCGCGCTGAGCCGCTCGACCAGATAGTCGTACTGTGGCTGGGGATCGCTGCAGGAGATGCCATTGGCCGGTGAGACGGGGGAGATGCGGACCCCGGTGCGATCGGCCCCGATCTCCTCGGCCACGGCGGCGGTGACCTCGAGCAGCAGCCGCGCGCGGTTCTCGATGGAGCCGCCATAGCCGTCGGTGCGCAGGTTGGCGCCATCCTTGAGGAACTGCTCCAGCAGATAGCCGTTGGCACCGTGGATCTCGACCCCGTCGAAGCCCGCCGCCATGGCGTTGGCAGCCGCCTGACGAAAATCATCGACGATGCCGGGGAGCTCCTCCAGCGCCAATGCCCGGGGCATGGACACCTCGACGAAGTCATTGTTGACGAAGGTCTTGGTCTGGGCCCGCAGGGCCGAGGGCGCCACCGGCGCCGCGCCATCGGGTTGCAGCGCGACGTGGGAGACGCGACCGACGTGCCAGAGCTGCACGAAGATGCGACCGCCCCTGGCATGCACCGCATCGGTCACCTTGCGCCAGCCCGCAATCTGCGCCGCCGTGTAGAGGCCCGGGGTGTCCTGGTAGCCCTGAGCCTGGGCGGAGACCTGCGTCGCCTCGGCGATCAGCAGCCCCGCCGTGGCCCGCTGGCTGTAATAGGTGGCGGCATGCTCGCTCGGTACCAGGCCGGGGCCGGCACGGTTGCGGGTGAGCGGCGCCATCACGATGCGGTTGGCGAGGGTGATGGGGCCAAGGGAATAGGCCTCGAAGAGTCTCTTGTCTGTCATGGCGTGCCTCTGTCGGGTGGAACCTGGATCTGGGAAGGAGGGTGGTCTCTCTCTGCATCGCGCCGCCCTGCTCTGAGCTTGCAAGCGTCAATCCGGGGTCAGGGCGTTCAACCCCTTCCCGGGGTCTGCGCATTAAAGATGACGATCATCATCTTTTTCGTCAAGCGTTTTGATGATGACCAACATCAATGTATAGTGTTCACCACTTCCATGATCCAGAGGACGACCGGGTATGAGGGTCACCAAGGCACAGGCTCAGGCCAACCGGGCACACATAGTCGCCACCGCAGCCAGGCTGTTTCGCGAACGGGGTTACGATGGCGTGGGGGTGGCAGATCTGATGGGGGCGGCCGGCTTCACTCACGGCGGTTTCTACAAGCACTTTCCCACCAAGGCGGATCTGATGGCAGAGGCCGCCACCTGCGGGTTTGAACAGAGCCTGGAGAAAACCGGCGCGCTCGATGGCCCCGAGTTTGTCAGGCACTACCTCTCCAGAGAGCACCGCGATGTCCCTGGGGATGGCTGCATCATGGCCGCACTGTGCGCCGATGCGGCGCGCCAACCGGCCCAGGTCAAGGCCGCCTTCGAGGCCGGCATTGAGGCCATGCTGGCCCGCATCGGTGGCCCGCGCGGCACGTCGGATGCACAGGATCGCGCCAAGGGGATCGCGCTGATGGCGCAGATGGTCGGCGCCATCATGCTGTCGCGGGCCTGTCCGGATGAGTCGCCACTGGCCGATGAGATCCTGGCTGCCTGCCGCGCAGCCCTCTTGTCTCAGCGCTCGTCTCCAATAGAGGCGGCCACCGCCGAGTCAAACCAGGACACTTGAGCCGACCAATCGGGCCCATTGCCAGGATCGCAGGTCAGCCCTGACCTGCGATGCCCTTCATCGACCCCTGCCGTCTCCCGGCAGGGACGATCTCCGCCTCTCATCCTGCTCCTCGCATCAATCCCCCACCCCTCTTCCCCTGCCTGCCAGGCCCCAGCCACCTCTGTACAGGGGTTATCCGTAGTTTTTATGCACTTAATTCGGAAAAGAGCCCGTTATTGAACCACCTCAATTTTTTACCCCTTTAGGGGTGGCAGAATGCCCACTGACCCGTTAGGGACAATGACGACAGAGGCTCCCTGGCCCCAGGGCCGGTGCGGACATGGGTTCAATCACACGAGGTAATGGAATGATCTTGATGGAATTTTTGGTGGTACTCGGCTGCTTGCTGCTGGGGACCCGGTTTGGAGGCATGGGGCTTGGCCTCATCAGCGGCATAGGTCTGTTCCTGCTGACCTTCGTGTTCGGGCTGACCCCGGGCGAGCCCCCGGTGCAGGTGATGCTGACCATACTGGCGGTGATAGGGTGCGCCTCCGTGCTCCAGACCGCCGGCGGCCTCAACCTGATGATGCAGATAGCCGAGCGCCTGCTGCGCCGCCACCCCCAGTACATCACCATACTGGCCCCGCTCACCACCTGGACCCTCACCTTCCTGTGCGGTACCGGCCATGTGGTCTACACCATGTTCCCCATCATCAGTGACATCGCGCTGCAGAAGAACATCCGTCCCGAGCGCCCCATGGCGGTGGCCTCCGTCGCCTCCCAGATGGCCATCTGCTCCTCCCCCGTCTCGGTGGCCGTGGTCTCCCTGGTCTCCATCCTGGCGGCCGGTCATGGCATAGGCGAGGCCTATGGCCTGCTCGACATCCTGATGATCTCCATCCCGGCCTCCCTCACCGGCGTGCTGGTGGCGGCCCTGTGGAGCCTGCGCCGCGGCAAGGACTTGGACAAGGACGAGGAGTTCCAGGCCAGAATCCAGGATCCGGAGCAGCGCGCCTTCATCTATGGCGGCAACCAGACCCTGCTCGATCACGCCTTCCCGAAAGAGGCCTACTGGTCGACCTGGATCTTCTTCGCCGCCATCGCCGCCGTGGTGGTGCTGGGGGCCAACGAGGGACTGCGTCCCGTGTTCGAGATCAAGGGCAAGACGGGCCCCCTCTCCATGAACCTGGTGATCCAGATGATGATGCTGATCGCCGGCGCCATCATACTGATGCGCTGCAAGGTCAAGCCGAGCGAGATCTCGAACGGTCCCGTGTTCAAGGCGGGCATGGTCGCCATCTTCTCGGTGTTCGGGGTGGCCTGGATGAGCGACACCTTCTTCATCAGCCACATGGACGCCCTCAAGGAGAGTCTCTCCCATGTGGTGCAGTCCCAGCCCTGGACCTATGCCCTGGTGCTCTTCCTCATCTCCAAGCTGGTGAACAGCCAGGCGGCGGCGCTCACCGCCATCGCCCCCATGGGGCTGGCCCTGGGGGTGGATCCCAAGCTGCTGATCGCCTTCCTGCCGGCGAGCTACGGCTACTTCGTGCTGCCGACCTACCCAAGCGATCTGGCCTGCATCGGCTTCGACCGCTCAGGCACCACCCGGATCGGCAAGTTCATCATCAACCACAGCTTCATCCTGCCCGGCCTCATCGGGGTGGGCACCGCCTGTACCCTGGGTTACCTGCTGACCAGCCTGCTGCTCTGAGGCGGGCAAGCCAGGACAACAACAAACGGGAGGCCATCGGCCTCCCGTGTCATCTTCCCGGGTTGAGCCAGCCCCGCGACGGCATGAGGCATGCGGCCATCCGGCCCATGACGCTAGAGGCTCATACGCCACTAACGCTGGATCATCATCTACAAATATCAATAAATCACCAAAATACAACCGTAACATCTAAAAAATAATTGAAATTAAGTTTTTTAAACTACCGCCTACGTTCTAGAATTCCCGCCTATGACCGGGGGGAGATTAATGACCCGCTTTTTGCGTTGGATCAAGACTCGCCACGACCAAGCTGCCAAGATCGGCACCGATACCCAGCGACCACTTCGCACCGGAGAGAGCTATGACAAACCAGGCCACCGCAAGCATGACAACCTGCGACTACAAGCTGTGGGATATTCTCGTCGCGTCGGCAAAGGAACGCTCAACCATTCGTTACTCCAAGCTGGCCAAGATGGCCGGGCTGGAGACCTGCCAGGATGAGCTGCGCACCCTGCTGCAACGCATTCGCATGTACTGCACCGAACACCAGCTGCCCGTGCTCTCCACCATAGTGGTGGACGATGTGGGCAAGTACGCCGGGCTCAGCTCCGGCCTGCCGGAAGCCCCCTGGGAGCGGGCCCGGGTCTTCGATTATCAATGGCCTGTCGCCCCCTGATCCCCCTTCCCGCAAGATAAAACGCGCCTCGATGGCGCGTTTCGTCTCTCTGGCCCGGGGCACGCCACAAAAAAAGCCCGCCATGATGGCGGGCAGACAAGCAAGCAACACTCGGGTTTGCAGAGTCAAAACGTTCAGGCGTCGCCGCCGCCCCAGGCACCACGCGAAGAGGGCGGCGGGCCGTGCCGGATGGCGCTGGCCATGACCGGCGCCGACATGGGCGCGAGACGGCCAGCAGACTAGAGCAAAGACTCTTGCCAAGGAAATGTTTTATTGCCATTGCATGATGCATGCCCTGCATTGGGGGCCCTCCCCCTCAGCCGCCACGGGCCCGCCATGCCCGGCGTCAGCAAGAGATGGCCCAGGCCGTTGCCTTGCAACGGCCACAATGCCAGAATCTGGCCTTCGTTGCATTCAGGGCCCAGGCCCGCAGACAAGGACACCCCCATGGCCGTCACCCTCTATGGCATCAAAAACTGCGACACCATCAAGAAGGCGCGCAAGTGGCTCGCCGATGCCGGCGTCGATCACCGCTTCCACGACCACAGGGCCGATGGCCTGAGCCCGGCCCAACTGGATGGCTGGTTGGCACAGCTGGGCTGGGAGGCGCTGCTCAATACCCGCGGCACCAGCTTCCGCGCCCTGCCGGAGGAGGCCAGGCAAGGGCTCGACAGCGCAAAAGCCCGCGCCCTGATGCTCGAGCACCCCGCCATGATCAAGCGCCCCCTGCTGGATCTGGACGGCGAGCTGCACCTGGGTTTCAAGGCAGACCAGTATCAATCCCTCTTCCCCCGTTAACCTCTTCTTTTAAGGAATGCCGATGTCGGATGTCATCGCACTGGCCAAGGATCTGATCCGCCGCCCCTCCGTTACCCCGCAAGATGAAGGGTGCCAGACCCTGATGGCGGAGCGCCTCGCGCGCCTGGGCTTCGTCATCGAGCCCATGGTGTTTGAAGACACCACCAACCTCTGGGCGCGCCGCGGCAGCGAGGGCCCCCTGTTCTGCTTCGCCGGCCACACCGACGTGGTGCCCGCCGGGCCGCTGGACAAGTGGCACACCCCGCCATTCGAGCCAACCATCCAGGATGGCGTGCTCTATGGCCGCGGCGCCGCCGACATGAAGGGGTCCCTCGCCGCCATGGTGGTGGCCACCGAACGCTTCGTGACCGCCCACCCGGATCACTCCGGCTCCATCGCCTTCCTCATCACCTCGGACGAAGAGGGCCCCTTCATCAATGGCACCACCCGGGTGATCGACACCCTGGAGGCGCGCAACGAGAAGATCCGCTGGTGCATCGTCGGCGAACCCTCCTCCACTACCGAGGTGGGAGACGTGGTGAAGAACGGCCGCCGCGGCTCCATCACCGGGGATCTGCTGGTGCGCGGGGTGCAGGGCCACGTGGCCTACCCCCATCTGGCGGACAACCCCATTCACAAGGCGGCGCCGGCCCTGAGCGAGCTGGCCGCCACCGTGTGGGATGAGGGCAACGCCTTCTTCCCCCCCACCAGCTTCCAGATAGCCAATATCCAGGGGGGCACGGGCGCCTCCAACGTCATCCCCGGCGAATTGCACGTCCAGTTCAACTTCCGCTTCAGCACAGAGCTCACCGATCTGGCCATCCGCGAGCGGGTCGAGGCGCTGCTGGACAGGCACGGCCTGGACTACGAGCTCAAGTGGACCCTCTCCGGTCAGCCCTTCCTGACCGATACCGGCGCCCTGCTGGAGGCCACCGTCGCCGCCGTGGCCGAGGTCAACGGCCAGCGTCCTGCCCTGCTCACCACCGGGGGCACCTCGGACGGGCGTTTCATCGCCCCCACCGGGGCCGAGGTGATCGAGCTCGGTCCGGTCAACGCCACCATCCACAAGGTGAACGAGTGCGTGAAGGCCGGCGATCTGGATCTGCTGGCGGACATGTATCAGGGTGTGCTGACACGTTTGCTGCCATGAAGCCTGCCGCGGGAGGAGAAACCGTGCTGACCCAGGAACAACTGCTTGGCCAGGATGAGGGGCACCTCAGGGTGCTCGGGGCCGGACCTCACCGCCTCACCCCGGCCGCCGCCGACGCCTTTCACGCCATGCAGCTGGCCGCCGCTGCCGTAGGCCACAATCTGCAACCCGCCTCCAGCTGGCGCAGTTTCGCGCGCCAGCTGGCCATCTGGAATGGCAAGTGGCGCGGCGAGCGGCCGCTGCAAGACGGCGACGGTCAGCCTCTGGATGCCCTGCAACTGGGCGAGGTCGAGCGGCTCCATGCCATCCTGCGCTGGAGCGCCCTGCCGGGCACCAGCCGCCACCACTGGGGCACGGATCTGGACATCTATGATCCGGACCGCCTGCCCGATGGCACCCGGCTGGCCCTGGAGCCCTGGGAGTATGAGACGGGGGGCTGGTTTGCCGAACTGGCGCGCTGGCTCGACGCCCATATGAACGACTTTGGCTTCTTCCTGCCCTATGACAGGCAGGATCGCCAGGCGCTGGGCAGGGAGGTCGCCTTCGAACCCTGGCACCTGAGCTTTGCGCCCGAGGCGCAACATCAGCGGCTCGATGCCAGGGCGCTGGCGCTTTGCCTGCAACAGGCCGATATTGAGGGTAAGCAGACGATCCTGACCCACCTCGACGAGATACTGGCCCGCTACGTCTTACCCCAGCGCACAGACCATGACAGCGTCCATGACATCAATAGGAGCACCCCATGAGTCTCTGGTTGTTAATCGGCTTGCCACTCTTGTTTCTGCTTGGCGTATTTCTCAATGCCATCAAGGACATGAAACGGATAGAGAAAGAGCTGCCCAAGTACAAGGACAAGATCCGCGAAGTCAAGGATGACGAGGACGACTACTGACAAAAAAGCCCCGAAAGGGGCTTTTTTTCATCCGGATCGCCCTGTCTCCCCTCTCGCTACGGCGAGGTTGGCAACCATGATGCAAGATGGCGTAAATTGCAAAATAATGCACAAATAGCCCACACAAGAGGGGGCAAATGCATATAATGTGCCTGATTTGCATTTTGACAGAAGGGGTTCGCCATTGGATGCAGTGACCATCAACAGTTTCTTTCTTATCGGTGCCCTGTTGGTGGGAGCCAGTGTCCTGTTAAGCGCACTCTCGTCCCGGCTCGGGATCCCCATTCTGGTGATCTTCCTCGCGGTCGGCATGCTGGCGGGAGAGGATGGCCCAGGCGGCATCCACTTCGCCGATTACTCGGTCGCCTACCTGGTAGGCAACCTGGCGCTCGCCATCATCTTGCTCGATGGCGGCATGCGCACCCGGGTCTCCTCGTTTCGGGTCGCGCTCTGGCCCGCCCTCTCCCTCGCCACCCTGGGGGTGGCCATCACCACGGGCCTGACCGGGCTGATGGCGGCCTGGCTGTTTGACCTCAACCTGATGCAGGGGATGCTGATCGGCGCCATCGTCGGCTCCACCGATGCCGCGGCCGTCTTCTCCCTGCTCGGCGGGCGCAGCCTCAACGAGCGGGTCGGCGCCACCCTGGAGATAGAGTCCGGCAGCAATGACCCCATGGCGGTCTTCCTCACCATCACCCTGATCGAGGTGCTGGCCACCGGCCAGCAGGGGCTGGACTGGTCCTTCCTGCTCCAGCTGCTGCAACAGTTCGGCCTGGGGGCAGGGCTGGGGCTGGGGGGCGGCTGGTTGCTGTGGAAGCTCATCAACACGGCCCGCCTGGCGCCCGGGCTTTACCCCCTGCTCACCGTCAGCGGCGGCCTGCTCATCTTCGCCCTCACCACGGCGCTGGGGGGCAGCGGCATCCTCGCCATCTACCTGACCGGCCTCTTGCTGGGCAACCGGGTGATCCGCAGCCGCAGCACCACCCTCTCCGTGCTGGACGGCCTCACCTGGCTGAGCCAGATAGGCATGTTCCTGGTGCTGGGCCTGCTCGCCACCCCGAGCAACCTGATGCCCATCGCCTTGCCGGGCCTGGCCCTGGCCATGTGGATGATACTGATCGCCCGCCCGCTCTCGGTCTGGATAGGCCTGCTGCCCTTCAAGAACTTCGCCCCCCGCGAGCGCTGGTTCATCTCCTGGGTGGGCTTGCGCGGCGCCGTGCCCATCATACTGGCGGTCTTCCCCATGATGGCCGGGCTGCCCAATGCCCAGCTCTATTTCAATGTCGCCTTCTTCGTGGTGCTGGTCTCCCTGATCCTGCAGGGCAGCTCGCTGCCGCTGGCCTCGCGCCTGGCGCGGGTGGAGGTGCCGGCGCCGCCCTCCCCCATCAACCGCGCCGGGCTGGAGATCGATCTCGACAGCCAGTGGGAGACCTTCGTCTACCGGCTCGGCTCGGAGAAGTGGTGCATCGGCTCCCCGCTGCGGGATCTCAAGATGCCGGCGGGCACCCGGGTCTGCGCCCTGTTTCGCGGCCAGGATCTGCTCCACCCTTCCGGCAGTACCTGCCTGCAGGCCGATGACATCCTCTGCGTCATCGGCCACGAACACGACCTGACCGCCCTCGGCCAGCTGTTCAGCCAGGCCCCGGAGCAGGATCTGGGCCCCCGCTTCTTCGGGGACTTCCTGCTCGATGCCTCGGCCCGCCTGATCGACCTCGCCCCCCTCTATGGCCTGGATCTTGGCGAGCTGGACGAGCCCCAGCAGAGCCTGGGCGACTTCCTCGCCGGCCGCTTGGGCGATAATCTGGTGGTGGGTGACCAATACCCATGGCAGGGCATGATCTGGACCGTGGCCGAGATGGATGAAGACGAGGCGAGCAAGATAGGCGTGCGCTTCCTCGACGAAGACCCGGTCTGATCGCCCCTTGAC
The DNA here is from genome assembly GCF_054052445.1 of Aeromonas crassostreae. Taxonomy (NCBI): domain Bacteria; kingdom Pseudomonadati; phylum Pseudomonadota; class Gammaproteobacteria; order Aeromonadales; family Aeromonadaceae; genus Aeromonas; species Aeromonas crassostreae. Next base: position 20,523 of record NZ_JBSTYM010000014.1, on the reverse strand, counting down.
GGAGCAATACATTATGTCTGAGCACAGCCTGATGGCGGGCATCGGCGCCCCCAACCCCCACCTCGGTCTCATCGAGGGCTTCTTTGGCAAGGGCTGGAGCTGGGACGCCCGCGCCCACTACGCCCAGTGGCTGCCCCGCCACGGCTATGGCTTCTACCTCTACGCCCCGAAAGAGGACGGCTATCTGCGCAAGCACTGGGCCCTGCCCTGGCCCGAGGATCAGCTGAACGCCCTGCGCCAGTTTGCCGGGCAGTGCCGCGCCAATGGCCTGGATTTTGGCATCGGTCTGAGCCCCATGGGCGCCCATCATGACTACGAACGCCAGCGCCCCGCCCTGCTCGAGAAGCTGAGGGTCATCGATGCCGAGCTGGCCCCGGACATGCTGGCCGTCCTGTTCGATGACATGGTGGGCGACAGCCCCGAGCTCGCCCCCCTGCAGATCCGGATAGCCCACGACATCGCGGCCCACAGCCGCGCCCGCCGCCTGCTGTTCTGCCCCAGCTACTACAGCACGGATCCCGTGCTGGAGAAGGTGTTCGGCGCCATGCCGGCCAACTACCTCCAGGATCTGGGCCAGGGACTGGATGCGCGCTTCGACATCTTCTGGACCGGCCCCAGGGTCTGCTCCACCGAATACCCTGCCGCGCACCTCAAGCAGACCGCCGACTGGCTGCAACGCAAGCCCTTCCTCTGGGACAACTACCCGGTCAATGACGGCAGCAAGGCGAGCAGCTTCCTGCACCTGCGCGCCTTCGAGCACCGTCCCGCCGAGCTGGCCGAGCTCACCTCGGGCCACGGCGTCAATCCCATGAAGCAGGCGGCGCTCTCGGCCCTGCCGCTGGCCTCCCTGCCCATGAGTTACCGGCTCGGCAGGCGTTACGATCCGGACAAGGCGCTGCACGACGCCCTCCACGCCACCTGCGGCCCCCAGATCGCCGCCATGATAGGGGCCGATCTGCCGCTGTTTCAGGACATTGGCCTGGCCCAGCTCACCCCGGAGCAGATCGCCACCTTGCGCAGCCGCTACCTGCCGTTTCGAGATCAATCCTGCGTCGACGAGATAGTGCGCTGGCTCGATGGCGAATACGCATTCGACCCCGATTGCCTCACCGACTGAGGGGAGCACCATGGAGACGACACAGCTCTACCAGAACCTCGCCATCCTCGCCGCCTTCCTGCTGATCTACAGCCTGATAGCGGGTCGATTTGAATCCAAACTCGTCAATGGCCCCCTGCTGTTTCTGCTGGCGGGGGCCCTGCTCGGCCCGGGCGGGGTCGGCCTGCTCAGCCTGGAGATAGATCACGAGGGGATCCGGCTGCTGGCCGAGCTCACCCTGGTGATAGTGCTGTTCACCGATGCCGCCAACACCGACTGGCGGGTGCTGCTGGCCAACCGCAGTCTGCCTGTCCGCCTGCTGCTGATCGGCCTGCCACTCACCCTGGTGCTGGGGACCCTGTTCGGTCGCTGGCTATTTCCGGACCTGCCCCTGCTCGAACTCGCCATCCTCGCCACTATTCTCGCCCCGACGGACGCGGCACTGGGCAAGGCCGTGGTCAGCAACCCTGCGGTGCCCGCCCCCATTCGCGAGGGGCTCAACCAGGAGAGCGGGCTCAACGACGGCATCTGTGTGCCCGTGCTCTTGCTGCTGCTGGCCCTCATCGCCCCGACCGAGCAGCATCAGGGCACGGGCGCCCTGGCCCTGACCTTGATGCTCGAAGAGATAGGCATAGGCATAGTGGTGGCCCTGGCCCTGAGCCATGTCACCCTCTGGCTGCTCAGACGCTCTTATCTCAATGGCTGGCAGCTGCCGCTCTGGCGTCAGCTCACCCTGCCCGGGCTCGCCCTGCTCTGCTTCGCCCTGGCCCAGACCCTGGGGGGCAGCGGTTTCATCGCCGCCTTCGTCGGCGGGCTCTTGATAGGTCACCGCTTCGGCGAGCACAAGCATGAGTACCTCGACAGCTGCGAAGGCTATGGCGACCTGCTCTCCGTGGTGATCTGGATGGTGTTTGGCGCCACCCTGCTTCCTGTGCTGCCGGATCTGCTGCACTGGCAGTACTGGCTCTATGCCCTTGCCAGCCTCACCCTGCTGCGCATGGTGCCGGTCTGGCTCTGCCTGCTCGGTTCCGGGCTCAGGCCCGAGCTCAGGCTGTTCGTCGGCTGGTTCGGCCCCCGCGGCCTGGCCAGCATCGTCTTCGCCGTCATGGTGCTGCAACACCAGCCGGCCCTGCTCGGCCAGGGCCCCATCATCAAGACGGTGCTCTGCACCATACTGCTCAGCGTGATCCTGCACGGCATCAGCGCCAACCCCTGGGTCAGGCGTTTCAAACCCGGCTAGCCCCGGCGTGCGCCCATGAAAAATGCCACCCCCCGTGCAGGGGGTGGCACTGTTGCGAGGCCAGGGCGCTCAGCCCAGGGCCAGCCAGACCCCGACAAACAGCATGAGCGAGCCGGCGATGCGGTTCATCAGGGCCACGTTGCCGCTCTTGGCGAGGAAGTGGCGCAGGGTACGGCCACCGCTCGCATAGAGCAACATGCAGGCGAACTCGATCACCAGGATCAGGGTCACCAGGGCCCCTATCTGCGGCGTCATCGGCTTGGCGGCATTGATGAAGGGGGGCAGCAGGGAGACCATGAAGGCCCACCCCTTGGGGTTGGCGATGGCGGTGACAAACCCCTGCACGGCCAGCCCCATGGCGCTGGTCTGCTGGCCGGCCGAGAGATCCGCCGGGATGGCCATCTTGCCCTTGGCCTGCCACATCTGGATGCCGAGCCAGATGAGGTAGGCGCCCCCCACGTATTTGAAGGCCGAGAACAGGGCCGGGTAGTTGAGCATGACGGCCGCCACCCCCACCACCGACAGCACGGAGACCAGCCCCACGCCAATCAGCTCTCCCCACATCATGGAGAGGGTGCGGCGCACCCCCAGGCTCATGCCCAGGGTCATCGCCAGGGTCATGCACATGCCGGGGGTCACCGAGACAAAGAAAAACGTGGGAATAAACAGCGCCAAGATGGCGGGATCAATCCAGTCGGACACACTACACCTCCAGGGTAACAAGCAGACGATCTTGCCTATCACACTCTTTTAACACAAGAAAAACCATTTCCTTCAGCAAGATTTCAGCATTAAAAACCCTGTGACAAGAGTTGTCGCGCCTGTGTAAGATGCCGCCTCACTTCTCTTCGGGCCAAGATCTTTCATGTCGTTGAATAACCTCTCCATTCGTCTGCAAGTGCTCATCCCCCTCCTGCTGGCCAGCCTGCTGATGCTGCTGATGGCCGTTGTCAGCAAGCAGGAGATAGACGGCGCCATTTCGGACATGAACGAAACCACCGCCAGCGTCACCCGCCACAAGGATGACATCGCCGCCCTGATCCACGCCAGCTACCGGCTGCGCACCAACGCCATCTACGGCCTCTACGATCAGGCCCGCTTCGCCGAGCTGCCCGCCGTCCTCAATGGGGCCGAGCAGGAGCTGGGGACCATCTTGTCCCGGCTGGCCATCCCCGGCGCCGAGCAGGACAACGGTCAGGTGGCGGCGGCCCTGCAGGCCTACTTCGCCCACACCCGCACCACCATGCTGCCGCTGTTGTCCCAGCGCTTTGCCGGCAGCGGCGATCCCGCCGCCTACGAGCAGGCCAGGCTGCACTTTCGCGATCTGGGAGAGCGGCTGATCAAGCGGATAGACACCCTGTCTGCCCACATCAACCTGCTGAGCCAGCAGGAGATAGCCCAGGAGCAGGCCCACTATCGCGCCACCCTGCTGCAGACCCTGCTGATGATGAGTGCCACCCTGGTGGCGGCCCTCTGCGGCGGCTGGTGGCTCTCCGGTCGCGTCGTCCAACCCATCGGCCAGTTGCAGGAGGTGATGCACGCCGTCGCCCAGGGCCGCTTCAACGTGCGCGCCAAGGCCGAAGGCAGCAACGAGCTGGGCCAGCTCGCCAAGGACATCAACCTGACCCTGACCCAGCTGGGCAGCACCCTGCATGCCCTGACCGGCATCAGCGGCAACGTGGCCTCCGCCGCCACCGAGCTGGCCGCCGTCATGACCCAGTCCGAGGCCAATGCCCAGCAGCAGCGCAGCGAGACCGAGCAGGTCGCCTCCGCCGTCACCGAGCTGGCCAGCACCGCCGACAACGTCAACCACAACGCCGCCCTGGCCGACGAGCTGGCGCGGGACGCCCACAGCCGGGTCGAGCAGGGGCTGGCCCTGTTTGCCGAGAGCATCCAGGCCAACGGCCGCATGGCGGGCAGCCTGGAGAGCGCCGCCAGCGTGGTGGCGCGGCTCAAGTCCCAGTCCGAGCAGATTGGCAAGGTGATCGAGGTGATCCAGAGCATCTCGGAGCAGACCAACCTGCTGGCCCTCAACGCCGCCATCGAGGCCGCCCGCGCCGGGGAAACCGGCCGCGGCTTTGCGGTGGTGGCCGACGAGGTGCGTCTGCTGGCGGCCCGCACCCAGGACTCCACCAAGGAGATCCAGGTCATCATCGAGCAGCTGCAGAGCCAGAGCCAGTCCGCCAACGACGGCGTGCAGGAGACCCTGGAGATCCTGGGTCGCAACCAGCGCCTCTCCGCCGAGGTACAGGATCTGCTGGGGGGCATCACGGCGGCGGTCACCCAGATCAATGGCGCCAATGCCCAGGTGGCCACCGCCGCCGAGGAGCAGTCCTGCGTCACCGCCGACATCAACCGCAACCTCACCAACATCTACGAGATAGTGCACCAGAACGCCGCCGGCATCAGCCAGAGCGCCGCCGCCAGCCACGAGCTGTCACAGCTCGCCGAACAGCAGCGCAAGCAACTGGCCCAGTTCCAGTTGTGATACCCGCTCTGCCAGCCGGGCGAGAGGTTCCGCCTGCGGGCCTCTCGCCCGAAACAGGGTGCCATTGGTCATTGTTTTAAACGGCCTTTTTACAAGTTGGCTTCATTGGGGGCTGTGCCTGACCGGCAAATATGGGTATGGTAGAGGCACGCCAACTCCCCCCTTATGAGAGCACCATGAATCTGAAGCTCAGGAAACCCGCCTTCATCACCCTGGGGTTGATCGCCCTGCTGTCCGCCATCTGGCTCGATTACTACCTGCCCGAACACACCATCGCCACCATCACCGGGGTGGAGGTGAAGCGTACCGACAAGGACGGCCCCATCAGCAAGAACAACCCCGCCGATGGCCCCACCACGGATGTCTATTACATCTATACCGAGCGCCCCGGCGAGAAGATACGGGTGTTTCGCAACGAAGACACCGGCTGGGGTTTCCCCTTCTACTTCAAGTTTGATGCCGCCGATGTCCAGGCCAAGGCCAAGTCCATGGAGTTCGAGAAGAAGCTGGCCATCATCACCTCCTACGGCTGGCGGGTGAACATGTTCTCCATGTTCCCGAACGTCACCAAGATCAAGACCACGGAGGCGGATGCCTCCAGTTGGAGCTTCTTCCGCTGGTTCTGGTTCGGTATCTGGGCCCTGGTGATGGGCAAGTCGGCCATCGCCCTGTGGCGCTACTTCGAGCGTATCGAGGACGAGATATGAGCAAAGCGCAGGCGCCAGGGATCAGCAAGACCCGCACCAGCTTCTACCGCCGCCTCTATCTCGCTCACCTGATCGACAGCGGCACCAACACGGTGGCGGCCATCATGGCCGCCACCGGCATGCCGAGGCGCACCGCCCAGGACACCCTGGCGGCCCTGGCCGAACTGGATCTGGTGTGTGAGTTTGAGCAGACCCCGGGGGCGCGCCATCAGCAGGGCGGCTACCGCATCAGCGACTGGGGCCCCATAGACCCGGCCTGGGTCGCCCGGCATATCGACGAGATACGAGAGACCCTAGGTTACCCCTAGTCAGTCCCTCCCCGGCGCAGGACATCCTCGCCGGCTCCTGTTGCTCACTCCTCCCCCTCGTATGCCTCTGGCCTGTATCCCTCGCCCCCGTCGTCCCGGGTGCAGTCGAGGATGGAGCGCTTGGGGTTGTTGGGGTCGCGCAGCAGCAGCGGCGCCTCGCCCGCCTGGTGGCGCGCCTCATCGGAGAAGTCATCGCCATAGCGTTCCAGCAGCAGCTGGCGGGTGTTGGCGATGGGGGCATCGATGAAGAGGGCATGGACCTCGAAGGTCGAGGTCGGGATCAGGAAGCCGCTGATGGGCAGCTCCCCCAGCTGGGTGCGGGTACGATACCAGGCAAAGCCATTGTTCACCTTGTAGGGGGTGAAGCCGGCCAGATCGGGATGGCCCGGCTTGAGGGTGTCAGCATCCAGGGAGAGGCCATCGAATTCGCACTCGGCCACCCCTTCCCACAATCGCTCGAACGGGGTGCTGCACCCGGCAAGGGGCAGACTGAGCAGCAACAGCATTGGCATCCGGCGCATCACTGCCCTCCTTACGGGTCAAACCGCCAGGCTCATCCGGGCAGGTGTCATCCCATACCTTAGCAAGGGATGAGGAGGCTATCCCCCATTCCGATCACAGGATGAACCTGAACCCGCCCCGCCTCCCCTGCCAGGGTCAGGATCCGACGCAAGGCAGATGTCAGAGAAGGCGCCCGGGTGTATCATGCCCACCCCATTCGACCCGAGCCCTCGCCCGCCCCATGCAGTCCAGTCCAGATGAGTTCATCGCTCCCCCCTGCCAGGCATCGATCCGCATCCTCCATGAGGATGAGGCCCTGTTGCTGATCGACAAGCCCTCCGGCCTGCTCAGCCTCTCCGGCAAACATCCGCAGAACCTGGATTCGGTCCATCATCGACTGGTGCAGGACTTCCCCGGCTGCACCCTGGTCCATCGCCTCGACTTTGGCACCTCGGGGCTGATGCTGGTCGCCCGCAACAAGGCGGTCAACGCCGCCCTCTGCCGCCAGTTCAGCGAACGCACCGTCGGCAAGGAGTATCTGGCGCTGCTGCTGGGTCACCTGGCCGAGGATGAGGGGGTGATGGACTTTCCCATCGCCAAGGATCCCCCCCACTTCCCCCTGATGAAGATCTGTACCCGGGAGGGCAAGCCCGCCCGCTCCCGCTACCGGGTCCTGGCGCGGGAGCAGTGGCCCCATGGCGCAGGGAGCCTGGCCGTCAGCCGGGTGGCGCTGCGGCCGGAATCGGGGCGTACCCATCAGCTGCGCATCCACAGCCAGCAGCTGGGTTACCCCATGCTGGGGTGTGATCTCTATGGCGGGCAGGCCCATGCCCTGGCCGGGCGCCTGATGCTCCACGCCCATCGCCTCGACTTCCATCATCCCCTGAGCGGCAAGCCCATGGCGGCGGTGTGCGACTGCCCCTTCTAGGGCGCAGACAAAAAGATAGGGGCCGCGCTTTCGCAACGGCCCCCACCCCCCACTCTTTGTGGTGCGATCAGATCAGCTTGCGGGCGGCGCCCAGCACGATCTTGATGGCATCAGATTCGGTTCTCGCCATGGTTTCGGCGTTCGGGATTTCCTGCTGGGTGCGGTTGACGATGACACCGGCCACCATGCCGGCACGCAGGCCCTGGCTGGAGCACATGGTCAGCAGGGTAGCGGACTCCATCTCGTAGTTCAGCACGCCCATGGCTTGCCACTCTTTCATGGAACCCTGGAAACGGCTCACCACGCGACCGGAGACGGTGTCGTAACGCTCCTGACCCGGGTAGAAGGTGTCAGAAGAGGCAGTCACCCCCACGTGCAGGGTGGAGCCCAGCTCCTTGGCGGTGTTGACCAGCGCCGTGGTGCAATCAAAATCAGCCACGGCCGGGAACTCCATGGGGGCGAAGTGCAGGCTGGCACCGTCGAGACGCACGGAACCTGTGGTCACGATCACGTCGCCCACGTTCAGGTGCGGCTGGATGGCGCCTGTGGTACCGATGCGCAGGAAGGTATTGATACCCAGCTGGGCCAGCTCTTCCACCGCGATGGAGGTGGACGGGCCACCGATACCGGTGGAGCAGATGATCACGGCCTTGCCGTCCATCTCGCCGCGCCAGGTAGTGAATTCACGATGGCTGGCCAGGTGCACCGGGTTGTCCAGCAGCTCTGCGATGCGCTTCACGCGCTCGGGGTCACCGGGAACGATCGCCAGGGTGGCGCCTTGCAGATCCGCTTTCTTCAAACCCAAGTGGAAAACATCAGACATAGTGGACTCCTGGTTGCGCCCCGCCGCCGGGCGGCCGAGTGCAGTAAAGGTGATTCTTCAGGGTACTTTCAAGCATGGTTCCCCTCATTCGGGGAGGCGCCAACTATGGTCGAAAGCGCTTTCCAATTCCTTGACGCGCCTCACACTTCCACGCATCAATCGCGGCGAAAAAATCGCAAAACGTTTGCTAACCTGATGAATTTTCTGAAAAACGTTTTTCTGCCATCCGGTCACCCCCTCCCCTTGTCAAGCCCCTCCCCACCCCGCATAACCGGCGCGCAATCGAGTCCACAAAGCTACTAACAAGATACCATCGACCCCTTCTCATCCCCTCCGACGCTGTTATGTTGGCGCCAGCATACCACTTAATGGCTAATCAACCGGAGTCCATCATGGCCACATTCAAGTTCTACATTCCCGCTATCAACCTGTAGCCCGCCGCGAAAAATGAAAAACAGTGGTGGGTAAAACGGGCGTTGTTGCCCAAATCAACCAGTAAGTCATGACTTTCCCAGCCCCAAGTGACCGCTACACTCGTAATGCCGATCAGTTAAGGATCCATTGACCGATCCTGCTGATATGTAAAAATCCGAAACCTGTTGATTTGGTTTCGGATTTTTTATGCGTATCGAACAGGCTCTCGACTTCCTCCACGCCAGCAATATGGCCCAGTTTGAGTCACTCTCTGACCTCATTCCCCCCGCGCTCATCACCTCCCTGCTCGGCGAAGAGGGCGTCGCCACTCTGCGCCGTCGCCGCATGCCCATGGAGCGCCTGGTCTGGGCCATCATCGGCATGGCCATCTTCCGCAACGTCCCCATGACCCAACTGGTCAATCAGCTCGATATCCTGCTGCCCGGCGACCGCCCCTTCGTCGCCCCCAGCGCCTTCCTGCAAGCTCGCCAAAAGCTTGGCCACAAGAGCATTGCGCGGCTGTTTCACGAGACTGCCACAGGTTGGCACCAGCAGGCCAATCACCCCGGTTGGGCCGGGCTGCAACTGCTCGCCGTCGATGGCGTGATGTGGCGCACACCCGATACTCCGGACAATGCCGCCGCCTTTGCCAAGCCCGGCACCCAGCATGGCGAGACCGCCTATCCCCAGGTGCGCATGCTCTGTCAGATGGAGCTGACCAGCCATCTGCTGGTTCAGGCCGTGATGGAGAGTTGCGCCGTCAACGAGATGGTGCTGGCCGAGCAGCTCATCGAGCGCACACCGGACCACTCGCTGACCCTGTTCGACAAAGGCTTTTACTCCCTTGGCCTGCTCCACGCCTGGCAGCGTGCTGGCAGTGAGCGGCACTGGCTGCTGCCGCTCAAGAAGGGCACCCAATACGAGGTGGTACGCAAGCTGGGGCGCCAGGATGCGCTGGTGCAGCTCAAGACCAGTCCGCAGGCGAGGAAGAAGTGGCCGCAGTTGCCAGAGGCAATAGAAGCCCGCTTGCTGACGCGCACTATCAACGGCAAGGAGCGCCAAGTGCTGACCTCGATGGTCGACCCGATGCGCTTCCCGGGGGCTGACATCGTGGAGCTGTATGGTCATCGCTGGGAAATCGAGCTGGGGTATCGGGAGATGAAACACAGCCTGCAGCAGCACAGGCTGACCCTGCGCAGCAAGAAGGCGGCGGGGATACGGCAAGAGCTGTGGGGCGTGCTGCTGGCCTATAACCTGCTGCGTAGCCAGATGGTGAAGATGGCGGCGAGCCTGAAGGGATACACGGCGAGCCAGCTGAGTTTTCACATGGCGTCGGTGTACCTCATCCATGAACTGAGTTGCATGCCGTATGTGTCACCGGGGAATATCCCGGGGCGGGTGGCGGAGCTGGAGAAGCAGGCGGGGCAGTTTGTGCTGCCGGCACGAAGAGAGCGAAGTTACCCTCGCTGCGTGAAGCCAAGACCACAGAAGTACAGTGTGAAAAAAGCCAATAAAAACAATGCCAGTCAGCCTTAACTGACTGGCATTACCCCTGGGGCGCCCTCTTTTTATATGACCGAGTCCGCCTTCAGTGATGACGCACCTGCATATGGAGGGCGCTGCCGCTGTCGCTGCGGATCTGCAACTCGAAGGGATCGTGCCAGCTGCGCTGGTGCAGCCGGTAATGACCATCGCGCATCAGGCCAAGGGGCAGCCCGCCGCAGCGCATCAGCCAGTGAGGGGAGGTGATGCCGGCGTTGGCGAAGCTCAGGCCGTCAGTCTCGTCAAACAGCAGCGCCGCCATGGCGAAGGAGTGGCGCAGACCCGACTCCATCAGCTGCCAGTTGAGGTAGGCCAGCAGGCGATGGGGCTGGGCCAGCAGCTGGCTCTCCCGCTGCTGATACTGACGATAGGGAACATTGAGCAAGGAGCGCACCAGGGCGCCGCAGAAGGCTGCGTCCTCGGCCAGCACCGGCAGCTCCATCACCAGCACCAGCAGGCGGTTGTCCACCCTGAAGGTATCCGGGATGAAGAGATTGCCCATCCCCTCGAAGGTCACCTGCCAGGGGCCCCACTCCTGCAATACCGGGGTCGACAGGCTGTCGAGCAGCCGGGTCGCCGCCCAGTCATGGCGGCGAAAATAGTGCAGGTGCTCCACCAGCTCCAGCTGCGAATTGGCGGCCTCCTGGGCCGCCAGGCACTGATCTATGCTCCTGGCCAGCTGCGACCAGTCCCGAATGGGTTTGAGCAGAAAGTCCCGGGCACCGGCGCGCAGGGCGCGGCCGACCACCTCCATCCGATCCTGGCCTGAGATGACGATGATGGGGATCTGGGGATAGCGCGCCGCCAGGCAGGCGATCACCTCGTGACCGTCCAGGTTGGGCATGTTGAGATCGCACAGCACCAGATCCGGCTGATAGAGAGCCGCCCCCGAGAGCCCTTCTATCCCGTCCTCGGCCTGGAACACACAAGCCCCTTCATTTTCTAGATAATTCACCAACATGTGGCGAAAGACGGTTTCATCTTCCACCACCAGGATCCTGAGTCCGGCTCTTAACATCTCGCGACTGCTCTTGTGGTTCATGCCGATTAGAGCCTAATCCTAGACCAGGGTCCGGCTCAGGGGGGTGAGGTGCCAATAAACCTGCCCATGATAATTAATCAACTTTCGTACGAGTCTTTCAGAACCGGCTTGGGGGAGTCAAGACCAGCCCTCAATTGTGCCGAGGCCCACCATGGGGGATAATGCCCCCACTCACGCCAGCGAAGCAGACCATGACCCCAGCCGAATACAGCGCCCTTGCCCATCCCAGGTTGTCCCATCCGGCTCGCAGCCTCTACAGCCTGCAGCTGCGACGCCTCGTCATGGAGCATCAGCCCCCTCGGCTCAGTTACCCCGAACTGGGGCGCGCCCTGGCCGTGGTCGACCCCATGGATGCCAGCGGCTTCAGCTACCAGGTCAATGCCCGCCAGCTGACGGCCCTGTTTGACGAGTTGATCGAGGCAGGCCTGCTGCAGATTGAGAGTCCGGCCGAGAGTGAGCACTACCATCAGTGCAGCTTCAGCCTGCCCTTGCTGAGTCAGCGCAGCCGCAGCCCGCTGCCGGAGCGACCATTCCAGATGCACCTGCACTGGCGACCGGATGAGGAGCTGCCCGCCCTGGCCCGGCTGTGCGGCGTCATCGATGCCAGCTACAGCGAAGAGGATCTCGGCGAATTCATCGCCTACTGGCTGGGGCGCCCCGAGGTGTTTGATTCCCAGCATCAATGGATGCTCAAGTTCATCCGGGCCCTCAAGACCCGCCGCTACGCCAGGCGCCAGCCCACCATGGTGGCGGGTTACCAGCAGATCAGCCCCGAGCCCGTCAGCACGGGCCCGAGCAAGCGCGCCCAGGAGATGATAGAGCAGGCGAAACGACTGGCCGGACGGCAGGAGAACGAAGATGATTGAGCCAGCCCATACCCGACCCCTGATAACCCCGGCCGCACCAGGAGCATAGCGAGATGACAGACAAACAGGATCCCCTGCGCCAGGAGCTGGCCGAGATCGAGGCCAAACGCCAGCGCATCGCCAAATCGAAACAGGATCACCGCATCCATGATCCCGAGCTGAGCCGTCACGTGGGTGGCCTGCTCGAGCGGATCCGCAAACTGCAGGCCGAAACCGGCGGCGGTCAGTACGACTACGAAACCCTGCGCAAGGAGTACGACGCCAAGGCCAATGCCGAGGTGCGCCAGCTGCAGAAGGCGGCACGTCAGGAGCGGATCCAGAAGCTGATCGCCCAGGCCGACCTCAACCCGGACTGGGTATTCGAACGCATGGATGCCAGCGATCCCAGCCTGCAATACCCGATGGAGACGGCCCGCTACTTCATCAGCGGCTTCGAGCACTGGGAGAAGAGCGGTGGTGGCTGCATGCTGATCTATGGGGACTATGGCACCGGCAAGTCGACACTGGCCGGCGCCGTGGCCCATGAGCTGATCGAACAGCACCAGAAGTCGGTGATCTTCCAGCAGTGGGCCTCGGTGGTGGACAGGCTGTTCTTCAACGTCATCCAGGATCAGGAGGAGCGCAACCAGTATCGCCGCGCCCTGGAAGAGGTGGATCTGCTGATCCTCGACGAGGTCGCCGCCAACCGCGCCAAGATGGCGGAGAGCCAGTCCAGCTTCCTCGGCCACCTGCTGCGCCGGCGTCGCAACCTGTCGAAAAGCGTCATCATCATCACCAATCACAGCCCCCAGAGCCTGCATCAGGCCATCGGCGACTTCAGCTTCGAGGCGATCAAGGCGTTCAACCCGGTGGATATCCAGCTGAGCGGCCCGAGCCGTCGCCCCAACATAGGCCACTACAACGGCTGACGGGGCGGCCCGGACCAGATGCAACAAGGCGCCCGAGGGCGCCTTGTTGCATCTGCGTGGCTCAGGGCCCCGCAGGCGGCGTCCTGAGCTGGCGCTGCCGCCATCCCAGCCAGAACCAGGCCAGGGTACCGTAAAGGGCCGCCAGCCCCCATAGCTGCCACCAGAGTGGCGCCACCTGGGCAAAGTCGGCCCCCATCTGGTTGAGCCGCAGGAAACCGCCGATGGCCGGGGTGCTTGGCAGCCACTGCGCCAGCCAGTTGAGGGGGGCCGGGATCAGCTCGACGGGCCAGATGAACCCCGCCAGAAACACCAGCGGCAGGGAGGAGAGCAACACTATCTGGCTCGGCAGATCCCGCCTGCGCAGCAGGGCCCCCAGCAGTATGCCCAGCTGGGTAGTGGCGAGCACGAAGGGCAGGATGAACAGCCAGAGCGCTCCCGGCGAGGCGGTGCGAGCTATCTGGTAGTGATCGAAACAGAAACCGAAGAAATAGCTGACCGGCAGCAGGAACAGGCCCCCCAGCACCAGGGTGCGTGCCAGCAGCAGCGCCGGCACGGGCGCCGTCTGCCAGTAGCCCCGCTCCCCCCGTTCGCCGAGCTGGTTCTGGGTCGCCCCCTGCATGCCGGCCCCCATCAGCAACACCTGATGGAGGATCAGCACGAACACGGCGGGCACCACATAGTGCACATAGCCCGTGGTCGGGTTGAATACCGGCACCACACTGAGCCCCACCACGCTCCAGCCGCTGGCGGCCTGGGGCAGGGCCTCCCCCTCGACCAGCAGCCGCGCCACCTTCACCTGGGCAGCCAGGGTGCCGCTCGCCTGGGCCAGGCCCTCGGCGATGGTGCCGTAGACCAGGAAGTAGGAGGCATCGCCGCCATAGCTCAGGGTCACGCTCCGCCCCTGGCGCAGATCCCGGTAGAAGTGGCGAGGAATATGCAAAAGGCCGCTGGCCCGGCCATCGATGAGCCACTGGCGCGCCTCATCCAGGCTGCTCACCCTGGCCACCAGACGCACCTGGGGGGTGGCATCGGCCATGAACTCCAGCTGGCGGGAGAGCTGGCTGCCGTCATCGTTGACCACCACCACGGGCTCTTCCCGCGGCAACTGCTGCAAATAGGGCTGCGGGTAGAGGAAGGAGTAGAAAAGCACGCCGCCAAACAGGGTCAGCATGATGGCCCTGTCCGTCAGCAAGGAGCGCAGCTCGAGGCGCACCAGATCCCAAAATCCCATCATGAGGTCGCCTCCCGGGCAGCCGCAGCCTCTTCCCCACGAAAGGGCGCGGCTCCGGCGTTGACATCGATCGACATGGTCAGCATGGCCCCGGCTCCTGTTCGCGTCCGGCCCCGACCGTCGCCTCGTGCCGATAGCGATGGGCCACCCACCAAAACAGCGGCAGGAACAGCAACAGGGGGGCGAGCTGCCCCCATGCCATGGCCAGGGGCTGGCCGTAGTTGGCCTGCCCTATCTGCACCTCTATGTAGTGGGAGACCGGCAGCAGGCTGCGCCACCCCTGGGCAAAACTGCCCATGGCGCTGGCCGGGAAGGTGACCCCCATGAAGGCAAAGCCGGGGGCGGTCAGGGCCCCCGCTATGGAGATGGCGCGCGCCCCATCCCGCAACAGGGCATAGAGTCCGGCCCCGATGGCCAGGCAGGCGAGCGTGGTCAGCCCCAGCCCCAGGATGAGGACCAGCCAGCTGCCCTGCATGGGGTAACCCAGCACCACGAACAGCATCAGGCTCCAGCCCAGCCCCCAGCCCCAGCCGATGAAGAGGTGGGGCACCAGCTTGCGCCACAGCCCGCGCCAGACTCCCTGTGCGGCCCAGGCTTGACCCAGACGGTCTGCCCGCGCCAGGGCGCCCAGGCCATAGAGCACCACCAGGATCTGCCACACCCCGGGCAGCAGGGCGCTGAGCAGAAACTGGGCATAGCTGGAGTTGATGTTGTAGAGCGCCGTGATCTGGTTGTTGATGGGCAGCGCCTGACCGAGGGCCCCCGGCAGTGCCTGTCCCTCGGCCAGGGCCTGCAGCACGCCGACCTGGCCATTGAGGGTGCCGACCACCTGGGCCAGGGCCGAGTTGACCAGCTTGGCGATCAGGATGAACTGGCCGTTGTTGAACACGGTGACCTGGGGCTGGGTGCCCTCGCGGGCATCCCGCTCCAGATGATGGGGGATCACCACCAGGGCATAGATGTCACCGCCGCGCAGGGCGCGACTCCCCTCGTTGACCGAATCAAATTCGGAGCCAAGCCGGAGCCCGGCCGAGGCATCCAGCGAATAGGCGAGCCGGCGCGATAGCTGGCTCTTGTCCAGATCCACCAGGCCAATGTTGAGATCCCGGGCCAGGCCGGCCGAAAAGATCCAGCAGAGGATGCCCATCAGCAGCAGGGGCAGCCAGCTGACCAGGGCCCGGCCGAAGGGATCACGCCACAGCTGGCTGAGCTCCTCTCTCATCAGAGTTCGACCAGGACACTCATGCCGACCCGCAATCCTTCAACCGGTTGCAAGGGGCGCGCCTCCACCTGGAAGCTCTTCATGTCGAACCCCTGGCGGGTATCGGTGGCGCGCCAGGTGGCGAAATCCCCCATCACGGCCACGTGGGTCACCTTGAAGCGGACCGTCTGCGCCCCCAGTCCCGGGATGCTGGCATCGAATTCGGTACCCAGCGCAAAACGGGGCAGCAGATCTTCGCGCACATGGAACTGGGCCCAGGCATCCTCCATGTCGAGCAGGGTCACCACGGGGAAGCCCTGGGGCGCCAGCTCGCCGCTGCGCAGCAGCACCTGGGCCACCTCGCCATCATGGGGGCTGGTGATGCGGGTATCGGCCAGATAGGCCTCCACCTCGGCCACCGAGCCTGCCGCCATCTTGGCCTTCTCCCGGGCGGCAACCTTGGTCTCCTCCCGCGCCCCTTCCAGCGCCAGCTGATATTGCTGCCAGGCCATGCCTTCGCTGTACTTGGCCGCCTGCCAGGCGGTCCAGGCCTCATCACGCTTTTGCAGCGCCATGACACCGTCCCTGTGCAGGTTGGCGACCCGCTGATAGGTGGTACCCCGCAGCGCGGCGGCGACCTTGGCTTGTTGCCACTGATCCTTGGCGGCGGCGATCTGCTGGGCACGGGCGCCGTTCTCGGCCTCCTCGGCCAGGGCACCGGCGGCCGCCTCACCGGCCTTGGCCTGGCTCAGCTTGGCTTCAATCTCTGGGCTGGCCAGGGTAAATACCAGCTGATCCCTGGCCAGCACATCGCCCTTTTTCACCAGCACCTCGTCGATGCGGCCAGGCACCTTGGAGGAGACCGAGTACTGCTGCGCCTCTATCTGTCCCTGCAGTCGCACCGGTTCGGGCTGATAGGCGAGCCAGAAACGCCAACCCAGCCAGGCGACCAACAACACCAGGAGCAGGGGAAGCAGCAGCGGCCGGCCTTGGCGCATCTTCTGGCGTATGGGGGAGTGACTCATGCTGATACCTCGAATGCTGGGCCTGTGCGGCCAAAACGGGAATGAGTGGCCAACCCACGGGAGGAGTGGGTCATGAGCGCACCTCGGTCACCCGGCCAAACTGATACTGATTGAAGCTGTTCATCTGGCCGGAGAGTGCCAACAGGCGCGCCAGGGAGACCACATATTGATAGGCGGCCGCGGCGCGCTGGGTCTTGACCCCGGCCAGCTGGTTGCGCGCATCCACCACGTCCAGGGAAGTGGAGAGCCCCTGAGCAAACGCCTTGTCCCGCAGCAAGACATTCTCTTCGGCCAGCTGCTGGGTCGAGTCCAGGGCTTGATACTCCTCCAGCCCTTGCGCCGCCTCGCGCCAGGTCTTCTCGACCAGCAGCTCCAGGTCTTCCCGGGTCTTGGCTTGCAGCAGATTGACCTGCAACTCGGCGCTCTTGGCGGCCTGCACCGTCTCGGAGCGGCCATCCCGGCTCACCAGGGGCAGGCTGACACCGACACCAACCAGCCAGTCCGGTGTGGTTTTCGAGGCCAGCGAATCATCTTCGTAGAGGTTGTAATTGCCAAACAGGAACAGTTCGGGAGCATACTTCCCCTTCTCCAGCTTGATCAGGCCCTGGGCCTGCTCCTTCTTGGCGGCCAGCAGCTTGAGACCGGGGTGCACCGCCAGAGTCTCCTGCACGAACCCATCGAGGGCCGGTATCTGTTCATTGATAAACAGCCGGTTGTCGGGCTCTGCCCCCTTGAGCTTGAGCATGCGGGAGAGCGCCAGCTCGGCGATCTCCAGGCTGCGGCGATACTTCTGGGTATCGATGCGCGCCCTGTCATAGGCTGACTGGGCCGAGAGCCGCTCTACCCGGGCTATCTGACCCTGCCCCTCCAGTTTTTTGGCGTGATCCAGGTGATGGGCCAGTCCCTGCTCTATCTCCTGCTTGGTCTGCACTACCTGAGCCGCCAGCACCACGCCGAAATAGGTCTGGGAGAGGCTCTCGAAGCTGGCCTGCTGTTTGAGCACCAGCTGCTCTTGCGCCTCGCTCACCTGGGCCTGCCGAATATCCTGGGCCGCATCGATGCGCCCCCCCACGAAGAGCGGCCACAGCATCTTGACCGAGCTGGTGACCACGTTCTGCTTGGTGAGGGGGGTGACGAAATCATTGGCGCCGAGCTGCAGCGCCTGCATGACGGGGCCCAGGATCTTGCCAAATTCAGGGTGGTTGGCGATGGGGTTGAGATCCAGCATGTCCAGCTCGACCGGCTTGTCCAGATGGGTGTAGCTGGCACCGAGATCGACCTTGGGCAGGTACATGGCCTTGGCCGCCTCGCGCAACTGCTTGGCGCGATCGACGCCGGCCTGCTCTGCCGCCAGCCCCTCGTCTTGTTGTAACACCCGGCTCCAGGCCTGACTAAAGCTCAGTGGCTGTGCCTGGGCCGGTGCCAACATGAGCCATAGCAGGCATGGCGCCAACGGACAGATTAACCTTGCTCTCATACTTCCCCAATCTGTTGGTGATGCGGTTTGTCACAAAAAGGTTTTGAGCTTTTACTCAATTCAGGGCGCCTATCATAACGCAAAGCCCGTGATGATTGGCAGGGGTAATCCGATTGTATCCCTAGCTCGGGCCGGACGGCAGCCCCCATCACAATTTGCCCGGTTTTCAAGCACTCCTGAATTTGCAAGGGTTCGCAGGCCGTTTTTTTCAGAAAAAAATGCCTGACGCTCAAATACTAACCTTTTATCCTGACTAAAAAATGCGTAATATACGCCGCCCTAAGCCGATGGTAACCGTGGAATGCAGATAGGTCCCCACACGCTTGAAACTCCCTTGATCGTGGCCCCCATGGCCGGTGTGACAGACCGACCATTTCGTGAGCTTTGCTTGCGATTGGGAGCCGGAATGGCCGTTTCCGAGATGCTGCTGGCCAACCCGGATGTCTGGGACACCCAGAAAACCAGGATGAGAATGGGCCACTCTGCCGAAACCGGACTGCGATCGGTCCAGATTGCCGGATCCGACCCCGAGATGATGGCGTTTGCTGCCCGCTACAACGTGGAGCAGGGCGCTCAGATCGTCGACATCAACATGGGATGTCCGGCAAAAAAAGTGAATAAGAAGCTGGCAGGTTCCGCCCTGCTGCGCCAGCCCGACCTGGTCAGAACCATCTGCCGGGCCGTGGTCGATGCAGTGGAAGTGCCTGTCACCTTGAAGATCCGCACAGGATGGGATCCGGATAACCGCAATGGCGAGGAGATCGCCCGAATCGCCGAAGATTGCGGTATCGCGGCCCTTGCCGTGCATGGTCGTACCCGCGCCTGCCTCTACAAGGGGGAAGCCGAGTACGACACTATCAGGGCGATTAAGCAGGCCGTATCGATTCCTGTTGTCGCCAATGGCGACATAGACAGCCCGGAGAAGGCCCGGTATGTCCTCGACTATACCGGTGTCGACGCCGTGATGATCGGCCGTGCAGCGCAAGGACGACCCTGGATTTTCCGGGAAATCCGTCATTTTCTTGAGACAGGAACCAAGCTGCCACCTCCCGACAGGGATGAGGTTCGCACCCTGATGAACGAGCATGTAACCAATCTGCATCAGTTTTACGGTGCCTTTCTGGGAGCGCGCATTGCCCGTAAACACGTGGGCTGGTATCTGGATGAAGAAGAGACGGGCCGAGAATTCCGTAAGCACTTCAATGCCCTGGATTGTGCAGACGCACAGCTCGAGGCACTCGAAGCGTATTTCGATGGATTAGGTTAACGCATAACTAAAGAGCCGACCGAATATGTTCGAACAAACCCTGACTTCTGATGCATTGGTAACAACTACTCACAATCACGCCGCCGAGCCCACCCAGCGCCCCCTGCGTGACTCTGTGCAACAGGCCCTGCGTAACTACCTGGCCCAGTTGAACGGTCAGGAAGTGATTGATCTGTATGATATGGTCCTCTCCGAAGTCGAAGCTCCCATGCTGGACGTGATCATGCAGTACACCCGTGGTAACCAGACTCGCGCCGCCGTGATGATGGGCATCAACCGTGGCACCCTGCGCAAGAAACTCAAACGCTACGGCATGAACTGATCCCGGTCATCCTGCTGCAGTGCAGACGAAGGCGTATCCCAGCGATGGGATACGCCTTTTTCTATGGCCGGTTTTCACTATGGATGAGAGTCACTCCACGGCCAGCTTGATGCCCAGACCCACGAACAAGCCTCCCATCAGCCGATTGAGCCAGCGCCCGAATCTGGCCGGCAGACGCGCCTTGCGACTCGCATAGGCGGTCGAGAACGCCAACAGATGGCACCAGATCATGCCATTGAAGTTGAAGATACAGCCCAGCAGGATGAAGGCCAGCGCCTTCTGCGGCGCATCGGGGGCGATGAATTGGGGAACAAAGGCGAGAAAGAACAGAGCAACCTTTGGGTTCAGCACATTGGTAAGCAACCCTTGCCGAAAGATCCGTCCATAGGAGAGCACTGGTAGCGGCACCGCAGGCTCGCTCGCAACAGGTGAGCTTGCGCCTTGCCTGAGCAGGGAAATCCCCAGATAGACCAGATAGAGTGCCCCCATCAGCTTGATGATGACGAACAGCTCGGCCGAGGCGCTCAGCAGTGCAGACAGCCCCAGGGCCGCCGCCAGCACATGCACCATGGTGCCCGCTCCTATGCCCAGCGCCGCCACCGAGCCCGCCCGCCAGCCTTGCGAGCCACTGCGCAGCATGATGAGCAGGGAGTCCGGTCCCGGCATCATGTTCAACAACAAGCCAGATACAACAAACAACGCCAGATCGTGGATCCCCAACATAGACAACTCCTTGTGCATGAAAGAAACAGTCTATGGATCCTGCGGGGCTTGTCACTCCCGTTTCCGGCGATAGTGATTATCAACAAAGGGAATAACCGCAACGAACGGAGATGATAAATAGGGAGAAGTGCCGAAGGGGGCGGTGCGGGGGCGCAGCAGAACCCTGCTCCGGCGTTGGCTACAGCAAACGGAAAGAACGAACACATATCGCACAGGATCGTGTGGCAATCCAGTGCCGCGAGGAAAGCCGAGAAGGAGCAATGAATGGACCAGGCGTTCAGGAGCAAGGCATCGCCAGGCCATTGCAATCGGTCAGCTGAGTGTCAGGCAATAAAAAACCCCGCTCGATGAGCGGGGTTTTTCGTGTTGGCTGCCTGCCAAGAGCGTTTAGCTCTCGCGTGGCCGACGATGCGG